>NZ_CAJNKE010000081.1 GCF_905232215.1 Burkholderia sp. LMG 13014
CTCGACGGCACGATGGTCGATACGGCCGACGATTTCACCGCCGGCCTGAACGGGATGCTCGCGCAGCTCGGCGCGCCGGCCACGTCGCGCGACGAGGTGATCGGCTACGTCGGCAAGGGCTCCGAACACCTGATCCAGAGCGTGCTGAAGCCGCGCTTCCCGGCCGACGAAGCGCACGCGCGCTTCGACGACGCGCTGGCGATCTACCAGACCGAATACGCGAAGATCAACGGCCGACACACGCGCCTCTATCCGGACGTGGCGGCCGGACTCGACGCGCTGCGCGCGGCCGGCATCCGGCTCGCGTGCGTGACGAACAAGCCGCACCGCTTTGCTGTCGAGCTGCTCGAGCAATACGGGCTGGCCGATTGCTTCGGCATCGTGCTCGGCGGCGACAGCGTCGCGCGCAAGAAGCCCGATCCGCTGCCGATGCTGACGGCCTGCAACGCGCTCGGCATCGCACCGGATGCGGCGGTCGCGATCGGCGACTCGGAAAACGATGCGCTGGCAGGCCGCGCGGCCGGGATGGCGACGCTGACGGTGCCCTACGGCTACAACCACGGCAAAGCTATACAAACGATAAATTCGGATGGTATAGTCGATTCGTTGCTGGTCGCAGCTCGCGCGATTACCGCGCACAACGCCGGCCGGCCAACCATCTGATTATTTCTTCCATCTGCATGTTTCTGAATAAAAAACGGAGTCTGAGCAGCATCGACCGGGGAGCCTGGCCCTGGCGTCGCTGGTCGCGCTAACCTCTTCGATGAGGTACGCTGAAGCACGTCTTCAGCGCCGTTTTTTATCTCGCTGCGCATCCGCGCGCCGACCGTCGCACCACCTCGAGTTCTACCGCGTCCGAACGCTTGCGTTCAGGCTCGGCCGCAGGCTCGCGACGTTCACGCCCGGAGTGCCGGCCGGCAACAGGCACTTCTCGATCGACCGCCCTTTCGCCGACGGCAACCCGCGCAGCGTCAAGTGATCCCTGGCGCACGCGCCGCTCGTCCCGAACAGGACCGGAACATGACCGAACTCGAATTTCAATCGCTCGCGAACGAAGGCTACAACCGCATCCCGCTGATCGCGGAAGCCCTCGCCGATCTCGAAACGCCGCTGTCCCTCTACCTGAAGCTGGCCCAGCCCGAACGCTCGGGCGCCAACTCGTTCCTGCTCGAATCGGTGGTCGGCGGCGAACGCTTCGGCCGCTATTCGTTCATCGGCCTGCCCGCCCGTACGCTCGTGCGTACCCGCAACGGCGTGTCGGAAGTCGTGCGCGACGGCCAGGTCGTCGAGACGCATGACGGCGACCCGTTCCAGTTCATCGAATCGTTCCAGGCGCGCTTCAAGGTGGCGCAGCGCCCGGGCCTGCCGCGCTTCTGCGGCGGTCTCGCCGGCTATTTCGGCTACGACGCGGTGCGCTACATCGAGAAGAAGCTCGCGAACACCGCGCCGCGCGACGATCTCGGCCTGCCCGACATCCAGTTGCTGCTGACCGAGGAAGTCGCGGTCATCGACAACCTCGCCGGCAAGCTGTACCTGATCATCTACGCGGACCCGAGCCAGGCCGAAGCCTATACAAAGGCGAAACAGCGCCTGCGCGAACTGAAGCAGCGCCTGCGCACGACCGTGCAGCCGCCCGTCACGTCGGCGAGCGTGCGCACCGAGACGTTCCGCGAGTTCAAGAAGGACGACTATCTGGCTGCCGTCCGCCAGGCGAAGGAATACATCGCTGCCGGCGAACTGATGCAGATCCAGGTCGGCCAGCGTCTGACGAAGCCGTACCGCGACAATCCGCTGTCGCTGTATCGCGCGCTGCGTTCGCTGAACCCGTCGCCGTACATGTACTACTACAACTTCGGCGATTTCCACGTGGTCGGCGCATCGCCGGAAATCCTCGTGCGCCAGGAAAAGCGCGGCGAAGACCAGATCGTCACGATCCGCCCGCTCGCCGGTACGCGCCCGCGCGGCAACACGCCCGAGCGCGATGCGGAACTCGCGACCGAACTGCTCAACGATCCGAAGGAGATCGCCGAGCACGTGATGCTGATCGACCTCGCGCGCAACGACGTCGGCCGCATCGCGGAAATCGGCTCGGTGCACGTGACCGACCAGATGGTCATCGAGAAATACTCGCACGTGCAGCACATCGTCAGCTCGGTCGAAGGCAAGCTGAAGCCCGGCATGACGAACTACGACGTGCTGCGCGCGACGTTCCCGGCCGGCACGCTGTCCGGCGCGCCGAAGGTCCGTGCGATGGAACTGATCGACGAGCTCGAGCCGGTCAAGCGCGGGTTGTACGGCGGCGCCGTCGGCTACCTGTCGTTCTCGGGCGAGATGGATCTCGCGATCGCGATCCGCACGGGCCTGATCCACAACGGCAACCTGTATGTGCAAGCGGCGGCCGGCGTCGTCGCGGATTCGGTGCCCGAATCCGAATGGCAAGAGACCGAAAACAAGGCGCGCGCGGTGCTGCGTGCGGCCGAACAGGTCCAGGACGGCCTCGATAGCGACTTCTGACCGGAGACTGACCATGCTGCTCATGATCGACAACTACGATTCGTTTACCTACAACCTGGTCCAGTACTTCGGTGAACTCGGCGAGGATGTGCGCACCTACCGCAACGACGAAATCACGCTCGACGAAATCGCGCGCCTGAATCCCGACGCGATCTGCCTGTCGCCCGGCCCGAGCAATCCGCAGCACGCAGGCATCACGCTCGACGTGCTGAAGGAATTCGCGGGCAAGAAGCCGATCCTCGGCGTCTGCCTCGGCCATCAGGCGATCGGCGAGGCATTCGGCGGCCGCGTCGTGCGCGCGAAGACCATCATGCACGGCAAGGTGAGCAAGATCGAAACCGACTGCCGCGGTGTGTTCGCCGACCTGCCGAAGCACTTCGACGTCACGCGCTATCACTCGCTCGCGGTCGAGCGCGAATCGCTGCCCGAGTGCCTCGAGATTTCCGCGTGGACCGACGACGGCGAAATCATGGGCCTGCGTCACAAGACGCTGCCGATCGAAGGCGTACAGTTCCATCCGGAATCGATCCTGTCCGAGCACGGCCATGCGCTGCTCGAGAACTTCCTGAAGCAGGCCCGCGCGGCCGCGCACGCAGCCTGACGGGAGCCTCACGATGACGATTACCCCGCAGGAAGCGCTGCAGCGCACGATCGAACACCGCGAAATCTTCCACGACGAGATGCTGCACCTGATGCGGCTCATCATGCGCGGCGACATGTCGCCCGTGATGGCGGCCGCGATCATCACCGGGCTGCGCGTGAAGAAGGAGACGATCGGCGAGATCGCCGCCGCCGCGACCGTGATGCGCGAATTCGCGAACCACGTCGAGGTGCAGGACAACTCGAACTTCGTCGACATCGTCGGCACCGGCGGCGACGGCTCGCACACGTTCAACATCTCCACCGCGTCGATGTTTGTCACGGCGGCAGCCGGCGCGAAGGTCGCGAAGCACGGCAACCGCGGCGTGTCGAGCAAGTCCGGCAGCGCCGACGTGCTCGAGGCGCTCGGCGTGAACATCGACCTGCAGTCCGACCAGGTTGCCGCGTCGATCGCCGAAACGGGCATGGGCTTCATGTTCGCGCCGAATCATCACCCGGCGATGAAGAACATCGCGGCCGTGCGCCGCGAGCTCGGCGTGCGTACGATCTTCAACATCCTCGGCCCGCTGACCAATCCGGCCGGCGCGCCGAACCAGTTGATGGGCGTGTTCCACCCCGACCTCGTCGGCATCCAGGTGCGCGTGATGCAGCGTCTGGGCGCGCAGCACGTGCTGGTCGTGTACGGCAAGGACGGGATGGACGAGGTATCGCTCGGCGCGGCGACGCTCGTCGGCGAACTGCGCGACGGCAAGGTGCACGAATACGAGATCCATCCGGAAGACTTCGGCCTGCAGATGGTGTCGAACCGCACGCTGAAGGTGGAAAATGCCGACGAATCGCGCACGATGCTGCTCGGTGCGCTCGACAACCAGCCGGGCGTCGCGCGCGAGATCGTCACGCTGAACGCGGGCACCGCGCTCTATGCGGCGAACGTCGCCGAATCGATCGCGGACGGCATCCAGCTCGCCCGCGAAGCGATCGCGAGCGGCAAGGCCCGCGCGAAGGTCGACGAACTCGTGCGCTTCACGCAGCAGTTCAAGCGCTGACTCCCCTTACGAATCAAGCAGGAATCCACATGAGCGACATTCTCGACCGAATCATCGCCGTCAAGCGCGAAGAAGTCGCGGCGGCCATGCGCAGCGCACCGCTCGAGGCACTGAAACTGGACGCATCCGCGCGCGACCTGCGCGACTTCGTCGGCGCACTGCGTGCGAAGCACGCGGCCGGCCACGCAGCAGTGATTTCCGAAATCAAGAAGGCGAGCCCGTCGAAAGGCGTGCTGCGCGAGCATTTCGTGCCGGCCGACATCGCACGTTCGTATGCGGCACACGGCGCCGCGTGCCTGTCGGTGCTGACCGACGAGCAGTTCTTCCAGGGCAGCGTCCGCTATCTCGAAGAAGCGCGCGCGGCCTGCACGCTGCCGGTGCTGCGCAAGGACTTCATCGTCGATGCGTACCAGATCATGGAAGCGCGCGCGATGGGCGCCGACGCGATCCTGCTGATCGCAGCCGCGCTCGACACGCCGCTGATGCAGGACCTCGAAGCGTATGCGCACTCGCTCGGCCTCGCGGTGCTGGTCGAAGTACACGACCGCAACGAGATGGAACAGGCGCTGACGCTCAAGACGCCGCTGCTCGGCATCAACAACCGCAACCTGCGCACGTTCGAGACGTCGATCCAGACGACGCTCGACATGCTCGACATGATTCCGGCCGACCGGATCGTCGTGACCGAATCGGGCATCCTGTCGCGCACCGACGTCGACACGATGCGCGCGGCGAACGTGAACACGTTCCTCGTCGGCGAAGCGTTCATGCGCGCCGATCAGCCGGGCGAAGAGCTCGCACGGATGTTCTTCTGATGGCGATCGAAAAGGAAATCAAGCTCACGCTGCCGGCCGGCCAGGCCGACGCCGCGCGACGCTTCTTCGAGACGCTGACCGGCGAACCCGGTCACGACATTACGCTCGCGAACGTCTATTACGACACCCCCGATCTCGCGCTGGCCCGCTCGAAGAGCGCGGTGCGCGTGCGCCGCGCGCCGCACGGCTGGCTGCAGACGTTCAAGACGATCGGCAGCGCCGAAGGCGGCCTGCACCGCCGCCACGAATGGGAACTGCCGGTCGCCGGCGACGCGCTCGAGATCGATGCGCTCGTCGCGGCCTGCGACGTGCCGGAAGCCGCCGCCGCGCTGAATGACGCGGCCGGCATGCTGTCCGCGCTGTTCCGCACGGATTTTTCGCGTACGCTGTGGCGCATCGCAATCGGCGGCGCAACCGTCGAAGCCGCGGTGGACCTCGGCGAGATCGTCGTCCAGGCGGAACACGAAACGCGCCGCGAACCGATCAGCGAAATCGAACTCGAACTGATCGACGGCCCGGAAGCGGCGCTCGCAACGCTCGCCGCCGAACTGCAGCAGGCGCTGCCGGGCCTCGCTCCCGAAAACATCAGCAAGGCGCAGCGCGGCTACCGGCTGCGCGCGCAATAATCACGCATCACGCATGGCAACCCGCAAGACTTCCCGCGCGCCGCAACAGGCGTCGCTGTTCGACGATCTCGTGCCGGAAACGGCACCGGATGACAATCCGTCCCCGCCTTCCGAGCCGCCCGCGGCCGGGCGCAAGCCCGCAAAGAAAGCCGCCGCACCAGCTGCGGCCCCGACGGCACCACAGCCTGTTGCCGCCGACGTTCCACACCTCGCCGCGCAATTCGACGCGCTGCCGGCCGTCTGGCGCGACGTGCTGAAACCCTTCACCGACAGCGACGCATATGCGCCGCTGTGCCGCTTCGTCGATGACGAGCGCGCGGCCGGCAAGACGGTCTATCCGACCGACGTGTTCCGCGCGCTGCGCCTGACGAGCCCGGACGACGTGAAGATCGTGATCCTCGGCCAGGATCCGTATCACGGCGACGATCGCGGCACGCCGCAGGCGCACGGGCTCGCGTTCTCGGTGCCGCCGGCCGTGCGCACGCCGCCGTCGCTGCGCAACATCTTCAAGGAAATCGCCGCGAACTTCGGTCATGACACGCCGCGCCACGGCTGCCTCGACACTTGGGCGCGCCAGGGCGTGCTGCTGCTCAACACGGTGCTGACGGTCGAGCGCGGTGCCGCCGCGAGCCATGCGAAGCGCGGCTGGGAGCAGTGCACGGACACGCTGATCCGCGAACTCGCCGGCCGCCATCGCGGGCTCGTGTTCATGCTGTGGGGCGCACACGCGCAGGCGAAGCGCGCATTGTTCGACGCGAGCGCGCATTGCGTGCTCGAGGCGCCGCATCCGTCGCCGCTGTCCGCGCACCGCGGCTTCCTCGGTTGCCGCCATTTCGCGCTCGCGAACGACTATCTGGTCGATGCAGGCCGCGAACCGATCGACTGGCGCCTGCCGGAAGTGGCCGAAACGCTCGCATAACGGCCGCGCCGCCGTTTCTTTCGCCAGCCAGCCAGCCGGCATGCAAAAACGCCGCGCCCCTTTCGGGACGCGGCGTTTTTTTATCGGACGATGCAGCGGGTGCGGCGCACCCGCGTCGACCTTACGCGGCGGCGATCGCTTCGCGTGCGCTGGCGAGCGCGGCGCTCTGCGCATCCGGCCCGAGGTTCAGGCCTTCCGCGAAGATGAAGCTCACGTCGGTCATGCCGACGAAGCCGAGGAACGTGCGCAGGTACGGGGTCTGGCTGTCGTTCGGCGTACCGGCGTACTTGCCGCCACGGGCCGTCACCACGTGAACCTTCTTGCCCTTGATCAGGCCTTCCGGACCATTCTCGGTGTAGCGGAACGTGACGCCTGCGCGTGCGATCCAGTCGAAGTACGTCTTCAGTTGCGACGAGATGCCGAAGTTGTACATCGGGGCGCCGATCACGATGATGTCGGCAGCTTGCAGTTCAGCGATCAGTGCATCGCTCTTCGCGACGATCGCATTCTGTTCCGCGGTGCGCTGGTCGGCCGGCGTGAAGAACGCGCCGAGCACCGATTCGTCGAGGTGCGGCAGCGCATCGGCCAGCAGGTCGCGAACCACGACCTTCGCGCCGGGGTTCGATTGTTGCAGCTTTGCCGTCAGTTCGTTGGCCAGCAGCGTGGATTGCGCACCTTGCGAACGTGCCGCGGAATTGATTTGCAGAATGGTCGTCATGTCAGGCTCCAGTAGGGTTGCGCTTCGGTAGCGCGAGTGACGCCATTGTGCGCGGCCGCATGACCGCGAAAAAGCGGGTTCAGGGCGACGGATTGTTGCAGCAACAGAACAATCCTCGATCGCGCCCCGATACCCGCTTCAGGCCGTTCAACCCTTCAGCCAGGCCTCCCGGGCCTTCGAGACCGCAGCCGGCTTCGCGGCCGCCGTCAGCCGGTAGCGCATGACTTCCGGGCCGTCGAGCTTCAGTTTCGCGGTGCGCAGCTCGTCGCGGCGGAACGCGTGGACCTCGACCTTGTCACCCGGCCGGTAGCGCGAGAGCAGTGCATCGAGGTTGGTGCCGGTGACGCGCAGCCCGTCGACCGCGATCAGCGTGTCGCCGGCCGACAGCCCCGCGCGATGGGCGGCGCCGCCTTCGTAGACGGCGGCGAACGTGCAGTCCGCGCCACCGCGCAAGCGCGCGCCGATCGTCGGCTTCGCGGCCGCGCCGTTCGCGACATCAGGTGCAAGCGTCACGCCGAACGGTGCGAGCAGCTCGGCGAGCGGCAGGTCGCGCGTGCCGTGCACGGAATCGGCGAACAGGCGGCCGAGCGCGACGCCCGTCGCCTCTTCGATCAGTGCCTCGACTTCGTTTTCCTCGACGCCCGCCTGCTTGCCGCGGTAGAAATCGCGGCCGTAGCGTTGCCACAGCAGGCGCATCACGTCGTCGAGCGACTTCCTGTTGCGCGTCTGCGCGCGGATCGCGAGATCGAAGGCGAGCGCAACGAGCGAACCCTTCGTGTAGTAGCTGACGATCGCGTTGGTCGCGTTCTCGTCCTGCCGGTAGTACTTGATCCACGCGTCGAACGAGCTTTCCGCAACGCTTTGCTTCAGGCGCCCCGTGCCGCGCAGCACGCCGCCGACCGTACGGCCGAGCGCCGCGAAATATTCGTCCTGCGACATCAGCCCGCTGCGCACCAGCATCAGGTCGTCGTAATACGACGTGAAGCCTTCGAACAGCCACAGCAGCGACGTGTAGTTCTCGCGCGTCAGGTCGTACGGCACGAACGCCGCCGGCTTGATGCGCTTCACGTTCCACGTATGGAAGTATTCGTGGCTGCAGAGGCCGAGATACGTGCGATAGCCTTCCGTCGTTTCCGGCCGCCCCTTCACCGGCAGGTCGGTGCGGTTGCAGATCAGCGCGGTCGACGCGCGATGCTCGAGGCCGCCGTAGCCGTCGCTGACGGCCAGCGTCATGAACACGTAGCGGTCCATCGGCGCTTTCTTCGATTTCGGCTCGAACAGCGCGATCTGCGCTTCGCACACGCGCTTCAGGTCGGTACGCAGGCGCTCCATGTCGAGCTGTGTCACACGCCCCGCGATCACGATGTCGTGCGGCACGCCGTGTGCGTCGAACGTCGCGAGCGCGAATTCGCCGATCGTCACCGGATGGTCGGAGAGCTCGTCGTAGTTCGATGCGCGGTACGCGCCGAATCCGTAGCGCTTCGTGCCGCGCGCCTCGGGCAATGCGGTGCCGACGCGCCATGCGCGGAACGCCGCACCGGCCGGCTTCGCGATGTCGACTTCACACGGTGCGTCTTCGCGGCCCGCGACGCTCAGGAACACGGCCGTCGCGTTGAAGAAGCCGCCCGATTCGTCGAGATACGCGGAGCGCACCGACAGGTCCCACGCATACACGTCGTAGCGCAGCGTCAGCGCGCCGTTCACGGGTGCGGCCTGCCAGGTGTGCTTGTCGGTCTTCGCGATCCGCACCTTGCGGCCCGCGTCGTTGAATGCGCCGAGCGTCACGATGTTGCGCGCGAACTCGCGAACGAGATAGCTGCCCGGAATCCACACCGGCAGCGAAAAGCGCTGGCCTTCGGGATCGGGATCGGCGACCGTCACCGACACTTCGAACAGGTGCGCGGCAAGATCTTTCGGGACAATCGAATAGCGGATCGGCTGGGTCATCGTGGCAATCGGTCGGTCGAATACGGCGGCGAAAACGAAGAGAGGCGCCGGCAGATCATGCGGGCGCCCCTCGCTGGCCGGGCCATGCGGCCCGGCGTGTGGTCGGTTACTTGTTCGAGGCGAGCGCCTGGTTGAGCTGGTCGGCCGACACTGCGCCCGGCAGACGGCGGCCGTCCGGCAGGAAGATCGTCGGCGTGCCCGTGACGTTCATCCCGCGGCCGAGCGCGAGGTTCTTGTCGAGCGCGGTGGTATCGCAGGTACCGGCGCCGGACGGGGCGCGATGGTCGAGCATCCAGCTCTGCCACGTTTTCGCGCGGTCGGTCGCACACCAGATCGCCTTCGACTTCGCGGTCGAATCCGGCGACAGCACCGGGTACAGGAACGTGTAGACGGTCACGTTGTCGATCGACTGCAGCGTCGTCTCGAGCTTCTTGCAGTACGGGCAGTTCGGATCGGAGAACACCGCAATCTTGCGGGCACCGTTGCCCTTGACGACCTTGATCGCATTCGCGAACGGCAGGCTCGCGAAATCGATCTTGTTGATTTCGGACAGGCGTGCGTCGGTCAGGTTCTTGTGCGTCTTGGCGTCGACGAGATCGCCGAGCAGCACGTAGTCGCCCGCCGCATCGCTATAGATGATCTGCGTGCCGAGGTTGACTTCATAAAGGCCCGCAACCGGCGATTTCGACACACTCTTGATCGGCGCGTCGTTGCCGAGACGGGCCTGCAGCGTGGCTTTCAGCTTGTCGGTGGTCTGGTCGGCCTGCGCGGTGCAGCCAAGCGTCGCCATCGTGACGGCCAGCGCCAGCGACGCGATGCGGATCGTTTTTTTCATCGAAATCTTCCTTCAGCTCAATCGGTGTGCACGGCACAGTGTACGCCGTAACGGAACCGTGTCCGACCGGCGAAGCGGCCGAAGGTTCGATCAGCCGAGCGCGGCCGACACGAGCCAGCGCTTCACGAGCGGCTGCGCGCCGACGAAGGCCATGCCCGCGTTGCGCACGGCCTTCGCGAGCGAGCCCGGCACCGCGAACAGCCGCTGCAGGCCGTCGGTCGCGACCATCAGCGCGCGGATGTCCTCGCGGCGCGAACGCTCGTAGCGGCGCAGCAGCACCGTATCGCCGAGGTTGCGGAAGCTTTCCTTGCCGGCGATCGCGTCGGCAAGCGCCGCAACGTCGCGCAGCCCGAGGTTCATCCCCTGCCCCGCGAGCGGGTGGATCAGATGCGCGGCATCGCCGACCAGCGCGACGCGCGGCGCGATCAGCTTGTCGACCGTCTGCAGCGCCAGCGGGAAGCCGGCGGCCGGCGTCACGCAGTCGAGCGAACCGACCTGGCCATGCGACACGCGCTCGACTTCGGCCGCGAGCTGTGCCGGATCGAGGGTGAGCAATTCGTCCGCATGCGCGGTGTGCGCGGACCAGACGAGCGACACATGGCCGTCCGGCAGCGGCAGCAGCGCGACGATCTCGCCTTCGTGGAACCACTGGTAGGCCGTCTCGCGATGCGGCAGCGATGCCTTGAAGTTGGCGACGACGCCCGTCTGCCGGTAGTCGCGCCGTTCGACCTTGGCCCCCATTTGCGAGCGCACCCACGAATGCGCGCCGTCCGCGCCGACGACGAGATCGGCTTCCAGCACCTGCCCCGACGACAGCGTGAGCACGGCCGCGTCGTCACGCACGTCGAAGCCCTGCGCGCGCGCATCGAACCACGTGAGGTTCGGCTGGAACCGCAGCGCGGCGTCGAGCGACGCCTCGACCAGCGACGATTCGGCGATCCACGCGAGTTGCGGCACGGATGCCTGGTATGCGGAGAAATGCAGTTCCGCGTGCGCATCGCCGTACACGCGCATGTCGTAGACCGGTGCGAGCCGGCCATGGTCGAGCGCCTGCCAGACCCGCAGCCGCTCGAGCAAGGCCTGCGAACTGGAGGACAGCGCGTAGACGCGCGTGTCGAACGCGAGATCGGCGGGGCGCGGCGTGGCCGGCTGGGCGAGCAAGGCTGTCTTGTAGCCGGACTGGGTCAGCGCGAGCGCGGCCGTCTTGCCGACGAGCCCGCCGCCGACCACGGCGACGTCGAAGGTGTGGTGGGCAGTCATGGCGGGCATTATAGCCGCGGGGCCAAACCCTTACGCGGCCGGACTTTGCGGGAAATCAGCAGAATCGCAGGCCGATGCCGCGGCGCGGCGGCCCGCCGCATCGGCCATTCGGCGCCAGCCCGGAATCCGGGGCGTCGGCACGGTACAATAGCGACTTTGACCGTCGGCCCGCCGCGCCCCAAGCGCCGGCCGCCCTTTTTTCCCGCGCCGCCGTGCCCTGTCCGGCCGCGCCGCCTTACCCGTCCGAAGGATTCCATGAGTCTCAAATGCGGCATCGTCGGCTTGCCCAACGTCGGCAAGTCCACCCTGTTCAATGCGCTGACCAAGGCCGGCATCGCCGCCGAGAACTACCCGTTCTGCACGATCGAGCCGAACGTCGGCATCGTCGAAGTGCCCGATTCGCGCCTGAAGGCGCTCGCTGAAATCATCAGCCCCGAGCGCATCGTGCCGGCCGTCGTCGAATTCGTCGACATCGCGGGCCTCGTCGCGGGCGCGAGCAAGGGTGAAGGCCTCGGCAACCAGTTCCTCGCGAACATTCGCGAAACCGACGCGATCACGCACGTCGTGCGCTGCTTCGAGGACGAGAACGTCATTCACGTCGCCGGCAAGGTCAGCCCGATCGACGACATCGAAGTGATCAACACCGAACTCGCGCTCGCCGACCTCGGCACCGTCGAGAAGGCGCTCACGCGCTATTCGAAGGCCGCGAAATCGGGCAACGACAAGGAAGCGGCGAAGCTCGTCGCGGTGCTCGAGAAGGTGCGCGCGCAGCTCGACCAAGGCAAGGCCGTGCGCGGCCTCGCGCTGTCGGACGACGAACAGGCGCTGCTCAAGCCGTTCTGCCTGATTACCGCGAAGCCGACGATGTACGTCGCCAACGTGAAGGACGACGGCTTCGAGAACAACCCGCACCTCGACGCGGTGCGCAAGTACGCGGAAAGCGAGAACGCGCCGGTCGTGGCCGTGTGCGCGGCGATCGAGGCGGAAATCGCCGATCTCGACGACGCGGACAAGGAAGCGTTCCTCGCCGACATGGGCATGGAAGAGCCGGGCCTCGACCGCGTGATCCGCGCGGGCTTCAAGCTGCTCGGCCTGCAGACCTACTTCACCGCGGGCGTGAAGGAAGTGCGCGCGTGGACGATCCATATCGGCGACACGGCGCCGCAAGCGGCCGGCGTGATCCACACCGACTTCGAGCGCGGCTTCATCCGCGCGCAGACGATCGCGTTCGACGACTTCATCTCGTACAAGGGTGAACAGGGTGCGAAGGAAGCCGGCAAGATGCGCGCGGAAGGGAAGGAATATGTCGTGCACGACGGCGACGTGATGAACTTCCTGTTCAACGTCTGACGGAAACGTGTCGAACCGCGGCATGTCGGCCGCACCGGCACCGCACTGCATCAAGGCCCGCGATATGCGGGCCTTTTTGCATTCCGGGAAGTCGCCCTGCTCCATTGCATGCGCACGCGTGAGCAACGCTGCGTACGAACAGACACGCGAAGCAACCGCTACGCAGCCACCCTCGCCGGGGCACCGCTTCGCCGCACGATCATCGCGAGCACCGCAATCAGAATCACCGATGCGACCGGCCATCCCGTTCCGGTAATCGTCGCGATGAACGCCTGCGCCGGCGCGACCCAGGCCAGCACGACGACCACGACCTCGGATCGGCGCAATCGGACGTGCCGCGCATCCAGCATCAGGTATGCAATCGGCAGCACCAGCCAGAGCAGGTCGTAATACATGTAGTAAGGCTGCACGAGCAGCGTACCGGCAGCCACCGCGGCAGCGCGGAGCTCGAAGCGCGTGCGGCGCATCCACACGCAAGCGACCGCCGCGGCCGCCAGAATCGCGACGACCACATGCACGACGTAGGCGGATCCGACAGGCAGCCCGGCCGCCCGGGCGAGCGACATCGTCGACGGCATGCCCCGCCGGAACGTGTCACCGTATTCGACCACGTTGCGGTGGAATTCCGGCATGAACGCAAAGAACGCAGCCCATGCACGCACGCCGAACGCGGCCACCGACACCGCGACGATGCCGGCACTGAACACACCGGCCGATATCAATGCCTTCCAGTGCCGCCCGCAGACCAGTGCCAACGGAAACAGGATGCCGAACTGCGGCTTCACGACCAGAACCGCGATGCACGCCCCCGCGACGACCGGGCTCGATTCGAGCAGCATGAGCGCGGCAGCGGCCGCGGCCACGGTCAGAAAGGCATTCTGCATCGGGAGTGCCGCGCCGATCAGCCCGGGAAATGCGGCGATCGCGATGCGCAACTGCCCGTCGAGCGGGCGTACCAGACGCGCCATGACCGCGATGTAGCAGGCGATCTGCAGCACGCCGAACATCACGAGCGCGGCGACGAACGGTACGAGACCGAACGGGATGATGACGAGCAGGAAGGTCGGCGGATACGGCCACGGGGTGAAATCAGCGAGCGGTCGCAGTGCGGCTTCGATCGGCTGCATCACCCGGGGCGAAAAGACGGCCGCCGCGCCGTGTTCGATCGCAACACGCGCCGCCGTCCAGAATACCGCGAAGTCCGACCCGACCATCGGGGAGGCACGATCGTGCAAACCGTAGTATCGGAACGCCCAGACGGCCAGGATGACGATCTGCAGTGCGAACACCACAGCCGCGTACGTACCGAGGCGTCGCGCGTCGGCCGCACGGCCGCCCGATCTATGCACCGTCCCCATCGCCCACCCCGCCATTTTTCTTCTCGTGGAGTATAGGCGACGATCGTTGCCGCAGACGACGCGCCCGTCGCCACGCGGCAGCCACGATCTGCGCGATCGATATTGCGTCTCGTTCGATGCCCGTGACGGCTTCTGCCCGCCTCGAAAAACACATGGCCCGACCGGCAAACGCCGATCGGGCCATTTTCGTGATCAGGGCTTTCCGCCCTGCTGTCACGTCACGGCATCACGTTGCCGACACGCGCCGCCCTTCGCTTGCCTGCGCATCGCGACCACGCTTGTTCAGCCACGACGCCAGCAACACGATCAACGCCAGCACGGCCGTCGCGCCCACTTCCATCCGGTGATCCTCGCTCACGAGCATCACGGTCAGCGTGCTGCAGATGAACAGGATCACCGCCCAAGTGAGCCACGGGAACAGCCACATCCGCAGCGTCAGGTCCGCGCCGGTCGACTCGAGCGTCTTGCGCATCCGCAGCTGCGAGATCGCGATCACCAGATACACGAGCAGCGCGATCGCGCCCGACGTCGCGAGCAGGAAGCCGAACACCTGCTCCGGCATCAGGTAGTTCGCAATCACGGTCAGGAAGCCGAACGCAGTCGACGCGAGCACGGCCGCACGCGGCGTGCCGGTCGAATCGGTGCGGTGCAGGAATGCCGGTGCATCCTTGCGCTTCGACAGCGAGAACAGCATCCGCGACGCGGTGTACAGCGCCGAATTCAGGCAACTCGCGACCGACACGAGCACGATCACGTCGATGATCGCCTTTGCATTCGGGATGCCGATCAGCTCCATCGCGCGCTGATACGAGCCGTGCGTCGGCAGCAGCGGATCGTTCCACGGCACGATGGCCGCGACGACGAGAATCGAGCCGAGATAGAACAGCGTGATGCGCCAGATCACCGAGTTGGTCGCACGCACGATCTGGCGTTGCGGGTTGTCCGATTCGGCGGCCGCGATCGTCACGATCTCGGTGCCGAGGAACGAAAACATCGTGGTCAGCATCGCCGCAAGCACCGCGCTCGCGCCGTGCGGCATGAAGCCGCCATGCGCGAACAGGTTCGATACCCCCGACACGGCCGGCGCAGGGATGATGCCGACGATCGCCGCCCCGCCGATGCACAGGAACACGACGATCGCGACGACCTTGATCAGCGCGAACCAGAATTCGAATTCGCCGTAGTTCTTGACCGAGAAGAGGTTGGTGACCGTCAGCACCAGCGTGATGCCGAGCGCGAAAATCCAGGTCGCGACGGAGGGAAACCACGCATTCAGGATGGTCGCGGCGGCCGTCGCCTCGATCGGGATCACGAGCACCCAGAACCACCAGTACAGCCAGCCGATCGAGAAACCGGCCCAATGGCCGATCGCGCGATCGGCATAGGTGGAAAACGACCCACTGTCCGGATGCGCGACGGCCATTTCGCCGAGCATGCGCATCACCAGCACGACCAGCACGCCCGCGATCGCATACGCGAGGATCGATGCCGGGCCGGCCTCCGCGATCGCGTGGCCGGAGCCGACGAACAAGCCTGCGCCGATGACGCCGGCAATCGACATCATCGTCACGTGACGCTGCTTCAGGCCCGTACCGAGGCCTGTGTTGCTTCCACTCATCTGTCTCTCTCCAAAAAACGGTTCCGGTATGGCCGGGTATCGCGTGAAGGCAGCACGGGGGATTGTTGTTCTTGAGCCGGGTCGGACGCGGCGCCTGCACGGGATGCAGGCGCGGGGCCGGATCGGGGGCCGTTCCGGAACGGGTGCGCCATGCAGTCTGCGAAGCTGCGGGTGCGATGCGGCGCGCAGCGCGCCGGCGCATCGCGTGCGCCCTTTCCGTCGGCTTTCATCAGCTGCCTTCGAAGCGAAGGAGTGTAAGCATCAAACGGTTCTTCACTAAGAACCAATTGAAGAATTTCGATGGAACCACTTGTTGCATCGACGTCGATCGATGCAACGCTTGTGCCATTCGCGGCGCCTCGCGCGCGCCTGAAGCGCCCGTCGACGCCGGGCAGCAAGCCGCAGCAACCTTCACGTCAGCTCGGGCCGCGCACCATCTCGTCGCGCCATTTGGCGGGGACGACAGCCTGCCATTCTCGCAGAAGCAGATTTTTCACGGCGTCCGGACGGGCTGCCGACAGCCGCACCAGCACGATCGGCCAGCCGAGATAGTGATCCGTCACGTAATACACGTCGGGTTCCGATTCGATCAGCCACGCGCGCTCGTCGGGGCCGACACCCTTCACGACGAGCGTGTCGCCGTCCTCGCGCAGCCGCGCGAGCATCTTGCCCCTTACCTTGAGTGCGGGCGTGCCGTACGACGTGCCTTCCTCGACGCCACGCCATGCCAGTGCGATCTGCCGGACTTCGTCGAATGTCATCGGGCCTCCCGACTGCACGTCTTCGTTGAAGGATCCGGCCACCCTACCGGAATTCGCGAAGGTACGCCGGGCGAAGCGCGCCTATCCGCGCGCCGCACGGGCGGCCGTCGCGGCACGCCCCGTCGTCGCGACGATCGCGAAGGCGATTGCATTCGCGGCCGCGCTGGCCAGGATCGGCACGAGATAGCCGCCGCCCGCGTCGTAGATGAAGCCGGCCGCGGTCGGCCCGATCAGCGTGCCGAATGCGATGCTCGTATAGAGCACGCCGATGATCCCGCTCACGTTGCGGCCGCCGAAATAGTCCATCACGACAGCCGGCAGCACGGCGACCCAACCGCCGTAGAACACGCCGAACACGAGTGCGAACGCGGCGAGCGTCGCGACGGTGCCGGCACCGGCCCACGCGACGAGCGCAACGGCCATGCCGGCGAACATCGCGAGCAGCGATGTGCGCCGGCCGAAGCGGTCGGCAAGGCCACCGAGGAAGAAGCGGCCGGCCGTGCTGCCGACGCCGATCGCGCCGAGCAGCAGCACGGCCGTCGACGACGCGACGCCATGATCGAGCGCGTACGGCACGAGGTGAACGAACGGGACGAACACGCCGAACGAGCAGATGAGGCATGCCGCGTAGAGGCTCGCGAACGGGCGCGACATGACGGCTTCGCGCACCGTCGCGCCGGCAGACGCCGAAGCGGCGCCCGGCTTGCGACCCGCAACCGCCCCGGACACCGGATGCCCCGCATCACGCCCGGTGACGTGCGCGCCGCCGCCTTCGACGGCCTCATGCGCCGCCTCCCCGTCCGGCAGCAACCCACGCCCGCGCGGATCGTTCTCGATCAGCAGCGACATCCCCGCGCCGATCACGACCGCGATCACGGCCAGCGTGAAATACGCGCCGCGCCAGCTGACCTGCGCAATCAACGCGGACGCGAGCGGCGGCATCACGAGCGTGCCGAC
>NZ_CAJNKE010000082.1 GCF_905232215.1 Burkholderia sp. LMG 13014
GTGGTATTACCGCATGACGAACGGATTGGCTGTCTTCACGCCGGTATTGATCCACACACTCTTCGTCTGCAGGTACTCGCGGATCGCATCGATGCCGTTCTCGCGCCCGAGCCCGGAATCCTTGTACCCGCCGAACGGCGACATGTAGCTTACCGCGCGATAGCTGTTGACCCACACCATGCCAGCCTGGATGCGCTCCGCGACGCGCAGCGAGCGGCCGATGTCCTTGGTCCAGACACCCGAGCCCAGCCCGAAGCGAACGTCATTCGCGATACGCACCGCGTCGTCTTCATCCTTGAACTTGATGATCGACAGGATCGGACCGAACACTTCTTCCTGTGCGATTCGCATGTCGTTGTGCACGTCGCCGAAAATCGTCGGTTCGACGAACCAGCCGTTGCCACACGCCTGGTCGCTGCCGGGTTTGCCGCCGAGCAGCAGTTTCGCGCCTTCTTCCTTCGCGATGTCGATGTACGCGAGTACCTTCTTGTATTGCGGACGGGTCGTCACCGGACCAACCTGCGTCTCGAGCGATGCGGGATCGCCCATCTTCGCAGTGCGGGCAAGTGCCAACAGGCGCTCGACGAACGAATCGTAGATGCTTTCCTGGACCAGTAGCCGCGAGCCGGCGATGCAGGTCTGTCCCGTTGCCGCGAAGATCCCTGAAACTGCACCATTCACCGCGTCGTCGAGGTCTGCATCTTCGAAGACGATATTCGGCGACTTGCCGCCGAGCTCGAGGCTCACGTGCTTGAACTGTCGTGCGGCGGCTTCGTTGATCGCGCGCCCGGTCGAATCCGCGCCTGTGAACGTGATCTTCTTGACGAGGGGATGCTCGACGAGTGGCGCGCCCACGTCGGCTCCGAAGCCAGTGACGACGTTCACCACGCCCGGCGGGAAGCCGGCTTCTTCGAACAGTTTCGCGAACTCGATCGTCGACACCGATGTGAACTCGGACGGCTTGATCACGACCGTGCAGCCGGCCGCGAGCGCCGGAGCGATCTTCCATGTGGCGAGCAGTAGCGGAGAGTTCCACGGCGTGATCGCGGCGACGACGCCGAGCGGCTCGTTGCGCGTGAAATTGAAGTAGCCCTGCTTGTCGAGCGGAATCACCGCGCCCTGGATCTTGTCGGCCAGGCCGCCGAAGTAGTAGTACCACTGCGGGATGTACTGGCACTGGCCATACATTTCGGCCATCAGCTTGCCATTGTCACGCACCTCCAGTTCGGCGAGCCGTTTCGCGTCGCGAGCGATCAGGTCGCCGACACGATGCAGCAGTTGGCCGCGCTGGCTCGGCGTCATTTGTGCCCACGGGCCGGACGTAAAGGCCGTGTGTGCGGCCTGGACGGCGCGGTCGACGTCGGCGGCGGTGCCTTTCGCAACCATTGCCCACGGTTCGCCGGTGTACGGATTTTCAGTCTCGAACCATTCACCGGATGACGACGGACAGTTTCGTCCGTCGATGACCATTTCAAAGCGTTCCATCGTTCCTGCCTCCATTCGGTTAGGGCGCGGCCACCGCACGTCGTTGCGATTCCGCGAGAATTTCCTGCGCCTTGAGAATGACCGGACGGTCGACCATGCGTCCGTCGACTGCGACGGCTGCGCCGTGCGATGCGCCGGCCGTATCGACAACCTTGCGCGCCCATTCGATCTCTTTTTCCGTCGGCAGGAACGAGGCGTTGACTGCCTGGACCTGCTTCGGATGAATGCAAAGCTTTGCGCCGAAGCCAAGTCGCTTCGCGCGGAGCGTGTCGCGCTCGATCTGCGCAGGATCATCCAGTGCGAGGCTCACGCCGTCGACGGGCGGCAACAAGTTGCCGAGGCGGGACGCCAGCACGATGTGCGATCGGAAATACAGCAACTGCTCGTCGTCGCCGTCGATCGACAGATCGAGCTGGAAGTCGATATTGCCGAACACGAGGCGAGTCGTCAGTCGGTGCTGAGCGATGGCGACCACGTTGCGGAAGCCCTGCGCCGTTTCGATCATCGGCAGCACCTCGGTCGGCTTGCCGGCGAACTCGCAGAGGAAGATGTCGTCGATGCGTTCGGTTTTCGGCAGCATGACCGTCTTGACGGACGGTGCGCGGCACAGCGCAATATCCTCGCGGAACCATTCGCTGTTGACGTCGTTGATACGCACGGCCACCGGTGTGTCGTTGGATGCCAGCCACTCGGCAAGCGCGGCGCGTGCGACCTTCTTTTCCGCAGGCGGCACCGCATCTTCGAGGTCGATCACCACGACGTCGACGCCCGAGGCGGCGGCCTTCGCGAAGCGATCCGGTCGATTACCGGGAACAAACAGATAGGAACGGGGGGCGAGCTCAGACATGTCGATTCTCCGGGTTTTGTGAGGCGAGCAGTGACGGAACGACCGTGGCGTCAGCGATGGCCCAGATCTTCCCGATGGATTCGGTAACTTCGGCTTCCGTTGCCGCGTCGGCGTACAGCGCGAGCGTGCGAACCTTGTGTTCCAGTTCAGCACGCGACAACGTATTGCCGGGGTCGCCCTTCGGATCGTCGACGCGGCCCTCCAGGGTGCGGCCGTCCTTCGTCGTCACGGTCACTTTGCCGATCCAGCGTGCCGGATAGGCGGAGTCGACTTCCGGGTCGAGTTCCATTCGAACCTTGTCGCGGAAGCGCACGATGTCGGGTGACGCGTAATGTGCGTCGAACTCGCGCACGCCGGCATGCCCGTAGGCCGCTACGAGGCCGAGCACCGTCCCCATCGAGAACTTCGCCTGATGGACCGTCTGCGGATTCACGACCGGCCCGAGGACGTCTATTGCGGCCTGGTGAACATGCGTGACCACGCGTTCGATATCGTCCGGCTTCAGCGCATTGCGCTCGATGATTTGCAACAACGCGTCGGCAGCCGGATGGGTGTGTCGGCACGACGCGTGGTACTTGAACGAGGTTTCGGCCAGTGCCCAGCGTGTGCCGAGCCGATCAACCAGTTTGTCCGGGTACGTCTGGTCTGACATCCCCGCGCCCATTCCCTTCTCGCCTTCGAGAATGTCTGCCGCGCCGGTGAAACCCTCTGCCGCGAGATAGGCCGCGAACAGGCCGCTTGCGGCGGCCTTTGCGGTATGCAACTGTTTCGAATCTGCCGCGTCCTTGAGGAATTGCCACAGACCCGCCGCTTGCGTACCGGCCGAGCCGAACGCGTGCAGCATTTGTTCACCGTCGAGGTTCAGCAAGTGGCTGACTGCTGCAGCGGCAGCAAGCGTGCCGACGGTACCGGTGGTATGAAACGTCTTGTAGTGGGAGCGGCCAAGGAATTCGCCGACCCGCACGCCGACTTCATAGCCCGCGACGCATGCGGTCAAGAACTCTTTTCCGCTGCGCCCGAGTGATTGCGCGGCGGCCAATGCGGCGGGAAAGACGACCGTGGCCGGATGCAATACGGAACTATTGTGGAGATCGTCCTGCTCGGCAAAGTGCGAGGCGGCCGCATTGACCAGCGCAGCGAAAAACGAGCTTGTCGTGCGCCGCGAAATCAGCACTTCGCACGGTCCGGATGCGGGCCCGAACTTGAACGCGAGCGCGTGGATGGTTTCCACCGGGCGGGCGCCACGGCCCGCGAGTGTCGAGCCGTACCAGTCGAGGAAAAGGTCTTCGGTGCGACGAATCACGTCGACGGGAATCTGGTCGAAGCGGAGTTGTGCCGCGAAGTTCGCGAGAGTCTGGGTATGGGTCATGTTCGAGTCGCTTGCGGTTGCGGGTTAGATCACGCACGCGTCGCGCCATCTGCGAACGTCTGCGTCGGTGAAACCGAGTTCGTGGAGAAGGGCATCGGTGTGTTGCCCCAGGGCGGGGACGGCATCCATGCGAACGTCTTCCGCGTGATCGACGCCGGGCGGAAGGAGCGCCGGGATGCGGCCGGCAGGAGAATCGATTTCGACCCACCGGTTGCGCGCGCGCAACTGCGGATGCGCCCAGACGTCGGCCATCTCGTTCATGTGGGCATTGGCGATCTGCGCGGTGTCGAGTCGATCGACGACTTCCGCAGCAGTGAGCTTCGAGAATGCATCGACGATGATCGCGCACAGCGCATCGCGTGACGCCACGCGCTTCGCATTCGAGTTGAAGCGAGGATCTGCCGCCAGTTGCGGTACATGAAGGACGTGCTCGCAGAATGCGGCCCATTCACGCTCGTTCTGCAGGCCGAGCATCACCGACTTGCCGTCTCCGGCCGGGAAGGGGCCGTACGGATAGATCGTGGCGTGTGCCGCGCCTGCCCGACGGGGAGGCGATGCGCCGTCGAATGCGTAGTACATCGGATAGTTCATCCATTCGACCATGCTCTCGAGCATCGAGACGTCGATCTGCTTGCCGCGCCCGGTCTTGGATCGTTCGAGCAGTGCGGCCAGGATGTTCGTGTATGCGTACATGCCGGCGGCGATGTCGGCGATCGAACAGCCGGCCTTTGCCGGCGAATCCGGGCCGCCTGTTACGGACAGAAAGCCGGATTCGCTCTGGATCAGCAGGTCGTAGGCCTTCTTGTCGCGATACGGGCCGTCCGGCCCATAGCCCGAGATGTTGCAGACGATCAGCTTGGGATGAGACGCATGCAGCGCGTCGTAGGACAGGCCGAGGCGTGCCGCTGCACCGGGTGCGAGGTTTTGCACGAGCACGTCGGCGTCGGCAAGCAGTTTTCCGAGTACAGCCTTGGCCTCGGGCGCCTTCACGTCGAGCGTCAGGCTTTCCTTGGAGCGGTTGCACCAGACGAAATGCGATGCTTCGCCGTTGACGCGCTCGTCATAGGCGCGTGCGAAATCGCCCACGCCGGGACGCTCGACCTTGATGACGCGTGCGCCGAGATCGGCGAGCTGCCGTGTGCAGAAAGGCGCCGCGATCGCGTGCTCGAGCGTGATGACCTTGATGCCGGTCAGGGGTTTCATGGCGCGCTCCTAGAAAGATCGCGGCAGACCGAGCAGATGCTCGGCGACGTACGACAGGATCAGGTTCGTCGAGATCGGGGCGACCTGATACAGGCGCGTCTCGCGGAATTTGCGCTCGACGTCGTATTCGTTCGCGAAGCCGAATCCGCCGTGGAACTGCAGGCATGCGTTCGCGGCTTCCCACGATGCGTCGGCCGCAAGCAGCTTGGCCATGTTGGCTTGCGCACCGGCCGGCTGCTTCGCGTCGAACAGCTCGCATGCCTTGTAGCGCATCAGGCTCGCGGCCTCGACGTTCACGTAGGCGCGCGCGATCGGGAACTGCACGCCCTGGTTCTGACCGATCGGCCGACCGAACACGACGCGTTCCTTCACGTACTTCGAGACCTTGTCGAGGAACCAGTACCCGTCGCCGATGCATTCGGCAGCGATCAGCGTCCGTTCGGCGTTCAGGCCGTCGAGGATGTACTTGAAGCCCTTGCCTTCTTCGCCGATCAGGTTTTCCGCGGGAATCTCGAGGTTGTCGAAGAACAATTCGTTCGTCTCGTGATTCACCATGTTCGGGATCGGGCGCACCGTCATGCCGTTGCCGATTGCCTCGCGAAGATCGACGAGGAAAATCGACATACCTTCGGATTTCTTTGCTACCTGGTCGATCGGCGTCGTACGAGCCAGCAGAATCATCAGATCGGAATGCTGGACGCGCGAGATCCAGACCTTCTGTCCGTTGACGACGTAGCGATCGTCCTTGCGAATGGCTGTCGTCTTCAACTTCGTCGTGTCGGTGCCCGTCGTGGGTTCGGTCACGCCCATCGATTGCAACCGGAGCTTGCCGCTGGCGATCTGCGGCAGATACTTCGACTTCTGCTCGACAGAGCCATGGCGCAGCAGCGTGCCCATGTTGTACATCTGACCGTGGCAGGCCCCCGAGTTGCCGCCGCTGCGATTGATTTCCTCCATGATCACCGATGCCTCGGTCAGGCCGAGACCGGATCCGCCATATTCCTGCGGAATCAGGGCGGCAAGCCAACCTGCATCGGTCAGCGCCTGGACGAAGGCTTCCGGGTAGGTGCGTTCTTCGTCGATCTTGCGGAAATACTCCGGCGGGAAGTTCGAACACAGGTCGCGAATGGCCTCGCGAATCTCTTGGTGCGGTGCGGCGATATCCAACACGTGAATCTCCTCTTAGTTTCCTGTGGCGGGATGGGCTTCGGTCAGCGTCACGCGCCCATCGACGCATAGCCGACCACGGGCGCTTTCCGCCCAGATGTGAATCTCGGGCGACGCCGGGTCGTGGGTTGCGCACACGTAGAACGGTTCGTTGTCGAAGAGCGGGCCGATAGCCTTGAATGAAAATCCGGCGATCGGTGCGCGCGGCAGGTTGCGGCGGACGAGATCGACGAGGAGCGTGGCGGTCAGCGGACCGTGGACGACCAGCGCGGGATACCCTTCCTGCTCGGTCGCGTACGGACGGTCGTAGTGGATCCGGTGGCCGTTGTAGGTCACGGCCGAATAGCGGAACAGCAGCACGGGATCGGGCACGATCAGGCGCCGCCAGGTGCCGTCGCCTGGCGCGTCGATTCCGCCATCCGGGGAACTCGGTACCCGAGGTGCGTCGCGGTAGACGATGTCCTGCTCTTCAGACAGTAGCCCGCCTTCGACATCTTCGAGCTGGTGACGAACACGAACGAACACCAGTTGTCCGCTGCGTCCTTCCTTCGCGCCAACGTCGACGATCTGCGACGTCCGCGTGACCTCGTGACCGATTCGAACCGGACGTTCGAATTGCACCCGGCTGCCGGCCCACATGCGGCGCGGCAACGGGACGGGGGGCAGGAATCCGCCTCGCGTGGGGTGTCCGTCGACGCCAACGTGCGATTGACGAGCAATGGCGGGAAAGAGTGCCCAGTGCCAGAGCGGCGGAAGCGCATCGCCCGGCTCGAGCGTTGCTTCGTGATCGAGCAACGCGGCGAGCTGCGCGGCGAGCCGAGGCGAGACGGTTTCGCGTTCGGATTGCGTGCGCCCGATCCAGTCGCGAAGGGAGTCGAATGCTGCGGACATGTCGTCGGTTTCCCAAAAAATGCGTCGTTGCTGCAAGCGTGACGCACCGGGATGCCGGCGACAATTTGTGCTTTGGAAACGGGGCTTTAAGTGGTGTTTAAGGTGTCACGGCGACCTGGCCGGCATCGTGCAGATGGTCGTCGTCCTGGGCCTTGCCGGTGAGCTGATCGACGAGTTCGCGCGCGAACGACGGCAACAGGTCGAGGCTGCGGATGCAGATCAGCAGATTGCGGGTTGCCCAGTCGTCCTCGATCGTTACGAGCTTGACGTTCATGAGCCGCGCATAGCGTGCCGCCGACGAGAATGGCAGCACGCCGATACCTACGTTCGCCTCGACCATTCGGCACAGTGCCTCGAAATTGCCCACTTCGATCCGCACCTGAAGCGTCTTGTGGAGATCGTTGACGACGCGATTGAGGAAGGTATGGATCGCGCTCGCTTCCGGGAGCCCGATGAAGTCGAAGCCGGTGGTCTCGGCGAACGGGATCGATTGGCGATCGGCCAGCGGATGTGACGGATGGACGGCGAGGATCAGCTTGTCCCTGCGATAGGGCAGTGTCATCAACGATTCGGTCCTGACCTCTCCCGCCACGATGCCGACGTCCGCCCACCCTTCGCTGATCGCGCGGACGATATCGTGGCTCAGTCGTTCCTTCAGGCCGATATTGACGTCCGGATGGGTTGCAAGAAAGTCTCGCAGGTCGTTCGGCAGGAACTCGGTGGTCGCGGTGGTATTGGCGAACAATCGAATGTGACCCTTGATGCCGCGCGCGTATTCCTGCATGTCGCCGCGCAAGTGCTCGAGTTGCGACAGCACGAGCCGCGCATGATGCAGGAACGCCTGCCCGGGCGGGGTGAGCGTCACACCCTGGCTCGTCCGGAACAGCAGCTTCGAGCCCATGCTCTCTTCAAGGTTCTTGATGCGTGTGCTGGCGGCGGGTACCGACATGCACGAGCGCTCGGCGCCGCGTGTCAGGCTGTTCGTTTCCGCGATGGCGCTCATCAGGCGGAGATCGACCAGATCGAAATGCATTCCCATGATTTGCCTCTTTGCTTTGGCGTGCCGATGAGCGAATCATAGCAACAGGAAAAAATCCGCAAAAGTAAGGATTCCATCTACGGGCTTATATTTCCAGGTGAGCTGCATATTTATGCGTATATAGAGGGTAAGTGGCATGGTTATCGATGGTTGATTGTGCAGAATTCCGCAAAATAATCTCGACGCAAATCAAGACGGCTCGTTTTCGTCGATCGACAATCCGCTCAACGTCGGGGGAGCGCAATGAGGCCTCCGTCGATCCGACTGCCCTCTACAGGAGATAGCGATGTTGATTGCACCGTACAAGAACGAGCCGTTCGACCTCTTTGACACCGACGCCGCCGTCGCCGACATGCGCGGTGCGCTCGACAAGGTGCGTACGCGCTTTGGCGAGACGTATCCTCTGATCATCAATGGCGAGCGCGTCATGACGGACGACAAGCTTGTCTCGACGAACCCGTCGAATCCGGCGGAGATCGTCGGCTATTCGGCGAAGGCAACGCAGCAGCATGCCGATGCGGCACTCGATGCGGCGTGGAAGGCGTTCGAATCGTGGAAGCGCTGGACGCAGGAAGATCGCTCGCGCGTGATGCTGAAGGCGGCTGCGATCATGCGTCGCCGCAAGCGCGAACTCGAAGCATGGCTCGTCTACGAGATCGGCAAGAACTATGTCGAGGCCAGCGCTGAAGTCGCGGAGATGATCGACTTCACCGAGTACTACGCACGGCAGGCGCTGACCCATGTCGGTGGACTGGGTTCGCTGATCCACTATCCGGGTGAAGAGAACGAGAGCTTCTACATTCCGCTCGGTGCCGGCGTGACGATTTCGCCGTGGAACTTCCCGATGGCCCTGATGACCGGCATGACCGTGGGTGCGATCGTCGTCGGCAACACCGTCGTGTGCAAGCCGGCGGAGGACACGATCGTGTCGCTGGCGAAGGTGTTCGACATCTTCGAGGAAGCCGGTCTGCCGCCGGGAGTCGTCAACTATCTGCCGGGCTCGGGGCGCGACGTCGGCTCGTATCTCGTCGCGCATCCGCGCACCCGCTTCGTCAACTTCACGGGGTCGCTCGCGACCGGTGCGGCGATCAACGAATCGGCGGCGAAGCTCGCGCCCGGGCAGAAGTGGTTCAAGCGTGTCTTCCTGGAGCTGGGCGGCAAGGACGGCATCCTGGTTGACGAGACCGCCAATCTGGACGACGCCGCAACGGGCGTGATCCAGGCTGCGTTCGGCTATTCCGGCCAGAAATGCTCGGCTTGCTCGCGCCTGATCGTGGTGGATTCCGTCTATGACGCGCTGATCGAGCGCGTGATCGAGCGTACGAAGAAGCTGGTCGTCGACGAGGCGAAAAACAACCCGAGCCTCGGGCCCGTGTGCAACGAAATGCAGTACAGGAAGGTCCAGTCGTACATCGACGTCGGCCGCGGCGAGGGCAAGCTGCTGACGGGCGGCAAGGTTGCCGACGCACCGGGCTACCTGATCGAGCCGACGATCTTCGGCGACGTGTCGCCGACTGCGCGCATCGCGCAGGAGGAAGTGTTCGGTCCGTTCGTCGCGGCGATCCGCGTGAAGGACTTCGCCGAAGGCCTGCAGGTCGCGAACAACACGGTTTACGGCCTGACTGGCGCGCTGTTCTCGAACGACCGCGAGCGCATCGAAATCGCTCGCCGCGAGTTCCATGTCGGCAACCTGTACTTCAACCGCAAATGCACCGGCGCGCTCGTCGGGATCCAGCCGTTCGGCGGTTTCAATCTCACCGGTACCGACACGAAGACCGGTGGCCCGGACTACCTGCTTCAATTCATGCAGATCAAGGCGGTCGCCGAGCGTCTGTAAGTTTGATGTCCCGGTCCGGCGTACGTCCATGCGTCGGGCCGGTTTTTTTCCCGGACCAGAAAACTTAAATGAACATCATTGCGGACAGAATCGGGCAGATCGCGCCCGCGGAGACGATGGCGATGGCCGCGCGTGCAGCGGAGCTGCGCCGGGCCGGGCGGAACGTGATATCGCTGTCGCAGGGCGAGCCGGATTTTCCCACCCCTGAAAACATCCAGGAGGCGGCCATTCGGGCAATGCGCAGCGGCAAGACGCGCTATACCGAGGCGGCGGGCATCCCGGAGTTGCGCGAGGCAATTGCGGCGAAGCTCGCGAACGACAATGGCCTGATCTACCCGGTCGCGGGTATCAGCGTGTCATCGGGGGCGAAACAGGCGATCTTCGCGGCGTTCTTTGCGTCGCTGAACGTCGGTGACGAAGTGATTGTGCCGACACCCTGCTGGGTGTCCTACCCCGAGATCGTGAAGATGTCGGGCGGTACGCCGGTCTGTGTCCCGTGCCCGGAAACCGCAGGCTTCAAGCTCACGGCGGCACAACTCGAAGCCGCCATTACGCCGCGCACCAAGTGGTTGATGCTGAATTCGCCATCCAATCCGACAGGCGCCGTGTATTCGCGCGACGAACTGATGTCGCTCGCCGACGTGCTGCGTCGGCACCCCCATGTCTGGGTACTGTCGGACGACATCTACGAGAAGCTGATTTACGTCGATGTCCCGTTCAGCAACATCCTGAACGTCGCCCCTGACCTGTACGAACGCACGCTTCTCATCAACGGTGTGTCGAAGGTGTATGCGATGACCGGGTGGCGTATCGGCTACGCAGCAGGGCCTGCGCAGCTCATCAAGGCGATGAATCTCGTGCAGGGGCAGATCGTCACGAGCGCTACGTCCATCGCGCAATACGCATCGGTTGAAGCGCTCACCGGTAGTCAGGAGTTCGTCGAGACGTCGCGACGCGCGTTCAATCAGCGACGCAAGCAGGTTGTTGAAGCGTTGCGTCGCATTCCCGGGCTGCAATGCCGCGAGCCGGAGGGGGCGTTCTATGCCTTCGTCGGCTGCCAGGAATTGATCGGGCGGCATACGTTCTCCGGTGCGCGCATCGACAGCGATCAGGATTTCGTCCGCTACCTGCTGGACGATGCCAACGTTGCAGTCGTCTCCGGGACAGGGTTCCTGCTTTCCCCGTATTTCAGGCTGTCATATGCCGCATCCGTCGAGCAGCTGGAAGAAGCGCTTCAGCGTATCGAGGCGGCATGCGCGAAGCTGCTGGCCTGACTTCGATCTGACGCATCGAACCACGACGCATCACCAAGAGGCATGTCATGAGCGAAAGAATCGTCATTACCGGTGGCGGCGGAATCGGGTGTTCCATCGCCTACTTCCTGACCCAGCAGGATCGCACGGATCGCGAGATCTGGGTGATCGAACGTGATCCGACATACAGGATCGCATCATCGGCGCTGTCGGCGAGCTCGATCCGTCAACAGTTCTCCACACCGTCCTGCATCCAGTTGTCGCGATTCGGCTACGAGTTCATGCGTTCGATCGAACGCGACAAGGAGCGATTCGGTGCAGGCGTCGACTTGATCGACTGCGGCTATCTGTTCGTCGGTACGTCCGACCAGGCGCCCGTGCTGCGCAAGCGAACTGCGCTGGCGCGGTCGATGGGCGTCGCCATCGCCGAGCGATCGCCGGAAGAGCTGATTGCACGCTATCCGTGGTTGAACGTCAGCGATCTCGCGTATGCAGCAGAGGGGTTGTCCGGGGAAGGCTGGTTCGACGGATACAGTCTGATGCAGTGGTATCGCAATCGGGCACGTGAGGCTGGCGTTCAGTTCGTAACAGGTGATGCGACGGCATACCGTACGACGGGCAATCGCATCACGCATGTCGAATTGAGCGATGGCCGTCTGATTGCCGGGGATCAATTCGTGAATGCGGGCGGTGCGTGGTCGTCGACGCTCGCGAGTACGGTCGGAATCGATCTGCCTGTTCGACCACGCCGACGTTGCGCATTTGTCGTGTCCTGTCCGACCGCAATTCCGGACCTCCCGATTTTGATCGATACCTCGGGCATCTATTTGAGGCGTGAGCAAAATCACTTCCTGTGCATTGTGTCGCCGTCGGCCGAGCATGATCTCGACGACTTGCCGCTCGACGTCAACTTCGCGGAGTTCGACGACATTATCTGGCCGACCCTCGCGGAACGGATCCCGGCCTTCGAAGCGCTACGTGTCGAACACGCGTGGGCCGGCTACTACGAATACAACGTGCTCGATCACAACGGCCTCATCGGTCAAAGTGGGCCGGAGAATTCGTTTGTCGCCGCGGGATTCAGCGGTCACGGAATGATGCACAGCCCTGGCGTCGGTCGCGGCGTGGCGGAACTTCTGTCGTTCGGTGAATACCAGACGATCGATCTGACTCCGCTGTCGGCTGATCGAATCAATACCGGAAATCTGGTAGTTGAGGAGGCTGTTTACTGAGCGTGGCAAGGCCAAACTGGAGACACGCGCGCCGGTCGCCGTTGTGGTGTCCGGCGCGTTCTCTTTTGTGGACGATCTTGTTGCCGTCAGGCCGGGTGAAGGCCACGTCCGCGGGCATCGCGATACTGCCGCGGGGTCAGATGCGTGGCCAGCTTGAACTGGCGCGTAAATGCGCTATGGTCCGCGTAACCGCAGCTGGCTGCAATTTCGGTAATGCTGTGATCGGTGGTTTCGAGCAGCTTGCATGCGTGATCGATTCGCATCTTCATCAGTAGCTGCTTCGGTGTCAGGTGGAATACTTCGCGTGTCAGGCGCTCGAGCGTGTCGACCGAGATCGATGCATGATCGGCCGCCTCCGTGATGAGGATGTTCTGACTCAGGTGCTGTTCCAGATAGGCAAGAAAGTCGAAAAGCCGCCGGTATCCGTGATGGCGCTCGTCGGGGCGCGGCAGGTCGCGGGAGACGCCGATCATGCCGATGCCGCTTTCGTTCTCGTCGACGATTGGAAACTTCGAACTGAGGCACCAGTATTTGTGCCCGATGCCGGTCGAGTAGAGACGAAGCCGGTCAACGATCGGTGCCTTGTTTTCGATGACGGACAAGTCCTGTGCGACGGTGCTTGCGCCGGTCACGGGAAAGAGTTGGTCTGCTGTCTTGCCGATGACGTCGTCGCGTGCAAGGCCGCTTCGATCGATCAGCGTCTGGTTGACGGACAGATAGCGCGCATTGGCGTCCTTGACGTAATAGAGCACGTCGGGGAGGCAATCGAAGACTCGCTCCAGCAGCTCCGGATGGCGATCCAACTGTCTGATCAGCGCGACGAGCATGTCTTTGTCGGTTTGGGACGGCATGCGGACTCTGGGCAATAAGGGAACCGGATGCCGATTGTACCGGGACGACAGGCGGCGTCCAGGAATGGAAAAAGGGCTCCGCGATGGGCGGAACCCTTCGTGCATGGCGATCTGCCGGCGTAAGCCCTTATTGGCTTGCGTGTGCGGCGGGCCCGAGCAGCGCCTCGCGGAAGCGGCTGCGCAGATAAGGACCGTCGCGCGGCGGCAGGCACACCGGAGCCGGGTCGGTGCTCACCTTGACGGTCGCGAGTACCGGGCCGTCACCGTTCAGGATGGCGTCGACGAAATCGTCGAGTTGCGCTTCCGTCGTGATCGTGCGTGCGTTTTCGATGCAGGCTGCCCGTGCGACAGCCGTGACGTCGACGCCTCGTCCGGCATGTGCGGGCTGCATCCCGGTTTCGGCATAGTGACCGTTGTCGATCACGACGATCGACAGATTGGACGGGCGATCGACGCCAACGGTCGCCAGTGAGCCGAGGCCCATCATCATTTCGCCGTCGCCCACGAATACCACGACCCGCTTGGACGGTTGCGCGCGTGCGATGCCGAGCCCGAACGTCACGGCGCCGCCCATGGCACCCCAGAGATAGAAGTTTTGCGGCGTGTCGCCGGCGGCGGCAACGTCGAAGGTCGGGTTGCCGAGGCTGGTGACGGCCAGTACGCGATCCGCGCGATCGCGGAGGATGCGCTGAACAGTCGTCCGGCGGTTCATGGGAATGGTCTGTTGCGTCATGTCGATGCTCACTTTTTGAAGTTCTTCGTGCCGATCACGCGTTGGCCGATCAGTACGGCCACCATGCGCGACGTGTTGAACGCGAAATTCAGCGCCGCCTGGACGGTCGGGGCCACTTCGTCGGCATCGTCCGCGCGGTACACATGGACGCCGGCGGATTCCAGGGCTGCCTGGGTCGATTTGCCCATCGCGACCTGCCACGGGTTGAACTCGCCCCACTCACCACGCATCGTGACGAGCATCAGAATCGGCATTCGGCACTCGTGCTGCAGCGACAGCATGTTGATGCAGTTGCCGACGCCGCTCGATTGCAGCAGCAGCACGCCGCGTTGCCCGCCGACCCAGGCGCCGCCCATCATGGCAACGCCTTCTTCTTCGGTGGTCAGGGATACGGCGTGAATTTCTGAATCGCCTTCGCAAAGCTCGATGAGGCGCTTGTGGCCGGCGTCAGGCACGTACGCAACCTGACGTACGTCGGAGGACTTGAAATGCTCGAAGATGGTATCGGGCCAGTTAGCTGACATGATGGGCTGGACGGTTGACGTCGAGAGTAGGGAAAGGGATATCGCGTGACCGGCATGCGCCGATGTGCACGGCGTTTGCGGATGAGACAAGCGTGCCGCAGCAATTTTCCGAACTCAATTTGCGATTGCGTAATGGGTGTTTAACCGCCGGTTAACGTGGGGAAGTGCCACGTCTGCCGGGCTTCGGGCCTATGTTGGATCGACGAATTCGAGGGGTTTGAAGGCCCTGTTTCAGAATCTTGAATTCCAGCGGGATCATTCGATATGCAAACTGATGGCCAGAACCTTTCGAGGACATGTGCATGAAAATCCTGGTGCCAGTGAAAAGAGTGGTCGATTACAACGTGAAGGTCCGCGTGAAGTCGGACAACACGGGTGTTGACATCGCGAACGTGAAGATGTCGATGAACCCGTTCGACGAAATCGCGGTTGAAGAAGCGGTGCGCCTGAAGGAAGCGGGCGTGGCGACCGAAGTGATCGCCGTATCGGTCGGTGTCGCGCAAGCGCAGGAAACGCTGCGTACCGCGCTGGCGATCGGCGCGGATCGTGCGATCCTCGTCGAATCGAACGACAGCGTCGAGCCGCTGGCCGTCGCGAAGATCCTGAAGGCGCTGGTCGACAAGGAGCAGCCGCAACTGGTGATCCTCGGCAAGCAGGCGATCGACGACGATTCGAACCAGACGGGCCAGATGCTGGCTGCGCTGGCAAGCCTGCCGCAAGCGACGTTCGCGTCGAAGGTGACGGTGGCCGACGGTAAAGCCACGGTCGCACGCGAAGTCGACGGCGGCGCGGAAACGCTGTCGCTTCAACTGCCCGCGGTCGTTACCACCGATCTGCGGCTGAACGAGCCGCGTTACGTGACGCTGCCGAACATCATGAAGGCGAAGAAGAAGCCGCTGGAAACGGTGAAGCCGGAAGACCTGGGCGTGGACGTTGCGCCGCGTCTGAAGACGCTGAAGGTGGTCGAGCCGCCGAAGCGCGCAGCCGGCGTGAAGGTGCCGGATGTGAAGACGCTGGTCGAGAAGCTGAAGACCGAAGCCAAGGTGCTGTAAGAGGGAGCGGAAAGAAATGACGATTCTGGTGATTGCAGAACACGACAACGCGTCGATCAAGGCCGCGACGCTGAACACGGTGGCGGCGGCGGCCGAGATTGGCAAATGCGTTGGCGGTGACATTCACGTGCTGGTCGCGGGCCACAACGCGCAAGCGGCAGCGGACGCAGCAGCGAAGATCGCAGGGGTGTCGAAGGTGCTGCTGGCCGATGCGCCGCAGATGGCCGATGGTCTTGCCGAGAACGTCGAAGCGACGGTGATGAACATCGCGAAGAATTACTCGCACATCCTCGCGCCGGCGACGGCCTACGGCAAGAACATCGCGCCGCGTATCGCCGCGAAGCTGGACGTCGCGCAGATCTCGGACATCACGGCGGTCGATTCGGCCGACACGTTCGAGCGCCCGATCTACGCGGGCAACGCGGTCGCGACGGTGCAGTCGAGCGATCCGATCAAGGTGATCACGGTGCGAGCGACCGGTTTCGATCCGGTGGCAGCGGAAGGCGGCAGCGCGGTAGTCGAGAAGATCGAAGCGGCAGCCGACGCCGGCAAGTCGCAATTCGTGAGCCGTGAAGTGACGAAGCTGGACCGTCCGGAACTGACGAGCGCGAAGATCATCGTGTCGGGCGGCCGCGGTCTGGGCAGCGGCGAAAACTACACGAAGGTGCTGGAGCCGCTGGCAGACAAGCTGTCGGCAGCACTGGGCGCATCGCGCGCGGCAGTCGACGCAGGCTACGTGCCGAACGACTACCAGGTCGGCCAGACCGGCAAGATCGTCGCGCCGCAGCTGTACATCGCGGTCGGCATCTCGGGTGCGATTCAGCACTTGGCCGGCATGAAGGATTCGAAGGTGATCGTCGCGATCAACAAGGATCCGGAAGCGCCGATCTTCAGCGTGGCCGACTACGGCCTCGTCGGCGATCTGTTCTCGGAGATCCCTGAACTGGCGGCGCAACTGGCGTAACGGAATTTTTGCGAGGCCTGCTTGCTGGTGATGTGCGGATCCGGGATGACGAATATGGGCGCGATGGAACGAGTTCGCTTCGATGCTGCGGTGGCGGCCAATGCTGAAGATGCGTCAATCTGGCGTTGGTTTTCTGTGCTGCTCGAGGAACGCAGAATTCGATGGCGTTACATGTTTGACAGCTGGGTCGTGAACGTCGACCGTGCCCACGTCGCAACCGAGCAGAACTTCGACGATGCGATACGTGCCGCCAAGCTGGCTGCGGAGCAACTGGGGCTCGGGGCGGCCGATGCGCACTTGTCTGGGGGGAAGTGGCGCGGAGCAACGGAAACCGGGTCGCGTCGGCAACATGCAGGCAGAAGCAGCTGAGCTGAATCGGAAAGACGGAAGCTCGCCAAAGGCGTGGGCTTTCGAATAGGCAGGCCGACGACGATGTATGTCGAGCGGCCGCATCGCCATCCCGGGGCGATCTGCACCGCACGTCACCGGATTCACGCCCGCTCACCGGCAAATATGCGATTCATCCCGCCGCAAGCCCCCGATTGTCAAACTATGTGAGTCAATCGTCAGCATTTGCAACGGAAGTAACAGTCCCCGCAAATCAATCGTTTTGCGCGTTCGCGCCGCTACATTGGCTCCACCTGCCGCACGTCGCGGCGAGGCATGCGACAAGCCGCACAAAGGCGGCCCGCAGCAACAACGTCTTTGGGGAGAATGACCATGAACAAGATTCGTACGATTCTGGTGGGTGCTGCACTGACGGCGATGGCGACTTCGGCTGCGTTCGCACAGACGGCCCAGACCGGCGCCCAGGGTTCCGCAGGTGTTGGCGCGCAGGTTCAGACGCCGCTGCTCGGCGGTGGCG
>NZ_CAJNKE010000083.1 GCF_905232215.1 Burkholderia sp. LMG 13014
CAGCGCGACGTGCCGTTGCTGTTCGCTGGTGACTTGCTGATCTACGTGCCGCGCCTCGGCGTAAACCGCGATGCCGGCCTGTCCGGTGGCGAGGCATCCGGCGACGGCGCGTGGCGCCGGATCGAGTGGCGCCCGGACCTGCTGATTGCATGACGGCGACAGGCTGCCGGCGGCGCCATGGCGCGCCCATTTTCACCATTTGGTAAACAGCGCCGGAACGACCCCGGACGCGGCGGGCGGCTTGTCAAGCGGGCCTCTATCGGGTACGCTCGGTCGTTTGCTCGGCTCGATTTTTGAGCGATTTGTGCAGGTTTTCCGCGTGACGTACCCGGTTTGCGCGGCCTGATCGGCCTTCCGGGCAAAATCCGTCACGCTTGCGTGTTGCGTCCCAGCCGTCTCCCTCGTCGTCCGTCCACAGCCACAAGCCGCGTGACCGAACGGCTACGCGGCCTGCCCAGCGCGCCCGTGCGGTTTCTCCTCCAGTTCAGAACGACAATGGCACTCATCGTACACAAATACGGCGGCACTTCGATGGGCTCGGTCGAGCGCATCAAGAACGTCGCGAAACGCGTCGCAAAATGGCATCAGGCCGGGCACCAGATGGTGGTCGTGCCTTCGGCGATGTCCGGCGAAACCAACCGTCTGCTCGGTCTCGCGAAAGAGATTTCGAGCCAGCCGAGCCCGCGCGAGCTCGACATGATCGCGTCGACCGGCGAGCAGGTCAGCGTCGGCCTGCTGTCGATCGCGCTGCAGGAAATCGGCGTCGAGGCCGTGAGCTACGCCGGTTGGCAAGTCCCGATCAAGACCGACAGCGCGTTCACGAAAGCGCGCATTCACTCGATCGACGACGAGCGCGTGAAGGCCGATCTGAATGCAGGCAAGGTTGTGATCATCACGGGCTTCCAGGGCGTCGATCCGGACGGTCACATCACGACGCTGGGCCGTGGCGGCTCGGATACGTCGGCGGTCGCGGTCGCGGCTGCGCTGGGTGCGGAAGAGTGCCTGATTTATACGGACGTCGATGGCGTCTACACGACCGATCCGCGCGTCGTCGAAGAGGCGCGACGCCTCGATCGCGTGACGTTCGAGGAGATGCTGGAAATGGCCAGCCTCGGCTCGAAGGTCCTGCAGATCCGCTCGGTCGAATTCGCCGGCAAATACCAGGTGAAGACGCGTGTGCTGTCGAGCCTGACCGATCCGCTGATTGCGCTCGACGAAGAAATGCGCTCGGGCACCCTGATTACTTTTGAAGAAGACGAGACCATGGAAAAGGCAGTCATTTCCGGCATCGCGTTCCAGCGCGACGAAGCACGCATTGCTGTGATGGGCGTGCCCGACAAGCCGGGCATCGCGTATCAGATCCTCGGCCCGGTCGCGGATGCGAACGTCGACGTCGACATGATCATCCAGAACCAGAGCGTCCAGGGCAAAACCGACTTCACGTTCACGGTCGGCCGTGGCGACTACCAGAAGGCGATGGACATCCTCACCAACCAGGTGAAGGGCCACGTGAACGCCGAGCAGGTGCAGGGCGACCCGAAGGTGTCGAAGGTGTCGGTCGTCGGCGTCGGCATGCGTTCGCACGTGGGCGTCGCGAGCAAGATGTTCCGCACGCTGTCGGAAGAGGGCATCAACATCCAGATGATCTCGACGTCCGAAATCAAGATTTCGGTGCTGATCGACGAGAAATACATGGAGCTGGCCGTCCGCGCGCTGCACAAGGCATTCGAACTCGACCAGGCATCGTGAATTTTTCGTGATGCGTTGAAGAAAATGCATCACGGAAATTGACGTACGGTTCGAAACCCTATATTATCTTGTTCTCGTCGCACTGCCTCCCTGGTGCGAGCGAAAGTTTGGGAGACGTGGCCGAGAGGTCGAAGGCACTCCCCTGCTAAGGGAGCATCTGGGCCAAAACCTGGATCGAGGGTTCGAATCCCTCCGTCTCCGCCAAAAGCGGTGACAAAGCCCCGCAAGTTCTCGGACTTGCGGGGCTTTTTCTTTTTCAGCCCATCACTAGGCCCATCATCGGGCTCCAACTGCCCCTAGGGCTCTGGGTCGTACGCTCGGCTCATTGCACTCGAGCCGGGGCTGCATATGGATGTTCGTGTAAAGCGCTCCTAGCCCAAGCGCTTCACCGTATCGCGCGATTGCCGGTAACGCGATGAGCAGGACGCGCGATATAACCGAGCTTCTTGATGTCGACGTGCAGTAAGTCGTCCGATGCCTCGTGTTCGTTGCGCTGAAACGGTTCGTGCGGTTGCAGGTCGCCCAATCGGGACAGTCCGGCGCGCGCAACACGTGTGACCGACGGTCGCTACAGACGCGTCCATGACGTTGCGGCAAGCGCTTCCGACGCAATTCCACGAACAGCAAGGCCGTTGTCGCGGCGGTTGGTGGGCCCAACTCGCCGATCGACGGCGATCATGGCGCCTTCGTGCAGGAGGTCCTAGACGCGACGGCTCAGTCAGCAAAACGATCCATGAGGCGAGGTGTCGCCCCCCGCCGGAGTGGGGCATGCGCTGGAGGTCGCAGGGTTTGGCGACAACGGAAACCCGACCATTACCCGCTGACAGCTTGGCAAGTGCTCAAGCATTTGACGGCCTTTTTTTCGCGCGGCGAACGAACTGTGTGCCGTCTATGAGGCGACTTACGAGGCGATTCTGGTCAACCTGTTGGGTAGTATCCTTCGCCGCGGCACGCAACGTTCGCATTCCTGATCACAATGGCAAGCTGATGCCGATGCCGATGCCACTGTCGCTGTCGCTGTCGTTGCAGTTCCGGTTCGCTGGTCCACCTTTGAGCGGGAAGTAGGGAATGCAGGGCTGTAAGAGGCCTTGGCGCTTCGGCAATGTGACAACTGCCGCGTTACATAGAAAGCTTCGGCGCAGTGTGGTTTGGATAGTGCTCGGCGGGGCTGAAGGGAGCCGTTTTCTTCGCCGCCCTCTCGGTCGCGCGTTTTCCGACCTGAACGATTTGTCCGATGGCAACGTCCCGGCATTTGATCGTGCCGACGACGATGATCATGTGGCGAATGCCCCGGATAGCGCGATCTTTGTCTCACCGACAAACGTGCAGAACGGCCCACATTCCATCTGGTGCGACAAATATGCTCAAGGCGCAATTGAGTCTGGTTGCGTGTTTCGCGTGTTGATGATGGCAAGGCCGGAATCCATTATCGCGGGACGGTGTTCGTCGGTGGAGCGGGTGTTGCCGGAAAGGCTGGTCAAGCGGGTCAAGCGGGTAAAGCTTCTGACATTGGTGGTGCAGTGGCGAAGATAAAGATGGTTCGAGCGTTGAAGTCAAGACCTACAATATCGAGACATCTGCAGGCCAAGAGCAATTGACCGATAACGTGTCAAATCAGGCGATATATTGGGCGAGCAATTGCCTTCGAATAAAGTCCAATCGCTTTTTGTAGACATTCGTGGTGACTTGCAAAATGTCATTCAGTCAATTGCCACGCGCAGCAACGGTATAATTCAGCCAAGCGACATTACCATATTGAGGTGGCACATGTCAGTTGGCGTACGAGTAGGGTCAATAGTTGACGAGGTCGGAGCGTCGAGCTTCTTTAATTCGTTCTTTTCCACAATTTGGGGGCTTTTGGAGCCCAAGGGTCCTGGAACGAAGTACCCTGTTGTGTCGAGCGAGTTTTACGAAGGAAGTGTGTCAGCGCAGCATGTCGAAAAAGCACTGGAGGAGTTGCGGGCGATTCGGGAGGAGTTGAAGAATTTTCCGCCGACTGCTGTGATATGGGATTACGAAGATCGGTCAAAACAACCTCCTTGGGGGAGCGATATTAGCTCGGATATTACCTCGATGAGCAACTACTTTGTGTCTAGCACAGGGCGCGATTTGTTCGATCTTCTAATCGAGGCCTTCGATGATGCGAAGCAAAATAAATCCGACGTTGCTATCGAGGAGGTTTGAGGCTGAGTCGGCATGAGTCGCGTGTATCATCTGCTCACGCTAAATTGGATTTTTGTATGTCCTTATAAAGAAGGTGTTTGGCGAGAATTCTTCCATCTCGATTTTGATCGCGGCGTAAGTGAAGATCTCACTGTCCGGGCCTGAGCGTGCAGGCCACAAGGAGTTCGTGTGTGATCGCGTGAATATGCCCAGCATCAGGCTCGGAGTTGGCTTCTTGTTCATGGCTCCGCGCGCTCAAGCGGTGGAGCCTCCACAAAACCCGGCGCGGTTCAGTGTGCCCGGCGCTGATCGGTTTGGCGTCGATAGGGCGGCTCAGCCGAGCTGGTCAATCCGCGGTAGCCGCCCTCGAACGCACGAGACGCGCAGGCCACTATGGGGAGCCGGACGAGATCCCGTTCAGCGCGTTATCGCGATAGCGTCGATTTCCACCAGGACGTCCGGCCGAAACAGCGACTCAACGCCAATGAGCGCACTGGCCGGCGCATGCCCATTGAGCCAGCGATCGCGAACCGTACGAATGGTGCCGAGCTGCTCCGCGCGGTAGCCGCGCACGTACAGGGTCATCCGGGCAATCCGGTCGAGCGAACTACCCGCATGACGCAACGTGCTATCCAGGTTCTGGAAGGCTTGCTCCAACTGACCGTCCAGCGTAGGCGCGACGCTTCCGTCGGCAGCCACCGGGACATGTCCACTGAGTAGCGCTAGATCGCCCTTTACAACGACGGCGCCAGAAATGCCGGGAATCTCCTGTCCACGGGCCGTGAGCGTTCGCAAGGTTTCTGCGGGCGCTGCCTGCGGCGCATCGGACGAGGCTTCCGGCGTATCGGTGATCTTGCCCGTGGACGACACGCTGTCGACGAACTCGCGAGTCGGCATCGCCCAGCCGAAATGATGGACGACCTCATTCAACACGTGTTGTTGCTGTTGGTCGGTGAACGCCGCGGTGGCATCACTCAGCACGATCGGTTCATAGCCCAGATCGTGCGCGGCGCGCAGTGTCGACTCAATGCAGACATGGGTGGCATAGCCGGCAAGGTACAGCCGAGTGATGCCTTGGCCACGCAGATAGTTGTCCAGATCGGAAGCGGAAAAAGCGCTGGCGCCTGCCCGTCCGCTGACAACGAATTCATTTTCAAGCGGCGCATACGGCCCATGGAACTGCCAACCACTCTCTTGCTTCTGCCAGGTGCCGGCCTTTTGAATTGCGCCACGCAGACCGAATCGAGCGCGCCCCAACTCCCGGTAGTCGGAAGACATCTGCAGCGTCGCGTGAATCACGGGCATACCCGCTTGACGTGCTGCCGCCAGCGCAAGCTTGGCGGCTTCCTGCGATCGAGAGAACTGATGCTCATCCTTGATCAGCCGTCTCAACTTGCCTTCTGGAGCAAGCCATTCATTGACAAATTCGATCATGAGCAGCGCAGATCGACCGTCGTTCGGCACGGTCGGTATCGGTTGGCGTGCAGATGCGGCAACGCTGACTTTAGGCTGCGACGAGGGAGGGGCTGCTTCACTGGAGCCGGCCGACATGGCGGACAACAAGAACAGTCGCGAGAACCAGTTTTGCGTGAATTTCAACATCTCAACCCCCTCTTCGATCAGTGAGGGTTCGACTATAAGGATGAACCCATGTCACGATAAGACCTTAGAATTCAGACTTATTGTGAATATGGGGAATGGTAGAGTGGATCCATTTACCGATATCAGTACCTTTGTCCGCGCGGCCGAGGCCGGCAATTTCACGCGTGCGGCACGATTGCTTCAGCTTAGCCCCTCAGCCGTGAGCAAGGCGGTAGCCCGCCTGGAAGCTGAACTGGGCGTTCGGCTGTTTCACCGTTCGCCGCGGCAGATCACCTTGACCGGCGATGGCGAGGTGTTCTTCGCAGTCTGCCGCCAGGGAATGACGGACATCGAGGACGCTCGCAGCAGGCTGGCGGGTGCGTCGCAACCATGGCGGGGCAAGTTGCGGCTCTGCGTCCCGGTGAGTTTCGGTCAGTATGTGCTGGCGCCTGCGCTCGGTGAATGGCTGAGCGCACATCCCGGGCTGGATATCGAACTGGCCTTGACGGATCGTCACGTCGACATGACGGCCGAGCGTTTCGACCTGGCCGTGATGTTGGGAGAAGTGCCGGACTCCCGGCTGGTGGCCCGCCCGTTGCCGGCTCATCGCTTTGTGACGGTCGCTTCGCCGGCATACCTGCAGTCGCGGGGCGTGCCCAAGACACCAGACGACCTGGTCGACCATACCTGTCTGCGTTATGTGATGGTCAACAGCGGACAATTCCGAGATTGGATGTTTGTCCGTGGCGGGGATCAGTACAGCCATTTCCCCGTGGGGCCGTTGGCCAGCGACCATGCATCAGCGCTCCTGGCGCTGTCGGAAGCCGGGGGCGGTATCTTGCAAGCTCCGCATTATGTCGTGGCGCCGTCGTTGGCCGCGGGGCGACTTGTTCCTGTCCTGGACGACTTCAAGAGCATCGGCGCCCCTTTGTCGGTGGTCTATGAGAAAGCTCGCCAAGCCTCCGCGCGCACCAGGCTTGCCGCCGACTTCTTGTTGGCGCTTGGCGACCGGCTGTAAGGCTGATGCGGGATTCAAAGTCATCGCGCCGCTGGTCGCGATGGCTCAGGACGCATTGCTGCTCGTGCTCGAACCGTTCTCCGTCGTACTCGACCCGCACGCACTGCAGGATGTCGCGCATGATGACGCGCGGCGATCGTCACGGCGCCGGCGTCGAAGTCGGATCTGCCCGCCGCAAGCTACATGATCGACGAGCGCAATATCGTCGATGCGATGACGCTCGCATCGTCCATTTTTCCGCGCTACACGACCACCATCGCACGGTGACGACTCGCATATCGGGCCGCTTGAGTCATCGATGATCGCAGTTGGGAAAGGGAGGGATGCGGGCGGAGCGACCATTCTCTCGACCTGCATCGTGTAAGGCGAAATGAAATAAAAATGAAAGTATTGATGTAAGGATCGGACGCCGCATGCTTGCCGTCCTGCCGGGCATCAATTAGCTCGTTTCGACCCTCCGAAAAGGCTCGTCGACGTCAAAAATGCGGCAGTGCGTCGTTTTTCGCGACCGCCGTAGTCGGGTAATACAAAAAATTACTCATAAAAATCAGTGATATAGACGGGCGCTAAAAATCGATGCTCTGCTGCGATGCAGAAAATAATCAATCGCCTTATGCTGGTTAACCCGATCGCGTTTGAGCGACGTCAAGTTTTCCGATGATGTCGCTTTACATTTTGCCAACACTGGCGATTCACGAAATCTATCTGTCGATTTGATTTCGTTCCTTTCGTCTCGCCTGTCCCCGATGCAGTGCGCGACTTCATCAAGGCCTAGTTGACATGCATGATTTCCCCTTCCTGAGCCTGGCCATCTGGGCTCCGATCCTGTTCGGCGCGTGCCTGCTGCGCGCCGGTTCCGACCAACATCCACGTCGAACGCGGCTGATCGCGCTCGTCGGCGCGCTGGTGGGGCTGGCGGCGGTCGTTCCGCTGGTCGCCGGTTTCGATGCGCACTCGGCTGCGATGCAATTCGTCGAAAGCCGCAACTGGCTGGCGGCATTCAATTCCGGATGGCGGGTCGGTATCGACGGCGCGTCGCTGTGGCTCGTCGTGCTGACCGCGTTCACGACGCTCGTCGTGGTGGTGGCGTCGTGGGAGTCGGTCACGGTGCGTGTCGCGCAGTACTACGCGTCGTTCCTGATCCTGTCGGGGCTGATGGTCGGTGTGTTCGTCGCACAGGACGGGCTGCTGTTCTTCATCTTCTTCGAGGCGACGCTGATCCCGCTGTACCTGCTGATCGGTACGTGGGGGCGGGAGCGGCGCGTGTACGCGGCCGTGAAGTTCTTCTTCATCTCGTTCGCCGGCTCGCTGTTGCTGCTGATGGCGATGCTGTACCTGTACGCGCAGTCGCATACGTTCGACATGGCCGTGTGGCGCACGCTGCAGCTCGGCTTCGCACCGCAGTTGCTGGTGTTCCTCGGCTTCTTCGCCGCATTCGCGGTCAAGGTGCCGATGTGGCCGGTCCACACGTGGCTGAGCGACGTCTATACCGACGGCCCGACCGGCGCCGCGCTGATGCTCGCGATGCTCAAGCTCGGCGGCTACGGGTTCCTGCGCTTCGCGCTGCCGGTCACGCCCGATGCGAGCCACTTCTTCGCGCCGGCCGTGATCGCGCTGTCGCTGTTCGCGATCGTCTATGCCAGCTTGATCGCGCTCGCGCAGACCGATCTCGGCAAGCTGCTCGCGTATTCGACGGTCGCGCACATGGGGATCGTGACGCTCGGGCTGTTCCTGTTCAACCGGATCGGTGTCGAAGGCGCCATCGTGCAACTCGTGTCGTACGGCTTCGTCGCGGGTGCGATGCTGTTGTGCGTGAACGTGCTCGTCGATCGCACGAAGCAGCGCGAGATCGCCGCGTACGGCGGTGTGGCGGGCGTGATGCCGCGATTCGCGACCTTCACGGTGCTGTTCGCGATGGCCAACGTCGGCCTGCCGGGTACGTCGGGGTTCGTCGGCGAGTTCATGGTCATCATGGGCGCGATCCGCTTCAATTTCTGGATCGGCGCCATCGCGGCGCTGACGCTGATCCTCAGCGCGTCGTACACGCTGTGGTTGCTCAAGCGCGTGGTGTTCGGCAAGGTCGCGAGCCAGCGGATCGCGAAGCTCGCCGACCTGAACCGTCGCGAGATCGTGATGTTCGCGTCGCTCGCGCTGGTCGTGCTGGCGGTCGGCATCGATCCGAAGCCGTTCACCGACGCGATCGATCCGACTGTCGGCAGGCTGATCGAAGACGCGAGCCATTCGAAGCTGCCGACCGGGGACGGCCCTGCGCAGCCGCAGCCGTCGTACATGGCGTCGACGCGCGGCTGAGCGCGGCACGTCGCGCGAGCGGGGCGCATCGCACGGCGGTGCGGTCGTTGCACACACATCGATTCGATCGCGGTCCGGCGCAGGCAGCGCCGGGCCCGCTTTCGGCTGCGTGAAATTGCCCCGCGACAATCTGTCTCACGGCAGATTCTGCAATGATGATTTTCCGCATTAGCTGGTTTTTCATCGCACTCGCGCGACGTATGATTCGGCCACTTTCGTGGATCGAATGCGCATCGGGCATACGCAAACGGATTCAATGACCCTCGGGCTGTGTGATGAAAAGAAAAGCTTCAAAAGGCTGGGTGGCGCTGATGTCGATCGGCGCGGCTTTGAGCCTGTCAGGCTGTAATTTAGATGTACTAAATCCGAAAGGAAGCGTGGGCGCTGCCGAAAAGGCGCTGATCGCGACGTCCACCTGGGCGATGCTGATCGTCGTCGTGCCGGTGATCCTGCTCACGCTGTGGTTCGCGTGGCGTTACCGCGCATCGAACCGCAACGCCACCTACGCGCCGAACTGGTCGCACTCGACCGCGATCGAGGTCGTGATCTGGACGGTGCCGACGCTGATCATCCTGTTCCTCGCCGTGCTCACGTGGAAGACCACGCACGAGCTCGACCCGTACAAGCCGCTCGAGTCGTCGGTGAAGCCGATCGACGTCGAGGTCGTCGCGCTCGACTGGAAGTGGCTGTTCATCTATCCGGAACTCGGCATCGCGTCGGTGAACCAGCTTGCGATTCCGGTCGGCACGCCGGTGAACTTCCGCATCACGTCGGATTCGGTGATGAACTCGTTCTTCATTCCGCAGCTCGGTGGCCAGGTCTACGCGATGGCCGGCATGCAGACGCGCCTGCACCTGATCGCCGACGAGCCCGGCAACTACGCGGGCACGTCCGCCAACTTCAGCGGCCGCGGCTTCTCCGACATGAAGTTCCGCACGCTCGCCGAGCCGCGCGAACAGTTCGATGCATGGGTGCAGAAGGTGAAGGCGTCGCCGGACCGGCTTGACGCGACCGTGTACGGCACCGTCGCGCAACCGAGCGAGAAGGCGCCCGTGCGCTACTTCTCGTCGGTCGATCCGCGACTCTTCCACAACATCATCGCGAAATACAACGATGGCCACGTCCTCGACCTGAAGGACGCCGCCTGCGGCACGAAGGGGTAACGCATGTTCGGCAAACTCACACTCTCGGCGATCCCGTTCGATCAGCCCATCATCATGGGGGCCGGTGTCTTCATGGGGCTGGTCGTGCTGGGCATTCTCGCCGCGCTGACGATCACCGGCCGGTGGAAATGGCTGTGGACGGAATGGCTGACCACGGTCGACCACAAGAGACTCGGCGTGATGTACATCATCGTCGCGCTGATCATGCTGCTGCGCGGCTTCGCCGACGCGATCATGATGCGCATGCAGCTCGCACTCGCGTACAACGGGCCCGGCTACCTGCCGCCGCACCACTATGACCAGGTCTTCACGGCTCACGGCGTGATCATGATCTTCTTCATGGCAATGGTGTTCATGGTCGGGCTGATGAACCTGATCGTGCCGCTGCAGATCGGCGCGCGCGACGTGGCATTCCCGTTCATCAACTCGCTCTCGTTCTGGATGACGGCCGTGAGCGCGATCCTGATCAACGTTTCGCTCGTGATCGGTGAATTCGCGCAGACCGGCTGGCTCGCGTATCCGCCGCTGTCGGAGCTGCAGTTCAGTCCGGGGGTAGGGGTCGACTACTACCTGTGGGCGCTGCAGATCTCGGGCGTCGGCACGCTGCTGACCGGCGTGAACTTCTTCGTGACGATCATCAAGATGCGCGCGCCGGGCATGACGCTGATGAAGATGCCGGTGTTCACGTGGACCGCGCTCTGCACGAACGTGCTGATCATGGCGTCGTTCCCGATCCTGACCGCGACGCTCGCGCTGCTCGGCCTCGACCGTTACCTCGGCATGCACTTCTTCACGAACGAAGCCGGCGGCAACGCGATGCTTTACCTGAACCTGATCTGGGCATGGGGTCACCCTGAGGTGTACATCCTGATCCTGCCGGCGTTCGGGATCTTCTCGGAAGTCATCGCGACCTTCGCGAAGAAGCCGCTGTTCGGCTACAAGACGATGGTGTATGCGACCTGCGCGATCATGGTGCTGTCGTTCCTCGTGTGGCTGCACCACTTCTTCACGATGGGCTCGGGTGCGAACGTGAATGCGTTCTTCGGGATCATGACGATGATCATCGCGATCCCGACCGGCGTGAAGGTGTTCAACTGGCTGTTCACGATGTATCGCGGCCGGATCGAATTCACGACGCCCGTGCTGTGGACGATCGGCTTCATGGTCACGTTCACGCTCGGTGGCATGACCGGCGTGATGATGGCGATTCCGGGTGCGGACTTCGTGCTGCACAACAGCCTGTTCCTGATTGCGCACTTCCACAACGTGATCATCGGCGGCGTGCTGTTCGGCTATCTCGCGGGCTTCAACTACTGGTTCCCGAAGGCGTTCGGCTTCAAGCTGAACGAGAAGCTCGGCAAGGCGGCATTCTGGTTCTGGCAGATCGGTTTCTACGTTGCGTTCGTGCCGCTTTACGTGCTCGGCTTCATGGGCATGACGCGCCGGATCAACCACTACGACAACCCGGCCTGGCATCCGTGGCTGCTGGTCGCCGCATTCGGCGCCGTGCTGATCGCGATCGGCATTGCGTGCCAGCTGCTGCAACTGGTGGTCAGCATCCGCAACCGCAACCTGCCCGAGTACCGCGATACCACCGGCGATCCGTGGGGCGGCCGCACGCTGGAGTGGGCGACCTCGTCGCCGCCGGCCGACTACAACTTCGCGGTGATCCCGCAGGTGCGCACGCTCGACGCGTATGCGGACATGAAGGCACGCGGCGAAGGCCGGCCGAACCCGGCATCGATTCGCGACATTCACATGCCGTCGAATACCTGCGCGGGCCTCGTGATCGCGATCTTCAGCCTGGTGCTCGGCTTCGCGCTGGTGTGGCACATCTGGTGGATGGCGATCGGCGGGCTGGTCGGCATCATCGCGACGCTCGTGATCTACAGCTCGCGCGATAACGACGGCTATTACATCCCCGCGTCGACGGTGCGGAAGATCGAAGACAAGCAGCCGACGAAGCGCGTGGCTGCGCGCGTCGACGACGTGGAACTGGAGGCCAACTGATGTTGCAGAAAACCTTGAGCGCAACCCTGCTCGAGCACGACGACCATCCGCCGTCGCACTCGGTGTTCGGGTTCTGGCTGTACCTGATGACCGACTGCGTGATCTTCGCGGCGCTGTTCGCGACATTCGCGGTGCTCGGCCACCAGTATGCGGGCGGGCAGACCGCGAAAGAACTGTTCGACATTCCGGGCGTCGCGGTGGAAACCGCCGCGCTGCTGCTGTCGAGCATCACCTACGGTTTCGCGATGCTCGCCGCCTACAAGCAGCGGCGCGGCGCGTTGCTCGCGTGGCTCGCGGTGACGTTCGTGCTCGGCGCGGCGTTTCTCGCGATGGAGCTGCGCGAGTTCTCGCACCTGATCGCGGAAGGCGCGGGCCCGCAGCGCAGCGCGTTCCTGTCGGCGTTCTTCACGCTGGTCGGCACGCACGGGCTGCACGTGACGGCCGGCCTGCTGTGGATGATCGTGCTCGCCGGGCAGATCGTGTTCCGCGGCGGCGACCTGACCGATCGCGACCTGCGACGCCTGACGTGCCTGAGCCTCTTCTGGCACTTTCTCGACATCGTGTGGATCTGCGTGTTTTCCTTTGTCTATCTCGCGAGCGTGATCTAAATGGCCCATTCGCATTCGTCTCAACTCGAAGAAGGGCACGGCAGTGTCGGCGGCTACTTCGCCGGTTTCATCCTGTCGGTGCTGCTCACGGCCGCGTCGTTCGGCCTCGTGATGGGCGGCGTGCTGTCGCCGCACGCGTCGCTGATCGCGCTTGCGGTGCTCGCGTTCGTGCAGATCGTCGTGCACCTCGTGTACTTCCTGCACATGAACGGCTCGTCGGGCCAGCGCTGGAACGTGATGGCGTTCAGCTACACGGTGCTGACCGCGGCGATCCTGATCGTCGGCACGCTGTGGGTGATGCACAACGTCAGCATGAACATGATGTCGCGCTGAGCGGCATCGCGGCGCAGCGGTCGATATCCATGCGCTTTCATGAACAAAAGGCGGCACGCGAGTGCCGCCTTTTTGTTTTTCCCGGCCGGGTTGCGCCGGGCAGCGGGGTCAGTGCCGGGCGCCCGCATCGGCCGTCAGCGCATGCGTGCAGTCCGAACGGTACTCGGCAGCGAGACGATGCTTCGCACCGTCGAGATCGTCGGGGTAGTAGGGGCTCGCGTGCGCCGGATCGTAGCCGACCTGTTCGAGTTCGGTCAGCTCGCGCACGAGGTCCGCACGCGTGACGTCGTGGCCGGTGTGGACGAACGGGTAGGCGTTGCATTCCTGCGGCGTCAGGTGAGGGGCCGCGAACGCGGCGGTGCTGGCGCATGCGAGCAGCATGCAGGCGACGGTAGTCGACAGTTTCATCCGGTAGCTCCTGGTTTCGCGGCCCGATGCCGCATGACGTCAGCGTAGGCGGCGCGCACGACGGGGCGGGCGACGCACGGATGAAACATCTTTTACCCGTGCGCCGAGAAGCTGGATGAAGCAATTTTCATGTAACGCCGGACGGCGACCGGGTCGTCTACGATAGTCGCGGGCGCATTGCGTGCGCCCGTCATGACGTTCATTGCGAGGGCAACCATGCGAGTACTGACGGTCGAGGATGATGCGGTGACCGCGAACGAAATCGTCGGCGAACTGACCGCGCGCGGGTTCGAGGTCGAGTGGATCGACAACGGCCGCGAAGGCATGCTGCGCGCGATGAGCGCATCGTACGACGCGATCACGCTCGACCGGATGCTGCCGGGCGCGGACGGCCTCGCGATCCTGACCGCGATGCGCACGGTCGGCATCGATACGCCGGTGCTGATGCTGAGCGCGCTCGGCGATGTCGACGAGCGCATCCGCGGGTTGCGCGCGGGCGGCGACGATTACCTGACGAAGCCGTTCGATTCCGGCGAGCTGAGCGCCCGCATCGAGGTGCTGCTGCGTCGCCGGCAGGCGTCGGGCGTGCCGCAGCAGACGCTGTTGAAGGTCGGCGCGCTCGAGCTCGACCTCATTTCGCGCTGCGCGCGTCGCGGGGCCGACGAGATTCCGCTGTTGCCGACCGAATTCCGCGTGCTCGAATTCATGATGCGCAATGCGGGCCAGACGATCACGCGCACGATGCTGTTCGAAACCGTGTGGGGCTATCACTTCGATCCCGGCACCAACCTGATCGACGTCCACATGGGCCGGTTGCGCAAGAAGATCGATCCGCCCGGCGCGAACCCGATGATCCAGACGGTGCGCGGCTCGGGCTACATGCTCGCGTGACGGAGGCGAGGATGGATGCGGCTCGCGCGGCGAACTTCACGCGCCGCTGGCACACGACGACGTTTCGCTGGCTGTGCGCGTATGCGGCGATCTTCTCGGTTTCGCTGCTGCTGCTCGCGGGCGTGATCAGCGTGGCCGCGACGCACACGATGACGCGCGACACCGACGAGGTGCTCGCGTGGCAACTGATCTATTTCGATTCGATTCCCGATGCCGAGCTGCCGCTCGCGATCCACCGGCGGCTCGAGCACGAGCACATGCATACCAGTTTCTACGGGCTGTTCGACGCGAACGGGCGCCGCGTGGCCGGTGACATCGCGACACTGCCCGCGCTGCGCACGGATCGTGACGGACGCACGCTGAACCGCACGCTTGCTCCGCTCGACGGCCAGCCCGCGCCGATCACGCGCGCGATGGCCGTGCGCCGCGACAACGGGATGACGCTGGTGGTCGCGCGCGACCTGTCGCATTTCATCCAGATCCGCGATGTCGCGATCCGCGGGCTCGTGATCGGCGGCGTGATGATCCTGATCGCGGGTATCGCGGGCGGCAGCATGCTCGGCATGCGGCAGATGCGCCGCGTCGCCGCGATCCGGCGCGTCACGCGACAAATCGCCGAGGGCGATCTCGGCAAGCGGCTGCCGGTTGGACGCCATGACGAACTCGACCTGCTCGCGCATCTCGTGAACCACATGCTCGACGAAGTCGAGCGGCTGATGGGTGAGGTGCGGCATACCTGCGACGGGATCGCGCACGATCTGCGCACGCCGCTCGCTCGCGTGCACACGATGCTGGCCCGGCTCGCCGAGCAGCCGTTTTGCGCGGACGACCCGGCGTCGTCGGCACTGCTCGCGTCGGCGCGCGACGAGACCGACCGGTTGCTCGAGCGCTTTCGCGCGATGCTGCGCATCTCCGAGATCGGCACGCTGAGCCGGCGTGGCGGCTTCGCTGCAGTCGACGTCACGGCGTTGCTGCGCGACGTCTGCGAGCTCTACGAACCGCTGGCGGAAGCCGTCGACGTGTCGTTCGAACTCGATGCGACACCGGTCGACCGTATTCATGGCGATCGCGCGTTGCTGTTCGAGGCGTTCAGCAATCTGGCGGACAACGCGATCAAGTTCACGCCACCGGGCGGCCGCGTGCGTGTCGCGCTCCATGCGACACCGAGCGGGCCGCTCGTGCGGTTCGAAGACACCGGGCCCGGCATCCCGCCCGGCGAGCGCGACGCGGTACTCGAGCGCTTCTATCGTGGCGAGCGCACGCGCCATGTGAGCGGCTCGGGGCTGGGACTGAGCATCGTCTCGGCGGTGACGCGCGTGCACGGCTTCGAGTTGCGGATCGGCGATGCGCCACTGGCCGGGGCGGCGATCACGGTCGAGTGCTGGCCGCGCTCGCTCGCATGACGGCGTCGGGGAACCGTCGATGCGCATCCTGCTGATTTCCCCGCCGAACCCGGAAGCCGCGCGGCTCGACAAGGCATTTCGCGAGAGCACGCATGGCGTCGAGCGCGTCGACGGATGGCGCGACGGCTGCTTCGTGGCGACGCAGGAGCGGTTCGATGCCATCGTGATCGTGGCGCCCGACACGGCCGCCGGCCCGGCGATCCTCGATGCGCTGCCGCGACTCGTCGCATCGGCCGAAGGCGCGACGATTGCGACGATCGTTGCCGGCGCGACAGCCGCGCAGCGCGCGCAGATACTTGAGGCCGGCTGCGACGTGTGTCTTGCGCATCCGTGTTCGTTCGTGGAACTGCACGAGCGGTTGCGCGCGCTGTGGCGCCGCACGGGCGTCATCGCGATGCGCGAGTCGATCCGGCTCGACGCGGCTACGCGCGCGCTCGAAGAGCGTGGCCGGCGGCTGGCGCTCAGCACACGGGAATTCCGTCTCGTCGAATGCTTGCTGCGCGAAGCGGGGCGGCCGGTCGGGCGCGATGCCGTGCTTCGTTATGCGTGGGGCGATGCCGATGTCGAACCCGAGACGGTCAACGCGCTGGTCGTGCGGTTGCGGCGCAAGCTGGCCGCGCACGCGTTTTCCGCGCGCATCGAAACGATTGCGCGATTCGGGTTCAGGTTCGACGCGGGCGGATGACGACGCGGTATCGCGTCGCGCTTGAGGATGGCATGTATGCCGCGCGTCGCGCGGCAGGTTCGATTGCGGGCGGTCAGTGCGAATAGAGTTCGCGGTTGAGCTGCGCGAGCTGGCCGTCGCGTTCGGCGCGGACGAGCTGGCGATAGACTTGCGCGCGTGTCAGCGGCGTTGCCGGCCGTGTGTTCCATGCCGGTTGCGACGACAACGGTGCGGTTGCGGTCGCGGCGAACGTCTGCGGCGCAGCCGCGGTGTCGGGCTGCGTTGCGCTGGCCTGGCCGGGCAGTGCGACGCAGAGGGCGGAAAGGGCCGTGGCGAATATCAAGGTCTTCATGGCGTGATCCTTATCGAAGGTCGAAGGTCGGAGGCCGGTGTCGCGGATGCGGTGCCGGCCTGACACACGTTATCGGGTGCGCCCGTCCGGGCGCCCGGCGTGCCGATGAAGAAACGTTCATGAACGTGCGTCGTGCCAGCCGCCGCCGAGCGCGCGCACGAGCCCGACGGATGCCTGCAGGCGTCGGGCGTCGACGTCGAGCGACGCGATCTGCGTATCGAGTTCGGTCGTCTGCGCGGTGACCACGTCGAGATAGCTGACCGCGCCGTCGCGATAGCGCGACATCGCCAGCGCAAGCGAATGCCGCGACGCGACGAGCGCCGCGTCATCCTGGTCCGATTCGTCGCCGAGGCGGTGCAACTGTGCAAGATCGTCCTCGACTTCGCGGAACGCCTGCAGCACGACGGCGCGATAGCGTGCGCCCTGTTCGTCGAACTGCGCACGCGCGTGGCGTACGCCGGCGGCACGCCGTCCGCCGTCGAACAGCGTCATGGCGAGACGCGGTCCGATCGACCAGATCTCGTTTGGCGCAGCGAGCCACGGCGAAAACGTATCGCTC
>NZ_CAJNKE010000084.1 GCF_905232215.1 Burkholderia sp. LMG 13014
GTTCGCCGCACCGAGCACGAGCGACACCGACTTGCCGCTCAGGCCCGCAGCAGTACCGATCTTCTCGAGGAAGGTCCACACGACGCCGACGCCGCCGTACAGCGCGAGCTGCGCGCACAGCACGAGCATCGCGCCCTTGCGGTCGATGCGGCCGGCGACGCCGGCCGGCGTCGGTGCAGCCATCGTCTCGCCGCGGCGAAACAGCGGCGTCGCGAGCACGAACATGCCGAGCACGCACGCGACGAAGCCGAACACGCCGTGCGCGCCCCATGTGTCGCTCAGCATCGGGAAGATGTAGGCGAGCAACACCATGCTCCACGTCACCTGCCCCATCAGCATGATCCCGAGATTGCGTTCCGGCGCACGCGAATACGACAGGTAGCGCAGCGCGATGCCGTTCAGCCCGCCCGAGCCGACGCCCGCGATGAACTGCAACGCCGAATACGCAACCAGCCCGTGCGTCGCGAGCGTGCCGAGGTTCGCGCCGGCCGCGAGCGTCACCGCGCCCGCGAGCACCCAGCGGACCGGCTGGCGGCCGAGCACGAACGCGACGAGCAGTGTGCCCGTCGATTCACCGAGCACCTCGATGAAGCTCGACAGCCCGAGCGCCGCTTCGCCGAAGCCCCAATGACGCTCGACCTGCCCGACGATCGCGGGCAGGCCGAGGAAGACCGTCGGCCCGAGCATGCCGAGCAGCAGCATCACGACGACGAACCGCGCGCTTTCCTGTCGCGCTTCATCCTGCAGGTTGACTACATTCATCTGGTGTCTCTCTCCGTGTCCGCGGTGCGGACCGTCTCCTCTGGGGATCATTTTTTGGTGTCGCTACGGCGGCAGCACGGCGTGGTGCCGTGCCACCGCGTCATCGCTTACATCGGGAAGCCCATCGCCTTGATGCCGCTGATCCACGCGCGCTTCCAGCCGCCTTCCGCATCCGCGCCGTCAAATGCATGAAACGTGATCTTCGCGGCCATCCAGCGCATCGGTTCCGGCGGAATGTAGCTCGGGCTCTGGTTCGCGATGTCGAGCTTGCGCTCGGGGCTGTCGCGATCGAACAGGATGTTCAGCCCCATGAACGCGCCGAACCGGCTCGCCGCGACGCCGAAGCCCGTATAGCCGGCGACGAACACGGCCTTGTCGCCGAGATAGCGCTTCGCAAACACCGAGCCGCGCGAGCAGTAGTCGATCGGTCCGCCCCACGCGTGCGAGAAGCGCACGTCGCTCAGTTGCGGGAACGTGCGGTAGAACGCTTCCGCGAGCCGGTAGTACGTTTCGCGCTGGCCGTCCTGGTGCGGCTCCGGGTCGCCGTCGAAGTGATAGCTCACCAGCCCGCCGAAGATGATGTTGTTGTTCTTCGTCAGGCGGAAATAGTTGAGCTGCGTGCGCGTGTCGTACACGCCCTGGCGGTTCTTCCAGCCGATCCGCGCGAGCTGCTCGTCGGTGAGCGGCTCGGTCGCGAGCACGTGGTCGCGCACCTGCATCACGCGGCGGTTGATATCGGGAATCCCGACTTTCGCGGTGCCGCTGCCGAACACGACGCGCGGTGCACGCACGCTGCCCTTCGGCGTCTTCACGAACACCGTGCTGCCTTCGTCGGTCACGGTCACGAGCGGCGTGTGCTCGTACAGCTTCACGCCGAGCTTCAGCGCCGCGCGCTTCAGCCCCCACGCAAGCTTCGCCGGGTGCACGATGCCGCTGCGGTTGCGCGACCACAGCGCACCCGCGAACAGCGGCGAATTCAGTTGTTCGAGTGTTTCCTCGCGGTTCAGAAGCACGACGTTGTGGCCGTACTCGTGATGCAGGTCGTAGTCGCCCTTCAGGTGCGCGATATGCTCGGGATCGACCGCGACCGTCATTTCGCCGTTCCACTCGATGTCGGCGTCGATGTCGTAGCGCTTCAGCGTGTCCTCGAAGCCGTCGAGGTTGTGATGGCCGAATTCCTCGAGCTGCGCGATGTCGTTCGGGAACACGCGCACCGCGTTCGGCAGCCCGTGCATCACCGACGTCGAGATGATCCCGCCCGCACGGCCCGATGCGCCGTGCGCCACCTTGCCGGCCTCGATCAGCACCACGTTCAGGTGCGGCATCTGTTCCTTCGCCTGCACGGCCGACCACAGCCCCGTAAAGCCGCCGCCGACGATCAGCAGATCGGCCGTCACGTCGCCGACGAGCTCCGGCTCGGTCGCAGGCGCCGCCGGGTTGTCGAGCCAGTACGGGAACAGCTTCGTATTCGCGAGCGCCGCCTCGACGCCCAATGCGACCGGCGCGCCACGCGTGGCGTGCGCCTGCTCCGGTGCAGTCTCTCTTGTTTTGACTTCCATTTCCATGATCCCAGCCATCACACGCGAAAAGCGAAACCGCCGCCGGGCGCGCGTCACACGGACGACGACACCACGGCGGCGGCTCCGGACATCACGACTTCTCGAGCAGCACGTAGAACTTCTTCGCGTCCTCGATCGTCTCCCAGCGGCCCGCGAAACCGGCCGGCAGCAGGTAGCCCTGGCCCGGCGTGAATTCCTTGCGGTTGCCTTCGACGTCGGTCAGCGCGATCCGGCCCTCGACGAGCCACACGGCTTCGTCGGCCGCGGTTTCCGGAAACTCCACCGAGCCGACTTTCCCTTCCCACCAGCCGATGAGGTAGTTGCCGCTCTTGCCTTCCGCCGCGCGCCAGTCGCTTTCGTCCATGCCGAAGTCGAGCTTCGTGAATTCGCCAATGCCTGCGCCGAGCGGCAGGATGTCCTTGATCAGTTTGGTCATCTGAATCTTCGTCTCTTGATTGAAAAAAGCAGAGACAAAGTTACTCATTTACACTGCCCCGGTATGCCCCCCTCCGGGGGGGACAAGCGGTGTTTTCCGGGGCAAACGGGTCGACAGGACAACCGACGGTGTTTCCCCCTACTGACGTTTTCGGTTGCGAACGCTACAATCGCGCCGCCTTTCACCCGGGGAACCGCATGCTGCTCAACGTGAACCCCTTCCACCGTGACGACGACCGTTTCAACGTGTCGTTCAAGGCGCTGGGCGAGCTGATCGAGACGGTCGGCACGCCGCACTTCGTGCCGCGCCTCACGCAACTGCTCAATGACGTGGTGCCGCTCGACGTCGCGCATGTCGAGCGTTCGCGCGTCGACGGCTCGATGCCTACCGGCTATCGATGCGAATGGATCGGCAGCAGTGGCATCGATACCGAATCCACCGAAATCTCCGACGTGATGACGCTCTACTACGAGCGTTTTCTCGACAGCGACCCGCTGTTCGCGGGGCTGCGCGGCAAGACAGGCACGATGCTGGTCGTTCGCGACATTGCGGCGATCCCGCCCGGCGAATTCCGCCAGCGGCTGTTCGACGACGTGCATATCGGCCACGAATGCGTGCTGGCGCGCGGCACGCGCTATGCGCAGCATTCGATCGCGCTGGAGCGCGGCCGCGACCGGCCGCCGTTCACGCTCGCCGAGATGAACCGCTTTCGCAGCATCAGCGACATGCTGTTCCCGCTGCTCGAATTGCATGCGTCGACCACGGCCGCGCGGCGCGTCGCGCATCCGACACCCGAAGTCCATCCGCTCGCGCAGTTCGATGCGCGAATCGCGGCCGACGGCGTGAAGCTGTCGAAGCGCGAATACGAAACCTGCAAGCACCTGCTCTCCGGCAAGACCGTGCCGGAGACGGCCGAGATCCTCGGCGTGCGCGTCGCGTCGGCCGAGTCGTACGTGAAGCGCGCGTTCTCGAAGCTCGGCGTGCGCACCAAGCGCGAGCTCGCCGCATGGGGTTCGGCATCCACCGCGTTCCCTTCTACCGGCCTGCACGACGGCGCCGCGCCACCCGCCATCCCGCGCTGACACGCCTGGCCGCGCCGCGCGGCCGCGTTCGGTTGCGCCGCGTCGATGCGGCGGCGCTACTTGCATCGAAGCCCGTCGATGTAAACGTTGCGACTTCAAAATCTTCGCGCGGGCGTTCTCCACTACCATCGGCCGATCGCTTGACCTCACAAGAAAGGAGACGGCCCATGCCCCGCGAACTGAATCAACCGATGGGCGGCAACGAAATGCCGCGCTTTGGCGGCATCGCCACGATGATGCGGCTGCCGCAAGCCGCGACGACCGACGGCCTCGACGTGTGCTTCGTCGGCGTGCCGCTCGACCTCGGCACGTCGAACCGCTCGGGCTCGCGCTTCGGCCCGCGCCAGATCCGCACCGAATCCGTGCTGCTGCGCCCGTACAACATGGCCACGCGCGCGGCGCCGTTCGATTCGCTGCAGGTGGCCGACATCGGCGACGTCGCGACCAATCCGTACGACCTGAAGGACTCGGTGCGCCGCATCGAGGAAGCCTATGACGAGATCGTCGCGAACGGCTGCCGGCCGATCACGCTCGGCGGCGACCACACGATCGCGTGGCCGATCCTGCGCGCACTGCACAAGAAGTACGGCAAGGTCGCCGTCGTGCACGTCGACGCGCACGCGGACGTGAACGACACGATGTTCGGCGAGAAGATCGCGCACGGCACGCCGTTCCGCCGCGCGGTGGAAGACGGGCTGCTGCAATGCGACAAGGTCACGCAGATCGGCCTGCGCGGCACCGGCTACCACGCGGACGATTTCGACTGGTGCCGCCAGCAGGGCTTCACCGTCGTGCAGGCCGAAGAATGCTGGAACAAGTCGCTCGCGCCGCTGATGGCGCAGGTGCGCGAACGCGTCGGCGACACGCCGGTCTACCTGAGCTTCGACATCGACGGCCTCGATCCGTCGTTCGCACCCGGCACCGGCACGCCCGAAATCGGCGGCCTCACCGTGCAGCAGGGCCTCGAGATCGTGCGCGGGATGAAGGGCCTGAACATCGTCGGCGCCGACCTCGTCGAAGTCGCGCCGCCGTACGATCCGACCGGCACCACCGCGCTCACGGGCGCGAACCTCGTGTTCGAGATGCTCTGCGTGATGCCGGGCGTCGCCTACCGCTAACCCGACCGACAGGATGACCCTCATGTCCACTGCCGAGCTTTCCCGTTCCACCGCCACGTTCGTGCTGCCCGCCGCGCACATCGCCGGCCAGCCCGTGCGCACGCAGGCCGACGCGCCCGGTGCGCCGATCTTCAATGCGTCGACCGGTACAGCGATCGGCTGGCAGGAATTCGCGACGGCCGCACACGTCGACGCCGCGGTGCGCGCCGCGCGCGATGCGTTCCCCGGCTGGCGCGATACGCCGCCCGCCGAGCGCGGCCGGATTCTCGCAACGATCGCCGAGCGCGTCGAAGCGTCGCGCGATCGTCTTGCCGCGCTGCAGATGCAGGTGAGCGGCAAGCCGCCGTTCGAAGCCGAGGCCGATGTCGGCGACGTCGCCGCGACGTTCGCGTACTACGCGAAGCTGTGCGAGGACCCGGCGCTGTTTGCGGCCGAACCGGTCGCGCTGCCGAGCGACGCCGTCACGGCCGAACGCTTCTACGATTCCGTCGGCGTCGCGGCGCTCGTCATGCCGTGGAACTTCCCGATGGTCACGACCGCGTGGAAGCTCGCGCCCGCGCTCGCGGCGGGCTGCGCGGTCGTGCTGAAGCCGTCCGAACTGACGTCGCCCACCGAACACGCGCTGCTCGACATCGTCGCCGAAGCCGGCGTGCCGGCCGGCGTGGTCAACGTCGTGAACGGCGGCGCCGAGGTCGGCGCGGCGCTGACCGCGCATCCGCTGATCGACAAGATCTCGTTTACCGGCAGCACGGCGGCCGGCCGCAAGGTCATGCAGGCCGCCGCCGTCGACATGAAGCGCGTGACGCTCGAACTCGGCGGCAAGTCGTCGCTGATCGTGCGCGACGACGCCGATCTCGACGTCGCCGTGTCGCTCGCGGTCGCGGGCGCCTTCACGAACGCGGGCCAGATGTGCTCGGCCACCGCGCGCATCCTCGTGCACGACAGCGTGTACCGCAGCTTCATGGCGGCGTTCGAGACCGCCGTGCGCGCGCTCGTCGTCGCGCCGCCAGCCGCGGAACAGGTCGCGATGGGGCCGCTGATCTCGGCCGCGCAGCGTACGCGCGTCGAAGCGATGCTCCAGCACGGCATCGATGCGGGCGCACGCGTCGCCTTCAGCGGCCGGGTGACGGATGCCGGCGGCGACGGCTTCTTCATGGCGCCTGTCGTGATCGCCGAGCCGGCCGCCGACAACCCGCTGTGGACCGACGAAGTGTTCGGCCCCGTCGCGTGCGTGAAATCGTTCCGCACCGACGACGAAGCGATCGCGATCGCGAACGACACGCGCTACGGGCTCGTCGCGACCGTCGTGACGCGCGATGCGGCCATCGCGAAGCAATTCCAGCAGCGCGTGCGCGCGGGGCTCGTGTGGATCAATGCGCCGCAGCTCATCTACCCGCACGTGTGCTGGGGCGGCTTCGGGCTCAGCGGCATCGGCCGCGAACTCGGCGTTGCAGGGCTGCGCAGCTATCAGGAACTGCGCCACGCGATGCGCGCGATCGACTGACCAGAGCGGCCGTTCAGGCCGTTGGCGGCACCGTGCCTCACGCACGGTGCCGTTTTTTTTGCGGTTCTGCCGAGCGTCCAGGGAGCGAGCCCGGCAATCGGCATTCGTCGGTCATGCGTTTGCACGGCGCGTGCGCAACCGTCAATGCGACCGCGCCGCGGCATGATCGTGCTCGCGCAGCTCGCCAGGAATCGCACACTCCGCGAGCCCGCCCGCATCGATCCATGCGCGCGTGCGTTCCGCGGCCTTGTCGATCAGTTGCGCGCACTGCGAGTAATCGTATGACGAGACGTCGAGCGGACAGAGCGGCGGCACCACATGGATTTGCGCGCGTGCCGCGTACAGCGCCAGATCGCGCACCAGTTGCCGCGCGATCACGAGCGTCAGTGCGTGCGTCGCATGCGCGATCGGGCTGCGCGGCGGGACGCGCAACGCACAGGCGAACCCGGCCGGCAGCACGACGATCCGCTTGACGCCGAGCGCGATCGCAACCGAGATCGGCGTATTGTTCGCGACGCCACCGTCGACGAGTTCCACGCCGCCGATGCTGACCGACGGAAACACACCGGGAATCGCCACGCTGGCCTGCACGGCATCCACGACCGAGCCGGCGGACAGCACGTCGGTCGCGACAATGTGGAGCGGCAGCGCGGCCTGCTCGATCCGCCGGTACGGCAGGTTCTTTTCCAGCAGCCGGCGCAGCGCATCGGCCTCGACCAGATGCGGCCGGTTGCGCAGCAGCATCGCGATGACGCTGCGCAACGAGAACGGCATGACGTCCTGGCGGCGAATCCTGCACCACAGCGCGGCAAGCATCGCGACGCCGTCCGCGTCCGGCCGGCCGGCGAAATAGGCGGCATTGATCGCGCCCGCCGACGCGCCGACGACGCAATCGGGCCGTTCGCCGCTCGCGACCAGCTCGCGGAGCATGCCGACCTCGATCGCGCCAAGACTGCCGCCGCCGGCGAACACGAAGGCGGTCGAGGGAGTGGGATCGGAAGCCACGGTGCGCCCTCCTGCGGTTGGCTGCGACAGTGCATTCACCATGATGGATCGTGCGGCGCCCCGGATGTCCTGATGAAAACCCTGCCGGCACACGGATCCAGCCCCGGTCGGCCGCCGATGCGCGCCGCGCTCCCCGGAATTCCGCGACGCACCTTTTTGGAGAGGGCGACGTGATGCGCCGCCCTGCTTCCGGGTCGCATCCATATGGAACTTCGCGCAACGGCCGCGCACTTTTTGACCTCGATCAAGAAAGCCGCGCACATCGGCACGCGCAAACGTATGCAACGCATTCGCCGTGCGTGATACGTGGAATCACGGCTTCAGTTGTCCGGACGATCGCCGTTATTGCATCAACACCCGCCGATTGGCGTCGTTTTGCAGCGCATCGGGACGACGGCCCGGTTCGCATCCGACACGCAGCGACCCGGGGCCGTCGCGGGCACGGAGCGGGATAGCCGGACTTCCCGCTCGCTTTTGAACAACGCATGCAGCAGCGCAAGTCGCGAACGAGGGAATCATGTTTGTAGCCATCGGGTGGATCGTCGTCATCGGGTCGGTGATCGGTAGTTTTGTCGGCGTGGGTGGACATTTGCCGGCCTTGTTGCAACCGTTCGAGCTGCTATGCATTTTCGGCGCCGCACTGGGCGCGTTCGTCGTCAGCAATCCGGTCACGACGCTGAAGAAGACGATCAAGAGCCTGCCGACCTGTTTCAAGGGCGGCGGCTATACGAAGCAGCAATACGTCGAGTTGATCGCCCTGTTGTACGAGCTGCTGCAGAAGGCCCGCAAGGACGGCATGATGGCGCTCGAGGCCGACGTCGACGCGCCCGAGCAAAGCCCGCTGTTCCAGAAGTATTCGCACGTGCTCGGCGACCATCACCTGCTCGACTTCATCGTCGATTACTTGCGGATGATGTCGGGCGGCAACGTGAACGTGCTGGAAATGCAGGACCTGATGGATGAAGAACTGCATACGCACCACGCGGAGGCATCGGTCGCGGCCAATGCGATCCAGAAGATGGCGGACGGCCTGCCGGCATTCGGCATCGTCGCCGCGGTGATGGGGGTCGTGCATACGATGGGCTCGGTCGGCGCGCCGCCCGCCGTGCTCGGCAAGATGATCGCCGGCGCGCTCGTCGGCACCTTCCTCGGCATCCTGCTCGCGTATGGCTTCGTCGGCCCGCTCGCGGATCTGCTCCATGCGAAGGGCCGCGCAGCGGCCAAGCCGTTCCAGTGCGTGAAGGCCGTGCTGCTCGCGTCGATGAGCGGCTACGCGCCGGCGGTGGCGGTGGAATTCGGCCGCAAGGTGCTGTTCACGGCCGATCGCCCGAGCTTCAAGGAGCTCGACGAGGCCGTCCGCGCGACGAAGTCGCCCAAGGCCGCGTAACGGGGGCGCCATGGCCGACAGTCGCTCCAATCCGTCGAAACAGGCCCCGCTCGTCGTCGTGCGCCGCAGGAATGGCGAGGACCACGACGCCCACCACGGCGGCGCATGGAAAATCGCCTACGCCGATTTCGTCACGGCGATGATGGCGTTCTTCCTGCTGATGTGGTTGCTCGGCTCCGTCTCCAAGTACGACAAGCAGGGGATCGAGGATTACTTCAACACGCCGCTGTCGACACTCCTGTCCGGCGGGAAAGACGCGCAGGCACCGCGTCCGAGCGTCGTGCAAGGGGGCGGCCGCGATCTGTCCGACCCGGCGCCGGCGATCGACTCGAAAGCGCAGCCGGTGCCGGCGAGCGCGCCCGCCGCACTCGCCGCCATCGTCGATACGCAAAAGCTCGAACGCCTGAAGGCGAAGCTGACCGCCGCGATTGCGCAAAGCCCGTCGTTGCGCGCGTACCAGGACCAGATCCGGATCGCGATCACCCACGAAGGTTTGCGCATCGAGATCGTCGATTCCCTCAAGCGCCCGATGTTCGCGTCGGGCAGTGCGCAACCCGAAAGCTATGCCACTGCGATCCTCGCCCAGATCGGTACGGCACTCGACGACGTCGAGAACCGCGTGTCGATCGCGGGGCATACCGATTCGACGCCGTATCCCGACGGCCCCACGGGCTATTCGAACTGGGAGCTCTCCAGCGATCGCGCGAACGCCGCGCGGCGCGCGCTGGTTGCGGGCGGATTGCGGGAAGACAAGCTGCTCCAGGTGCGCGGGCTCGCGGATGTGCTGCCGCTCGACAAGAATGTGGCGGACGAGCCGACCAATCGCCGCATCAGCATCCTCGTGATGAACAATGCCGCCGAGCAGGCGTTCTTTCGGGACGGCGGCCGGACGACGATGGACGAGACGGCCGGTGCCCGGGCCGCCGTGCTGCCGGCGGCGGTCACGCGGCAGCATTAGGCGCACGCGTTCACGCATGCGGGCCGGATGTGCGCGGCCACCGTGCACATCCTCGTGCCCGACAGCGTGTACCGCCGCTTCATGGCCGCGTTCGGAACGGCCTTGCGTAACATCTGACTGACCAGTCGGCCGCTCAGGCCGTTGACGGCACCGTGTCTCATCCGCGGTGCCGTCTTTTTCTCCGCATTCGATATATTCCGTAGAATATATCGATACCTGCACTTCCGGAGACTCACCATGCCCCGCACGCCGACGGATCGCGCCCCGCAGCGCACCGCACGGGAACAGCCGCTCGCGCGCAAGATCCGCGCGCTCAGGCCGCTGTCGAGCGACGCGCGTGCGCAGCAGGTCACCGATGTCGTCGACGCATTCCGGCGCCTGCGCGGCAGCGTCGTGCGCTTCATCCGGATGTTCTCGGCCGCCCACGCCGACGACGCGCTGTCCGCCCTGGGCTTTCGTGAACTGCTGTCGACACTCGAAGACGAGGCCCGCGCCGCCCGCTTCACGCGCCTGCCCGAACTCGAACGGGCGATCGGCCACGCGCGCCGTCTCGAACGCACGCGCGACGACGTGTTCTCCGATTCGTTCAGCAACGACCCGGCCGCGATGCACGACGCGGTCGCCGCGCTGGAGCGCGTCGACCTGCTGTTCGTCGGGCTGTGCGTCGAGTACGTGATGGAGCGTCATGCGCCTGCGTCGCTCCCCGTTTCGCCCGAGGCCCCGTCCGCACGCTCGCTCACCGACCATTCAACCGCGCTCTGCTGACCGCGCCACGCCGCGTTAACCCGTGATTTCCCCGGAATTTCGTGCGTTATATTCCGTGGTATATTTCGCGAATCTTTCGCGCATCCGTCTCCGGCTCGACCACGCCGGACAGAGGTCAACATGCACGCTCCGCCCTTTCGCCTTGCCCGCACGGCGGATCTCTCGTCGCCCGGCGGTAACCTGCCCGCGGCAACCGGCACGCGGGTCGACGCATGCTGCGCGCCGTCGCGCGCGCAACTGACCGAGCTGAAGCGCCGCGCGCGCCTGTCCGAGCTCGATGCGAACCTGCACTGCTCGATCATCGGCACCTGCCTGACCACGCATGAACTGCGCAGGCTCGTACCGAAGTTCACCGACCTCGACCGCCAGCACGCGACCGACCTCGACATCCATCACGCGGCCGTCGAGCTCGCGATCGGCGGCACGGCCGGCGCGAAGGCGTTGCACAAGGCGCTCGACGAGCGTTACGCCGGCGCGATCCGCGCATTCGACAGCGCGAAGGATGCGGACGAACTCCTCGCGCGCTGGAAAGATGCACTGAAGAGCGGCGACATTCCGCCCGCGTACTGGGCGCTGATGACGCATCCGCGCACGACGATGGGCGTGCGCCAGGCCGCGTTCGGCGACCTGCACATGCTGTCGCACCTGGTCGGCGCGGCCAATCGCGCCGATATCCGGCGGCTGGTTGCGCTGGAGGAAGAGAATGCGGCGCTGCACGCGAAGCTCGAACGGCAGCAGGTGCGCCTGCACGACATGAGCGCGCAGCGCGACGCGGCGCTGCAGGAGCGGGATGCCCTTGCCGCGCGCCAGCACGCGCAGCCGTTGGCGGCTGAAAGCGTATTGCGCGACGAAGTACACGAACTGCGCGAAGCACTGGCCGCGCGCGACGAACGGCTCGCGCTGCACACGAGCCGCCGCGAAGCGGCCGAGCAGCGGATCGCTGCGGAACAGGCAAGCGCCCGCGCGATGCGCGCGCGGCTCGACGACCTGATGGCGATGGTAAAGACGCTGCGCGCCGAAGCGAGCGCGATCGAACAGGCGGTGCAGGCGTCGGCGGACGATCCCGCCGAACGCGCGGCCGATCCGCTGTCGATCCTTCAGGGCACGCGTCTGGTGTACGTCGGCGGGCGCCCGGGCTCGAACCGGGCGATCAAGCGGATCGTCGAAACGGCCGGCGGCGACGTGACGCTGCACGACGGCGGCATCGAGGACCGCAAGGGCCTGCTGGCCGCGGCGCTACCGGGCGCGCGGATGGTCGTGTTCCCGGTCGACTGTATCGACCACGATTCGATGAACCTGCTCAAGCGCATCTGCGAACGCCACCACATCGCGTACTACCCGTTGCGGACGGCCAGCGTCGCCAGCTTCGTCGAACTGATCGGGCGGCTGGATGCGCAGGCGCGCGATGTCATCGCGCCGGATGCCGCCACGGGCGATACGCCGCGCTTCTGCCTGCGGCACGGCTAGGGCCGGATTCGCTTCGTCGCATGCGTTGCGCGCTGCCCTTCGAGGGGCCGGTGAAAGCCCGTCGTCAGCCTGAACAGGCCACCGGGCAACGGCAAGCGGACACGCAACGCACCTTCAGCGCCGCACCATTTTCGTGAGCGCGGTAATTTCGTCGGCGCAAGCCGCGTAAGCCCGCGCCTCGATCTCGCGATAGAGGCGGATGATCTCCTCGCCGACCGGCGTGAGCGCACTGCCGCCGCCGCTCTGCCCGCCATGCTCGGACACCGTCGCCGGCGATTTCAGCGAGCGGTTCAGTTCGTCCATCAGCAACCACGCACGCCGGTACGACATCTTCAGGCTGCGCGCCGCCGCCGAAATCGAACCGTGCTCGCGCACGGCTTCGAGCAGCGCGACCTTGCCCGGGCCGAGCGCGATCGTATCGGCTTGCTGGATACGCATCCTGAACCGCACCTCAGGCTTGGGGTGTGCCGGTGTCTTCATGTTGTCCCGCCCTTTGAACGATGCGGGCAAGCATACACGATGGCCGGTGCGACGCGTGCCGGCTCAGACCTCGAGCACGCGCGCGACGATGCCGGCCAGCCGCTTCACGTGGCGCGGCGCGGGCAGGAGGTCGGCGCCCGAGAACAGCAGCGGCGCGCCGTCGTCGATCGACAGCGGCGCGTCGCCGCATTCGAACGCGACGATCACGTGTTCGCCGACCGGCGTGTTGAACAGTTCATGCCAGGAAAACGTGACCGCGTAGCCGTCGTGCGCATGCGCGATGAACACCATGCGCTTGAAGTCGCCCGGCGTGTCGTTGCGCAACCCGGCTGCGTCGAGCAGATCCTTCAGCCGCGCGCCACGATACGGCGCGACCGAGCGGATGAAGCGGTTCGTCGTGAAGCAGCGCAGGTCGAACGGCTCGGCCGTCGCGCTCGCGTGCCGGCGCAGGTCGTCGAGCGTCACCGTCATCGGCCGCTCGAATGCGCCCGTCAGCGCGATCGAGCCCGCTGCCGCCTGATGCGCCGAAGGCGCCGCCGTCCCTGCCATCTCCATCGCCCGCCTCCATGACGGCCCGCCGGTGGGCGTGCCTGCGTTGTATCGACGGATATATTACGCCGCTAAAAAACCGGCCGGCAGAAGGTGCGCCGCATGAGCGGCATAACGGCGGCCGATCGTGCCCCACGCTACGACAGCACGATGTTCTTGATGGCTTTCTTGAGACTCTTGTAGCTGTCGACCGATTCCGCCTTCTGGTCCGTCACCAATGCGCCGATCCGCGCCGGCTCGCAGAAGCTGATCCTGCTGTTCGTGCCGAGCTTGCTGAAATCGGCCAGGATCGCGACGTCCGCCGCGTTGCTGACCATCGCGCGCGCCACTTCGGTTTCCATCCGGTCGTAGTTGGTCGCGCCACGGACGGCATCGACGCCCACCGGCGACAGCAGCGCGAGATCGGCGCGGTAGCGGAAAATTTCGGCAACCGTGCCATCGCCGACGGTCGCGGCCGCGCGGCTGCCGATCATCCCGCCGAGCAGGATCGTTTCGTTCTTCGTCTGCCCCGGGTCGCTCGACCGCATCTTCAGTGCGACGTCGATCGAGTTCGTGACGATCGTGAGGCCCGACAGCTTCGCCAGCTCCTCGGCCAGCAGCGTCGTGGTCGTGCCCGCGTCGATAAACAGCGTTTGCGAGCCCGTGACCAGTCTGGCCGCCGCGCGGGCGATCGCCAGCTTCGCCTTCACATGCGTCTGCGCACGCTCGGCGATCGGTGCTTCGTCGCCCACCTGCACCGCGCCGCCGTGTACGCGTTTCAGTTCACCGAGCGCCTCGAGGTCGACGAGATCGCGCCGCACGGTTTCCCGCGACACGTTCAGGTCGGCCATGATCCGGTCGGTGGAAACGCGCTGCATCTTCGATAACAGAAGCCGGATCCTCTGGTATCGCTCTTCTTGCCACATGGAATGTCCTCGGAATGAGCGTCAATGTTATTCGAATGGCGAACTATGCTGCGCTCTCCTCCATCTTTTTGATGCCGACGAGGGTCTGCAGGGATTGACGGACCGCCTGGAACTCGCTGCTCGTCATCTTTGAAAACACCACGTGGATGCGGTCGTCGTCCGGCGCGGCGTCGTCCTGTTCGATGATGAACTGGACGATCCGCGCCTGGTCGATGCCGGGCATCGCCTGCAGCGACGTCAGTTTCACCGCGCCGCGGCTCGCGAGGATGCGCACGCCCCAGCGCTGCCGCGCGGCGAAGAAGCGCTTCTCGATCGGCTTCAGGCCGGCCAGGATCGCGAGCACGATCGCCGTCGCGGCAATCGCGGCCACGTACATGCCGCCGCCCACGGCCAGCCCGACCGCCGCCACGACCCACAGGCTCGCCGCGGTCGTCAGGCCGCGGATGATTTCGCCGCGCAGCATGATCGACCCGGCGCCGAGGAAGCCGATGCCCGACACCACCTGCGCGGCGACGCGCGACGGGTCCAGCGACACGTTCTTCGCGTTCTGGATATCCGCGAAACCGAACGCCGACACGACCATCACGAGCGCGGCGCCCACGGCCACCAGCATGTGCGTGCGCAATCCGGCCGCCCACGACAGGCGCTCGCGCTCGATGCCGACGATGCTGCCGAGCAGTGCCGCCAGCAACAGGCGGGAAATGATTTCCAGCTGACTGATCATCCGAAGTCTCCTTGCTTTGCCTGGCCTACCCGATGAAGCACGGCCCGCCTGGGCCGCCGCCCGATTCTTCCTGCCTTCGCCTGCCCATCGCCAAACCCGGCAACCGGCAACCGGCAGGTTGTATTTTTGTGCGATCTTGCGATTTTGTGCGTTCCAATATACGGTACGCAAAACTACAAAGCCAGACCCAAGTTCGTTTGTTTCATCCGATCAGCACGATCAATCGTCAGACCATTCAGGCAACACGATCCGGAACACTTGCTTAGGAGACCAACATGATGAAGAAGGCATGGATGCTCGCAGCTACGCTGCTGGCAGCGCTGGCGACGGCCCCCGCTCACGCGTCGGAAGGCGACGTCTGCAAAAAGGTGACGCTCGGCGATGTCGGCTGGAGCGACATCGCCGCCACCACCGGCGTCGCGATGATGCTGCTCGACGGGCTCGGCTACGAGGCGACCAAGACGATCGCGTCGCCGCCGATCGTGCTGGCCGGCGTGAAGAAGGCACAGATCGACGCGTTCCTCGGCTACTGGGATCCGAGCATGACGCCGACGGTGAAGCCGTTCGTCGATGCCGGCGCCGTCCACCAGCTTCCGCAGCCCAACCTGATCGGCGCACGCTACACGCTGGCCGTGCCGCAGTACGCGTCCGACAAGGGCCTCAAGAGCTTCGCCGACATCGCCAAGTTCCGCGACCAGCTCGACGGCAAGATCTACGGAATCGGCGCCGGCAACAACGGCAACGCGCTGATCCAGCGAATGATCGACAAGAACGAGTTCGGGCTCGGCGGCTTCAAGCTGGTCGAATCGAGCGAGGCCGGGATGCTCGTGCAGGTCACGCGCGCGGTGCAGGAGCACCGGATGATCGTGTTCCTGGCGTGGGAGCCGCATCCGATGAACATCAACTACAAGATCGCCTATCTCGACGGCGGCGACGGTGTGTTCGGCCCGAACTACGGCTCGGCGAAGGTCTACACGCTCGTCACGCCCGGCTACCTCGAACGCTGCCCGAACGTCGGCCGGCTGCTGACCAACCTGAAGTTCACGACCGACGAAGAGAACCAGCTGATGGTGCCGATCATGAATCATGCGGACCCGGTCGCCGTGGCGAAGGAATGGGCGAAGAAGAACCCCGGCGTGCTGTCGAAGTGGCTCGACGGCGTCACGACCATCGACGGCAAGAACGCGAAGGACGCGATCGAGAAACTCATCGGCGCATAAACACGCAACACAAGGAACCACCCATGTACAAGAATCTCGCGCTGTTCGACCTCGACCACACGCTGCTGCCGCTCGACAGCGACCAGGCCTGGAGCCGCTTCATCACGCGGGTCGGCTGGCGGGAAGACGACGCGCACGTGGCGCTGATCGACGAGCACTACGGCCACTATGCGGCCGGCACGCTCGACATGGACGCGTATCTCGCCGTGACGCTCGCGCCGCTCACCCGCTATCCGCGCAAGGTGCTCGAGCGCTGGCATGCGCGGTTCATGGACGAAGTGATCCGTCCGGCGATCACGCCGCAGGCGCGTGAACTGGTCGACCGGCATCGCGAGAGCGGCGACCTCTGCTGCATCGTGACGGCGACCAACGTCTTCGTCACGCGGCCGATCGCAGCCGAATTCGGTATAGAGCACCTGCTCGGCATCGAGCTCGATACCGACGATGGCACGCCGGGCGGTGCGTTCACGGGACGCAGCACGGGCGTGCCGAGCTTCCGTGAAGGGAAGATCGTGCGCACCACCGAGTGGCTGGCATCACTCGGCTACGCCCCGTCCGATTTCGAGCGCACCTACTTCTACAGCGATTCGATCAACGATGTGCCGCTGCTGGACTACGTCACGCATCCGGTCGCCACCAATCCCGACTCGAAGCTGTTGCAAGTGGCAGGTACGCGCGGGTGGCCTGTCATGAAGTTGTTCTGATTCGGGCGATATTCTCTGCTGTCCATTTTTCATGTCTGGAGGGGTAATGAAATACGGAGCACGCAGCAACGGCCTTAATCATTCAGGAATCCGATTCGAATCGGATCGAAAGCAAATCGTCAACTCGCGCCGGTCGGAAAGCCGCTTTCCGCACTGGCGCGGCGTTTTCATGATCGCACTCCTGTGCACGCTGGCCGCTTGCGGCGACGGCGACCCGGGCACGGCAGCCAGCGTGGCGGGCGGGCGCGCGGCCGCCCCGCGCTCGGC
>NZ_CAJNKE010000085.1 GCF_905232215.1 Burkholderia sp. LMG 13014
ACGCGACGAGCCAGCAATCGCGATGATCGAAGTTCCGCAGCAGGCGCGCACGGCGCCGCTCGAGCCAGTAGAGCGAGACCGCCATCGTCAGCGCGACAGCCAGTGCCGTGCCGCCGATCGCGAGTCCCATCCAGGTGTCGCCCATGCCTTCTCCGGAATGCAAAGCCGAAGCGGCGCACCTGCTGCCGCCCTGGCACTGGATAGTGCGGAACGCGGCCCGGCACGTGCGCGCACGCCGCCGGAGCGCCGGACCGCCGGACCACTGCGCGTCAGTGCATGTGCTGCCCGCCGTTGATCGCGATGTTGGAGCCCGTCACGAAGCCGGCCTCCTCCGAGCACAGGTAAGCGACCAGCGCCGCGACTTCCTCGGGCTTGCCGAGCCGGCCCGCCGGAATCTGCGGGAGGATCTTCGAGTCGAGGATGTCCTGCGGGATCGCCGTGACCATCTTCGTCGCGAGGTAGCCCGGTGACACCGTGTTCACCGTCACGCCCTTGCGCGCGATTTCGAGCGCGAGCGATTTCGTGAAGCCGTGCATGCCGGCCTTCGCGGCCGCGTAGTTGGTCTGGCCGACCGAGCCTTTCGAACCGTTCACCGACGAGATGTTGACGATGCGGCCCCAGCCGCGCTCGACCATGCTTTCGCAGACCGGCTTCGTCATGTTGAACACGGAATCGAGGTTCGTGCGGATCACCGCATCCCAGTTGACCTTGTCGAGCTTGCGCAGCGTCATGTCGCGCGTGATGCCCGCGTTGTTCACGAGAATGTCGACCGGGCCGACGTCCCGCGCGATCTTCTCGATGCATTGCTGGCACGAATCGTGGTCGGCCACGTCCACCGGGTACGCGTGGAACTCGCGGCCGGCCGCATGCATCTCGGTCAGCCAGCGGTCCGCGCCGGTGTTGTTCGGCGAATACGTGACGACTACCCGGTGGCCCGCGTCGTTCAACCTGATGCTGACCGCTTCGCCGAGGCCGCCCATTCCACCAGTCACAACTGCAATTCGCTTAGTCATCCTATAAATTACCGACAGAAAAGTAATCGATGAAGGCGGGGCGACGGCATCGCACCTGCTGCCGCCCCGCCGCTTCGATGCGCAGCCGCCCGCGTCGCGGGCGCGGCACGCACCGGCACCTCGCGCTTGTTGTTCACGGCTTGTCGTGCGCGAAAACCGCTTCGCCCGCATGCGGCGCCGGCAGGCGCCACACGCGGGACGTGTGTCAGACCCTGCTCACGCGCGCTCGACCGCGAGCGCGACGCCCATCCCGCCACCGATACACAGCGACGCCAGCCCGCGCTTCGCATCGCGCTTGGCCATCTCGTGCAGCAGCGTCACCAGGATCCGGCAGCCCGACGCGCCGATCGGGTGGCCGATCGCGATCGCCCCGCCGTTCACGTTCACCTTCGACGTGTCCCAGCCCATCTGCTTGTGCACTGCCAGCGCCTGCGCCGCGAACGCCTCGTTGATCTCCATCAGGTCCAGATCACCCGGCGTCCAGCCCGCGCGCTCCAGGCACCGGCGCGATGCCGGCACCGGGCCCATCCCCATCACGCTCGGATCCACGCCCGCGTTCGCGTACGCCTTGATCCGCGCCAGCGGCGTCAGACCCAGCGCCACCGCCTTCTGTGCCGACATCACCAGCACCGCCGCGGCGCCGTCGTTCAGCCCCGACGCGTTCGCCGCCGTCACCGAGCCGTCCTTCGAGAACGCCGGCTTCAGACCGGCCAGCGATTCCGCCGTCACGCCGTGACGCACGAATTCATCGGTGGCGAACTGCAGCGGCTCGCCCTTGCGTTGCGGAATCGCCACCGGCACGATCTCGTCGTTGAAACGACCGGCATTCTGCGCGGCTTCCGCCTTGTTCTGCGACAGCGCCGCGAACGCGTCCTGCGCTTCGCGCGTGATCCCGTATTCCTTCGCGACGTTCTCCGCCGTGATGCCCATGTGGTACTGGTTGTACACGTCCCACAGGCCGTCGACGATCATCGTGTCGACCAGCTTCGCGTCGCCCATCCGGAACCCGTCGCGCGAGCCCGGCAGCACGTGCGGCGACGCACTCATGTTCTCCTGACCGCCTGCGATCACGATCTCCGCGTCGCCCGCGACGATCGCGTTCGCCGCCAGCATCACGGCCTTCAGGCCCGAGCCGCACACCTTGTTGATCGTCATCCCCGGCACTGCCGTCGGCAGCCCGGCCTTGATCAGCGACTGGCGCGCCGGGTTCTGCCCGGAGCCGGCCGTCAGCACCTGGCCCATGATCACTTCGCTGACCTGCTCGGGCTTCACGCCCGCCCGCTCCAGCACCGCGCGGATCACCGTCGCGCCCAGCTCCGGCGCCGCGATCTTCGCGAGCGAACCGCCGAATTTGCCGACCGCGGTTCGCGCGGCCGATACGATCACTACGTCCGTCATGTCCAGTTCCTGCATTGAAATCAGTTCGTCGTTCTGACGCCGGCGCGAGCCGGCCTCGGCTGGCGCTCGCGTATCCCGGGCGATCCGGCGCGAGAGCGGTCGCACGTCGCCATACGGCGCGCGGCACCCGTTCGCACGGGCGGCACGCCGTTACGGCTCGCCGGGTCACCAGCGCCTTGCGGCAAACCGGACGCTCGCCGAACGCCACGCGGCACACGCGGCGTCCGGCGCCATCCGGCGCCGATCAATCGTGTCGCGCCGGTGCGCGACACGTGCTTGCGTAGCTACGCGATTACGCAGCCGATTCGCGTGCGGCCGCTGCGTCCTTGCGTGCGGCGGCAGCCGTTTGCTTCGCGCCGCGCGTTGCCGTTTCGCTGACCGCATCGAAACCGCTCTGGGCGGCTTCGATCGCCTGGCCCGTCGCTGCGCGCACGGAGTCGGCCGCAGCGGTTGCCGCGGACAGCGCCGAGTTCAGCGCGGCCACCACCGGCGCCGAGCCGGCCGGTGCATGCTTCGACAGCTCGCCCAGCACGTCCTTCAGGCGCTTGTCGTTCTGTTCGTATTGCGCTTGCGCGACCTTTGCCCATTCGGACTGCGTCGACACCGCGATGTCGAACAGATGGCGGCCATACGACACGGCCTTGCCGGCCGCTTCCTGAGGAGCTGCGACCTGCTGGGCGAAACCCGCGGCCGGATTGCTGCTGTTGAACGCGTTCTTCAGCTTGTCCTCGTATTCCTCGAGCGCCGTCCGGGCCGCTTGCAGGTTGAGTTCGACGACAGCCTCGAAACCTTGGATCGCCGGACGGGCGATCGCAAACCACGCGGCGATACCGGACTGATATTCGGCGTTGAGTTTTTCGGGGGCAAATACGGACATCGGGCACGCTCCTGTTAGCAATGCGAGAGACGACGTAAGGAAAATTGGAAGCCGGATCGACAGCAGACTTCCTTATTGACAACCCGTCACTTATTTGAGTACGGGAAGTTGAAGGAGCTCATTCTAGATCGATTAATTGTCAATTAAATGGCATTAATGCTAGGTGTAAACCCTTATTTCGACCCAAGGCGACCGCTGGAACCCGTGATGCGCCGACATCGCAGACGAGACTACGCATCACCCTGTCCCGCAATGTATTTTTACCTTTTTACAGGATAGCGGATCATGACCTCGCGCAACATTTACCAATCCATTATTCCATTTATTAGAAAACCGGGACGCATTGAAAATGGAGCGGTCACTTATGTAATCGTTTTTCCTGGATTTATTATGAAATCGTTTTCGCGATTATTAATGACGGAATCAATGATCGGATAAATTGCGGGTCGTAATGGAAAACGGCCGCGTGATGCAGCCGTGTCTCCGTCAGGCAGGCGCGAAATCAGCCGGCCAGTTCGCGGTGCAGCGCGAGGAACTCCTGCGCGAGCTTGTGCCCGGGTTCCAGATGGATCACCGGCTTCGACTGCTGATGCGACTCGCGGATCTTCACCGACGCCGACAGCTTCGACGCAAGCACCGGCAGCCCTTCGTCGACGAGTTCGTCGACCAGCCGCTGCGGCAGGGCCGCCCGCGGCTGGAACTGGTTGATCACGATCCCTTCCACCTCGAGCGCCGCGTTGTGGTCCTGCTGGATTTCCTTCACGTTCTCGAGCAGCGTGTACAGCGCGCGGCGCGAGAAATCGTCGCAGTCGAACGGGATCAGGCAGCGCTCGACCGCGATCAACGCCGAGCGCGTATAGAAGTTCAGCGCGGGCGGCGTGTCGATGTACACGGCGTCGTAGGTGTCGAGCTCGTTCAGCGCGTCGCGCAGCTTGTAGATCTTGTAGCGCGATTCGAGCTTGCCGTGCAGTGTGTCGAGATCCGGATGCGCGGGCATCACGTCGAGCCCTTCGAACGGGGTCGGATGGATGAACGACGCGACGTCGACCGGACGGAAGTTGAAGGTCAGCGCGGTTTCGAAGAAATCGGCAACGCCCGGCTGCGCGTCGGCCGCGGCATCGCCGAGCAGGTAGCGCGTCGAGTTCGCCTGCGCATCGAGGTCGATGACGAGCGTGCGCAGCCCTTCGCTCGCGCTGATCGCCGCCAGGTTGCAGACGATCGTCGATTTGCCCACGCCGCCCTTCTGGTTGAATACGACCCGCCGCATTGTGTCTCCTCGATCGAAACGTCGAAAGGAGCAGCTTAGCCGGTCAATTGTGGCGGTCGCGTGACGCAGGTCGAATTGTGTGCATCTGTGCACGGGGCTGTGTCAGCGGCGCGTCACCGGCCCCGACACGTACCGGTTGCCCGGCACGCTCCACCGCCACGGCAGATCCGTGCCGACGCGAATGCCGATGCGCGGCCCGCCCGCCAGATCGGCGGGCGGCGCGATGCCGTCGTCGACGATCGCGAACCCTTCGTGCGCGCCGATCAGGTCGACCCCATCCTGCGCGCCGCCGATCCCCATCGCCTGGGTCAGTCGCGCCGGCCCCCGGCACAAGTCGCGATCGCGCGTCTGCGGCGGCCGTGCCGCACGCATCTGTTCGAGCCCTTTCAGCGGCTCGAGCGCACGGATCAGCACGCCCGTTCCCGTGCCATCCGGGCCGCACACGCAGTTGCAGCACCAGTGCATGCCATAGGTGAAATAGACGTACAGGTGCCCCGGCGGCCCGAACATCGTCGCATTGCGCGGCGTCTTGCCGCGATAGGTATGCGCGGCCGGGTCGATCGCGCCGGCATAGGCCTCCACTTCGACGATCCGCCCGGCCCGGCCGTCTGCGGCAGCGAGAATCTTGTTCAGCAGTTGCGGCGCGACGTCGGTGGCGACGCGGTCGAAGAATGCGCGCGGCAGCACGGCGCCAGGCCACCGAGGGGCGGGATCACCGCGCCGCATCCCGCCCCTCCGGTTGACGACCGGAAACGGCCTTCGCCTGCAGACGAAGCTGACGGTATGCGTCGACCAGGTCGTCGAGGCCGAACGCGAGGTTTCGCCCGCTCGGATTGGGCAGCACCCAGACGCTCGCGCCCTGCATCCGGGCCGGTTGCAGCCCCCACTCGACTTCTCGCTGACGGGATAGCGCCGAGTACGCCGCCTTGCCGAGAAAAGCGACGAAGCGCGGCCCATAACGCGCCACCTTGTGTTCGAACTCGGCAGCCGCGGCGATGAACTCCGCGCGCGAAAGCTGATCGGCACTCGCGGTCGGCCGCTTCACCACCGCCGTCAGGCCGCAGCCATATTGAAGAATCGCATGATCGTCCTGCGGCGAGATTTCAGCCGGCGTGAAGCCCGCGAGATGGATCACGCGCCAGAAGCGGTTGCTTCTCCCCGCGAAGTGATGCCCGGTCGCGGCCGCGGTCAGGCCGGGGTTGATCCCGCAGAAGAGCACGTCGAGATGCGGAGCGATGAGGTCCGCGAGGGTATGGCACGACGGGCCCGATGACATTCGAATGGCCGGCAAGCGCGTTCTCCACTATGGCGTCGAGGCGGACATCGATCTTCTGCGCGAGCTGCCCGGCGGTCAACCGCCGCGCGTTCACTCGCCGCCTTCTTCGCGACGCCATCGCCGACAACACGGCGTTCGCCAGCGGGTTAACGATCATGTCAAATACTTTGACACATTCGTCGACGAATCTTAGCATTGACTTGTATCAACCGACGGACATCCGATTGCGCGGCGAACGGTATCCGGCATCGAGATCGCCGGCGTGACTGCCGGAAATGCCGGCCAATGACGCTTGGCATGACCGGCAACGCAGACTGCATGACGGCTGGTCGCTTTGTCGGGTTTTTCCCCATCCTGACAATATATTTCGCATTCCTATTAATTAAAATCAACGGAGGAGGCATAGTGATCAACTTGACTGTGCGCGGCAAGGACGGAGCGGACTTCGTCACCGGCAGCTTCCATGCGGCATCGGCCGATACCGCTCCCGACGACTACCCGCTCGTCGTGGCAATCCATGGCGGGACCTATACGGGAGACTATTTCCAGGTCGACGGCTATTCGCTGGTAGCACGCGCCGCCGCCCTCGGCATTCCGCTCTTCGCACTCAACCGGCCCGGCTATGCGGACAGTGTGCACAAGGAAAATCTGGATTGCTCGATCATGTCGAACGCCGAAATCCTCAACGACGTGCTGTCCGACCTGTGGGAAACCCGGCGCGGGAACGCACGCGGCATCTTCCTGATCGGGCATTCGATCGGCGGCGCCATCGCGATTCAGATGGCCGCACTTGGCAAGTCGTGGCCACTGCTTGGCCTGTCGATCTCCGGGGTAGGCATGCGCGAACCCGAGCCTGTCCTGGAACAGTGGCAATCGCTGCCGCCTGACGAATTGATCGTGATTCCCCCCGAACCCAAGGATCAACTGATGTACGGCCCCGCGGGCACCTGGCTTCCGGACGGACAGCGCGCCGCACATCGTGCGGATCATCCGATGCCCAGGCAGGAGTTGCTCGACATCGCGTTCGAGTGGCCACGCCTGCTTCGGGACGCAGCTCCGCGCGTCGACGTTCCCGTGCACTACCGACAGCCCGAATTCGACAATCTCTGGGTCGTCGACGAAGCGGAGGTGCAGGACTTTGCGTCCCGCTTCGTCAATTCGCCGTGGGTCGATGCGCAGGTCTTCAAGGGCGCCGGTCATAACATCGACTTTCATCGTCTCGGTGGCGCCTTCCAGCTCCAGCAGCTCGCGTTTGCACTGGCATGCAGCGTGAGCACCGAGCGCCGGGAATAGATCGCCCGGTAAAGCGCTAGCGCGAACGCCGCTGCAGGGAAAGCGCGGGCGCAACGCGTCGGCTCCCCGCTTTCACCGGCCGGCGGCTTCCTCCGCGCCGGCCGCCCGGCTTCACGGCACGCATCCACGTACGTGCCGGACGCATGCGCGGACACCGGCTCCGCATACCGGGGACGAACAGCATACCGCCGACTATCGGGGCGGTGGGCCTGCTCACGCCATTTTTCGACACACGCGGCTTCACGACAGATGACGGAACGACACATGCGGCGCTATCGCCAGTCCGCTTCACGTCGCTGATTCAACTAAAAAAGCCATTCGATCAAGCCGGGGAATACCGTTCGAATCCCTGGGGTCTCTCGTTCATCTCGAATCACTCATTCAGTCATGCTAATCATATGGAGACGGAACATGTACGGTAGAAAGGTAAAGCTGTCGGCGATCTGTCCGATGCTGATTCTCGTCGCGGGGCTTGGGGTCGCGAAGCCCGCATGCGCGGTCAACGGCACGTTCCTGACCGGGAACGGCACGCGAGCGGACGGCATGGGTGGCGCCGCGGTCGCCTTTCCTCAGGACACGACCGCCGCGGCCGACAATCCGGCCGGCATGGCCTACGTGGGTAACCAGTTCGACGTGTACGCCGGGCTGATCGTGGCCAGCTTCAAGTCGACATTCGGCTCGCCGGACAATAAGTTCTTCAGTAGCGAAAACATCCCGATCGGTGGCGGCGGCATCAACTTCGCGCTGAGCCCCCGGTGGACATTCGGTGTTTCCGTATACGGCGTCGGGCTCGGCGACAACTATCACGCTCCCGTTGCGCCCGGGCTCGGCAACGCCGGTGCTAGCCTGGTGCAGCTCAATGCCGCTCCGACGGTGACCTACAGGATTCTGCCGAACCTGTCGGTCGGTGCGTCCTTGATAGTGGGCATTCAGCAGTTCCGCGCCAACGGCCTGTTCACCGTCAGTCCCGAAGGTTCGCTGGCCGCGATGCCCAGTCACGGGACGCAGTATGCCGGCGGCATCGGCGGCGCGGTCGGCATCTTGTGGAAGCCGTCTCCGTTTTTTTCCGTCGGCGCGAGTTACTACTCCAGGATGGCCTTCGGCAAAATGCCCGGATACGAGTCCGACTTGCTGGCCGCGACCGGCAAAAGTCTCGATGGCCCGCCCAGCTATCGGGTCGGGATCGCCGTTCACCCGATTGCGCCGATGACGGTGGCGGTCGACTACCTGCGTATCCAGTGGGGCAGTACGCCGCCCTTCAACGATTCATCCACCTTCAACTGGCACAATCAGAATGTCGTTCGGGTAGGCCTCGCGTACGACGTCAACCACGCCCTCACGTTGCGGACCGGATTCAGCCTGGCGAGCTCGACGATCGATTCCGATCACACCGCTGTCAATTTCTATACGGCCGGCATCACGACCAAGGTGATGACGGCCGGATTCACCTACGCGATCGACAAGAACAACCAGGTCTCGATGTCCTACGAGCACGAGTTGCCACGCACAATCACGGGCACCGGGCCGAGCACCGGGAGCAACCTGCATCTGAATTTCCAGATGGTCACGTTGGGGCTCACCCACACGTTCTGAACGCGAGCGTCGCGCGCATCGGTCGACCACGTCGATGCGCGCGCCCGGGCCCGGCACTCGGCCACACGACGTACCGGCCGCCACACGCATCAAGAAAGACCGTGCGCGCACGCAGGCCGAATGGTCGGGCGACGAGCGGGTCGTGCGCGGGAGTAAACTTGTCCACGGTGTTGCGGCGCGGAATGCCGCCAACGAAAACGGACAGATCACATGAGCGACAACACGACGGCGACCCGGGAAAAGATGACGCGCAACGCGGCACAGCAGCAGGCGATACTCGAGGAAGCCTGCCTCCTGTTCATCGAAAAGGGCTTCGGCGGAACCAACATCCAGGATATCGCCGACGCTGCCGGCCTGACGCGCACCGCGGTCTATCACTATTTCCCAAGCAAGGAAGCGATGCTGGTGGCGCTGACCGAGGACGTGACGCAGAAAGCCAGCGAACTGGCCGCGTCGGTTTCGCTGCGCGACGACGTCCCCGCCGAAGAGGCCCTCCAGCAACTCATCATTCAGCACGCGGGGCTGATCCTGTCGCAGCCGCTCCAGTTCCGCGTGGTGGAGCGCAGTGAAAGCAATCTTCCCGAAGCACACCGGGCCGCCGCGCAGGAAGCACGACGCGGTGTCCTCGATCACTTCACCCATGTGATCCAGCGCGGCATACGCGAAGGCAGCTTCCGTCCCATCGCGGCTCATGTCGCCGCATTCTCGATCATCGGCATGTGCAACTGGTGCGCATGGTGGTTCGACGCGAGCGGCGAGGTTTCCGCACGGGAAGTCGCCGACATGATCGCCGAACTGGGCCTGCGGGGTTTGCTGACGGCAAAGCCGTCCGGCTCCCGCCCGGTCAGCATCGGCGACACCTTGAACCAGATGCGTGACGCGATGGCGGTACTCGAACGGCAGGTCAGCCATCTTTCTTCACGCTGACGCCGCTTCATCGAGCGGTTCGCCCGAGGGTTAACGATCACGTCAAAAAATTGACGTTAGTGTCTGAGCTTCGTATGATGGCCTCAAGGTCATACGAAGGCGCCGCGTCGCGGCGAAACGACAGATGAAATCGACAACCGTCCCGAACGCCGGCGCCACGGCCGGCTTCCTCAACACCGACTGGAACCCGCGCGACGTCCCGCCCGGTACGGTCACCACCAATGTCGTGCTGCGTACCGCCGACCAGGCCGCCACCGGCGGCTCGCTGTACCGCCCGGCCATGCCCACCGACACCGTGATCTGCGTGATGCATCCGCGCGAATTCATGGCCTGTCACTACCTGATTCCGGACATCGTCGGCGCCGGCTATGCCGCCTGGTCGCAATCGCCCCGCTCGGTCGGCAATGACCTGCGCCTCGAACACGAATTCGCGCTGCATGACGTGGCCGCCGGCCTGCAATACCTGCGCGCCGCCGGCTTCAAGCGCATCGTGCTGCTCGGCAATTCCGGCGGCGCGGGGCTGTATGCGCTGTACGTCCAGCAAGCCGCGCTGCCCGGCGCGCAGCGGATCGCCCGCACGCCCGGCGGCCGCCCGACACAACTGGCCGACCTCGACATGCCGGTCGTCGACGGCTTCGTGCTGGTCGGCCCGCACCCCGGCCAGGGCGCGCTGCTGCTGAACTGCATCGACCCGAGCGTCGCGGATGAAAATGATCCGCTGTCCGTCGATCCGTCTCTCGATCCGCTGTCGCCGGCCAACGGCTACGCCGGCAAGGGCGACACGCGCTACAGCGCCGAGTTCATCGAGCGCTATCGCGCGGCGCAACAGGCGCGCGTGGCCCGCATCGACGCGCACGCGCAAGCGCTGATCGCACGTCGGCAAGCCGCCCGCCAGCGCGTGAAGGATGCCGCCGCGAACGGCGCCAGGGCCAGCGCGGAAGACCGTCGCCTCGCCGGCCACACCCCGATCTTCAACGTCTGGCGCACCGACGCCGACCTGCGCTGCTTCGACCTCACGCTCGACGCGTCGGACCGCAAGTTCGGCTCGTTGTGGGGCGCCGATCCGTACGCGTCCAACTACGGCGCGGTTGGATTCGCGCGTCAATGCACACCGGAAAGCTGGCTGTCGACGTGGTCCGCGCTGTCGTCCAATGCGTCGCTCGCGAAGACGGCCGCATCGATCACACAGCCCGTGCTCGTCATCGAGTACACCGGCGACCAGGCCTGCTTCCCGGGCGACGTGCAGCGAATCGTCGCTGCAATCGCGTCGCCGGACAGGCAGCACCTGCGTGTGCGCGGCGACCACCACGGCCGCGCGCTCAGTGCGGACGAAGCGCCCGGACGGCTCGAGGCCGGCCGCCTGCTCGCCGACTGGCTGCGTACGCATTTTCCGCTCTGACGCGAGTCCGACCTTGTCATCGGGGAGCGCCGATGCGCTCCTCCATCGCCCTTCCGCCTACTCATGGACACACCTGCGATGCCTGCACACACCCTTCCTTCGCTGACGCTGCGCGGCGTCGACCACACCGCGCGCCCGACCTGGCGACTACGCGAAACCGTCGAGTTCTATCGCGACAGGCTCGGCCTGCCGCTCGTGCACGTGATCTCCGCGCGCGGCTGGGGCCCGTCGACGCACCCAGACTTCCTGCACTTCTTCTTCGACAGCGGCAACGGCAGCACCATTGCGTTCTTCTACTACCTCGGCAGCGACGAGCCGGCCGGCATGCAGGCGCGCGCCGCGTCCCGTCCGCTGCCTGACGATCACATCGGCGACGCGACGCACACCGCGTGGCTCGTCGACGGCCCCGATGCGCTGCGCGCGTGGAAGCACCATCTGGAAGCGCAAGGGCTCGACGTATCGGTCGAGACGCGGCACGAAGTCATCGAATCGGTCTATGTACGCGACCCGAACGGCTATTTCGTCGAATTCACACACAAGCTGCGCCCGCTGACCGCCCTCGACGCCACCGACGCATGGCTGACGCTGCAGGCCGCGATGGCACTGGAAGACACCGCCCGTGCAGGCGGCGAGCCGCTGGATACGGTCGACGCGATCTGGAACCGGAAAGCCGCGTTGCTGGCCGAGCATGGCATTACGTCCGGCGCGCCGGTGCGCATTGCCGTTCCGCGTGTCGAGGAATTTTCGCCGCTGGTGCGTGCCGCAAAGGAAAACGCCGATTGTCGCGTGTCCGAAACTAAGGAATACGATCTGATTGAATCGGATGGCCCGATCGAGTTCGCACGCAAGGCGCTCGGCTTCAAGCCGGCGCTATGGTACGGAATGCTGACCGGTGGCGTACACGGTCGCATCGAGCGCTTCGATCGAGACGTGCTGCGCATCGCGCCCGCACAAGCCTGAGCGAACAAGGAGGAGACAACGATGGAGACGCTAGTCGAACACCCGATCGCCGGTGTCGTTTACCCGAGTGCGGCACGTGCCGAAGCCGCCCTGGCGAGCGGCGCGTGGATCGCCAGCACCGTCGGCGACACGCTGCGGGCCACTGCCGCGCGCCATCCGCAGCGCACGGCGTTCATCAGCAACGAGCGCGCGATCAGTTTCGCCGAGCTCGACGAATCGACCGAGCGCCTGGGCGCCGCCTTGCTGGCGCTCGGCCTCGCGCCGGGCGATCGTGCGATCTTCCAGCTCGGCACCACGCTCGAAACCGCCGTGGTGCTGCTGGCCTGCTTCAAGGCCGGCATCGTGCCGGTATGCTCGCTGGCGCAGCATCGGGAAGTCGAGATCGGCCAGCTCACCCGTCAATCCGGTGCACGCGGCTACTTCGTGCAGGCCGATTTCGGCTCGAGCTTCGACCTGCCGGCCTTCGCCGAATCGATGGTGGCGCGCCATCCGTCGCTCGAGCATCTGGTGATCGTGCGCGGCGAACGCGCGGGCGCACACGGCATGCAGGCGCTGATCGACGGGATGCCGCTCGCGCAGGCGACGGAACGCCTGGCCGGCGTGTCGATCGGCCTGGCCGACGTGCTCAGCTTCCAGCTCTCCGGCGGCACGACCGGCGTGCCCAAGATCATTCCGCGCTTCCATGCCGAATACCTCGGTCACTCGGCCGGCTGGATGCAACGCTACTGCGTCGATGCCGATAGCCGCCTGATCTGGTCGTTGCCGCTGATGCACAACGCCGGCCAGTTGTACGCACTGATTCCGGCCGTGCTGATCGGCATGCCGGTGGTACTGATGCCGAAAGTGGACATCCCGGGCATGCTCGACCTGATCGGAAGGCACCGCGTCACGCACGCGCTGTCGATCGGGCCGATCGCACCGCAACTGATGGCCTACCCGCACATCGCACAGCACGACCTGTCGTCGCTGAAGCTGTTTGCGACGATGAGCCGCGCCGACACCCTCGAAGCCCATCTGCAGGTGCCTTGCTCGAACCTGTACGGCATCACCGAAGGGCTGCTGCTCGGCTCGCCGGCCGGCGCATCGGTCGACGCACGCCACCGGACGCAAGGCTGCTCGGGCTGGACCGACGACGAGATCCGCGTGCTCGAGCCCGGAACGGAACGGGCGGTCGCCGAAGGGACCATGGGCGAACTGTGCTTCCGCGGCCCTTCCACGCTGACCGGCTATTTCGACAACCCCGAGGCCAACGCGCAGTCGTTCACGTCAGACGGTTTCTACCGCACCGGCGACATCGTGACCGCGCACCGCATCGACGGCCGACTGCACTACGCGTTCGAAGGACGCCTGCGCGACAACGTGAACCGCGGCGGCGAAAAGATCGGCTGCGAAGAGGTGGAAGGTTACGTCAGCCAGCATCCCGCGGTCGCCGATGCGAAGCTCGTGCCGATGCCAGATCCGTTCTACGGCGAGAAAGGCTGCATCTTCATCATTCCGCGCCCCGGCATGCAGGCGCCCGACGTGCGGACGCTCGCGCAATTCCTCGTCGAGCGCGGGCTCGCGAAGTACAAGTGCCCGGAGCGCGTGCAGGTGGTCGACGAGTTCCCGGTCACGCGCGTAGGCAAGGTCGACAAGCCGGCGATGAAGCGGGCCATCGCCGAACTCCTCGAACTGGAGACGAAGCAATGACTGCACCGACCCCCATCGAATATCTGCTCGGCGAGCGGCCGCTGACCGTACGCCGCCGCGTCAAGTGGGGCGAATGCGATCCGGCCGGCGTCGTCTATACCGCGACCTTCGCCGACTACGTGATCTCGGCCGCCGAACTCTTCTACGGAGCATTGTTCGGCACCACGCCACAGCGCGCGAAACACGAGCTGGGATTCGGCACGCCGAGCCGCGCATTGTCGTTCGATTTCCTGAGTTCGCTGCGGCCCGACGACACGTTCGACATGACGGTGTACGTGGCCGACGTGCGCACGCGCACCTATGTGCTGGACATCGTCGCCACCACGCCGCACGGCGAGCCGGTGTTCAATGCGCGCCTCACGCCCGTCTGCATCGCACGCGACGAACGCCGCTCGATCGAGGTTCCCCCGTCGTTCCGCCAGGCGCTGCTCGACTACCAGCGCGACTGCGGCGCAAGCCCCGTTACCCAGGATGCCATGCGATGAAAATCAATATCGTTGGTGCCGGCCCGGCCGGCATGTACTTCGCGTTGCTCGCGAAGAAACACTCGCCCGCTCACCAGATCAGCATCGTCGAGCAGAACCCGGAAGGCGCCACCTATGGCTGGGGCGTCGTATTCTCCGACGTCGGCCTGTCGTTCCTGAAGGATGCCGACGCCGCATTCTTCGACGAGTTCATTGCGCACCACGAGCGCTGCGACTACATGGAAATCGTCCACCGGGGCACGCATGTCCAGGTGCACGGCAACCATTTCTCGCGAACGTCGCGCATCGACATGCTGCGCGTCCTGCAACGGGCATGCGAGCGCGAAGGCATACGAATCGAGTACGGCCGGCGCATCGACGACGTGCGCGAGCTGGCATCGGACTGCGACCTGCTCATCGCCGCCGACGGCGGCAACAGCGCGGTACGCACGCAGTTCGCCGATCGCTTCGGCCCACGCTTCGTCCAGCGCCGCAACAAGTTCGCGTGGTACGGAACGAACCAGCGCTTCCATCCGGTGTCGCTGATCTTCCGCGAAACCCAGTACGGCACGTTCATCGCGCACAGCTATCAGTACAGCCCCGACCTGTCGACCTTCCTCGTCGAAACTGATCCTGACACCTGGCAACGCGCCGGGCTCGACCGCGCGACCGAGGACGAAAGCCGACGCTTCTGCTCCGACGTGTTCCGGCCCGAACTGGGCAGCAACGAGCTGCTGACCAATCGCTCGCTGTGGTTCGAGGCCAATATCGTCAGCAACGACCACTGGCACCACGACAACATCGTGCTGCTCGGCGACGCACTGCGCACCGTCCACTTCTCGCTCGGCTCGGGCACGCGGATGGCCATGCAGGACGCGATCGCGCTGCACCGTGCGGTGGTCTCGCATCCGGCCGACCTCCGTGCCGCGTTCGCCGCGTTCGAGGCGGAGCGCCGCCCCGCATCGTCGACGTTCCAGGGCGCCGCGGCGAAAAGCCTCGACTGGTACGAGAACGTCGCCGACAGGATGCATCTCGATCCGGTCAGCTTCACGTACGACTACATGCGCCGCACCGGCAAGGTCGGCCACGACGATCTCCGGCAGCGCGACCCGCACTTCATTCGTGCGTACGACGCACTGCATGCCGGCACGCCGGCTGTCGCCGGCGACGCGCGATGACGATACGCGCCGCCGTCGGCGCCACGCGATCACCACGATCCGCCGGCCCGGCGCGGCGCGCCCTTTCATTCCGATTCCTGTACCCATTCATGCAGAGGGACGCACCGTGACCAGGCTTTACCGCATCGGGCAGATCGTGCCCAGCTCCAACACCACGATGGAAACCGAGATCCCCGCGATGCTGCGCGCGCGCGAGGCAATTCGCGACGATGCGCGCTTCACGTTCCATTCGAGCCGGATGCGCATGCACAAGGTGACGAAGGAGGAACTCACCGCGATGAACAAGGAAGGGTTGCGCTGCGCGGCCGAACTGGCCGACGCGCGGGTGGACGTGATGAGCACCGCGTGCCTCGTCGCCATCATGGCGATGGGTGTCGGCTATCACCGGCAAACCGAGCGCGAGCTGACCGAAGTCGCGCGCGCCGCGCAATGCCTCGCGCCGGTCATGACGTCGGCCGGTGCGCTGATCGACGGGCTGAAGACGCTCGGTGCGCGCCGCATTGCACTGATGGCGCCCTACATGAAACCGCTGACCGACCTCGTCGTGCAATACATCGAACACGAGGGAATCGAGGTCGTCGATGCGATCTGCTTCGAGATTCCGGACAATCTCGAAGTCGGGCGTCGGGACCCGCTGCAGTTGCTGGACGACGTGAAGCGGCTGAATACCCGCAACGCTGACGTGATCGTCGCGTCCGCGTGCGTGCAGATGCCGTCGCTGCCGGCGATCCAGCAGATTCAGGATACCACCGGTATTCCGACCATCTCGACCGCCGTCTGCACCGTGCGCCGGATGCTCGAGCATCTCGATCTGCCGCCGGTCGTGCCCGGCGCAGGCGCGCTGCTGCAACCCGCCTGAGCTGGCGCGAAGCGGTGCGCACGCGCCTGCGATGAATGCCGATCGGCTGCCCCCCGAATCGGGGGCAGCGAATCGAATGCACGACCCGCCCGTCGCCAATCGCCGGGATGGTCGTCATCCGATCCGATCCACCTCCGACGTTCCGACTGCCGTTGCAGCGGCATAAAAAAATAGCCCCGGACTCCCCTTTCAAACACCTGACTTGAAAGAAGGGGCCGGGGCCTGCCTGATCGCAGACTGCGGTAGGTCGTTTTAGAACGGGATATCGTCGTCCATCTCGTC
>NZ_CAJNKE010000086.1 GCF_905232215.1 Burkholderia sp. LMG 13014
CTGCGCGAAGGCGGCGGACGCAGCCAGCGCGGCCACACATGCCGCGGCAAACCGCAACGGGATGGAAAGCTTCATGAAAGACTCCGAAGTAACGGGTATCGACCGGAAGCGGCCGTTCATGCGTTAAACGGCGTGGCCGAACAGAATCCGTCGCGATGTCGGCAAATAAATTTCGGTCGAACCCGACGCGCGTCGGCGCGGGCCCGATGGCGCGGTGCGCACGCCTGGGCATGTGCCGACGCTTGCGTGGGGTTGCCGTGCTGTCACAACCCGGCAAAACTGCCCTTCGACAATGTTCGGCACCGGGATCCCGCTCGTTTCCGGCCCACGCCCCGGCCACGCTTGCGCACGGCCTGGCGGTTCCACATCTCGCGTCTCCACCAACGAAAACACCGACCATGTCGAACCAGGACAACACCCCGATCCAGCCGAACGAGCCGGCCGCGTCTGTCTCGCGTCGCGGCTTCCTGAAACTCGCCGGCGTGTCCGGCCTCGCCACCGCCGCCGGCGGTCTCGCGGCAGCCAGGGCCGCCGCGTCGAACCCGGACGGCACGCCCGAACAGGTCCACCTGACGTGGGGCAACGACCCGACGTCGGAAGTCGTGATCTCGTGGGCATCGCTCGCGTCGGCCGTCAATCCGCGCGCGCGCATCGTCGCCGACGGCGAACCGCCGCGCACCGTGCACGGTGTCCAGCGCCTGTACACCGACGGCCTGAACGGCGAGACCGTGTTCGCGTATCACGCGCGCGTGCACGGGTTGAAGCCGAATACGCGCTACCGCTACGAGATCACGGCCGACAACGACAGCAATGCCGCGCAGCCGTTCTCCGCGAATTTCTCGACCGCGCCGCGCGGCCGCGCACCGTTCCGCTTCACGAGCTATGGCGATCTCGCGACGCCGAACGGCGCATGGGTGCTGTCGTCGCCGCAGAGCCGCTTCGCGGTGCAGGCCGTCGAGCAGTTCCAGCCGCTGTTCCACCTGCTGAACGGCGACCTCTGCTACGCGAACCTGAACCCCGCGCACCAGCCCGAGGTGTGGCGCGATTTCGGCAACAACAACCAGACGTCGGCCGCCAATCGTCCGTGGATGCCGTGCCCCGGCAATCACGAGATCGAGTTCAACAACGGCCCGCAGGGGCTCGACTCGTATCTCGCGCGCTATACGCTGCCGGAGAACGGCACGCGCTTCCAGGGCCGCTGGTACAGCTTCCGCGTGAGCTCGGTGCTGTTCGTGTCGCTAGACGCCGACGACGTCGTGTACCAGGACGCCGCCGCATTCGTCGGCGGCCCCGCGCCGCTCGTGCCGGCCGCGAGCACGGGTCGCCCGCCGATCGAGCCCGGCACGTCGTTCTACGTGCGCGGCTACAGCAACGGCGAGCAGACGCGCTGGCTCGAACACACGCTGCGCCATGCCGCGCATGACGACGACATCGACTGGATCGTCGTGCAGATGCACCAGGACGCGCTCAGCTCGTCGAAGACGGGCAACGGGTCCGACAAGGGCATCCGCGAAGCCTGGCTGCCGCTGTTCGACCGCTACGGCGTCGACCTCGTGCTGTGCGGCCACGATCACGACTACGAGCGCAGCTACCCGGTGCGCGGCTGCAATCACCGCGCGGGCGTCGATGCGACGACCGGCGAAGTCGTCGAGACGCTGCAGCCGCGTCCGGTCGGCTCGAACGACCCGGACCGCACGAAGTTCGACACGAGCCACGGCACGATCCACCTGATCCTCGGCGGCGGCGGCACCAGCGCGCCGCTCGACGTGTATGGCGAGAACCCGGCGACCGGCTTTGCGCGGGCGAAGGTGTTCACGAAGCCGAACCGGCCGGTGCCGGGCACGGCGCCGAATACGTTCGTGCGCGAGCCGGCCGATGCCCTCGAGGATGCGATCTGGTCCGCGCGCCGCGATACGGGCACGGGCTACGGGATTGCGGTGTTCGACCACGACCCGGGCAAGCCGGGCGGTCACACGACGATCACGATGCGCTACTACCACGCGCCGGGCGCCGACCAGCACCCGACCGCCGACTACGAGCTGTTCGAGACGATCGAACTGAGCAAGAAGCGCAACGAACGCTGATCGGGCGGGCGCCCGTTGCGACGGGCGCCCGATGCTTCCCGCGCCCGGCCCGTTGCATGCGCAACGTTACGGCGCGATCAGGATGCCGCGGTTCGCGAAATAGCGGTCGAACGTCGCGCGCGGCATCGCCACACTCTGCTGCGTGTGCACGTCGAACCCGGACGGGTTGTGGAACAGCCAGTCGCCGGTGTCGCGGTTCGCGCCGAACACGAGCACCATATGCCCGCCGCGCGACGGCGGCTCGAACCCGTCGTGCCGGATGCCGGGATGAACCGACGCCATCAGCATGTGGCCGTCATGCAGCTTCGGTTCGAGTGCGGCCGAATCGATCCCTTCCACGACGTCGCCGTCGATCCCGTACCGCTCGCGCACCCAGTGCACGAAAGGCCGGTAATGCAGGCGCTTGCCGGTGTCGCCGAGTTCGGGCCGGTAGACGCCGAACCCGACGGCTTCGCGTACCAGTTCGAGCAACGGCACGATCGTGTTCGAACGGTGCGCGAGCAGCATCTTCAGGCACGCGATGCCGCAGATGCTCGGACTCCACTGCGCATATTCTTCCGGCGTGCTCGCGCCGGAGCGATGCCACAACGGGTCGTCCTCCGAGCGCAGTTCGCGGGATACGAACCGCGACACCAGGTGCGACGACTCCCATTGCGAGAAATACGGCACTTCTTTCATGGCTTCCCTCTCTGAAGGCGCGATATGGGTGGCTGGCTACATCAGCGAGAACGTGATCTTCTCCTTCATGCGAATCGGGCGCGCGCCCTCGTCGGCGGTACAGTGAATACGCACGAACGCCGCAGTCACCACGGCGTCGAGTTCCGCATGCCCGCTGCTCTCCAGCAGCGTCACGTCCGACACAGTGCCGTCCGGCAGCACGACGCCGCCGACCGTCACCTCCCCGCTCTGCCGGGCCTGGCGAGCACTCGCCGGGTACGGCACGTCGCGGGAATCGATCCGGGTGCAGCGCGCAACTTCGGATGCATAGAGGTAGGACGCGTCGGCACTCGCGACGCCAGAAAGCGCGGCGAAGGCGGCGGCTGAAATGACGAGCCTTGAGCGATTCAACATGGATCTTCTGGTTGGTCTTATGGGATTCGATGCATGCGACGACGGCTGCGTGACTATACCGCGACGACGCGCAGGCACCTCTCGCACGCCCGTTGCGCGGCATTGTGCGACGACGCGCGTTAGACTGCCCGCCTCGCCCACCGGTCCATGAAGATGAGTTTCGAATACCGCATCCACACGATCCCGTCGGCCGACGCATTCGATGCAATCGCGAACGCGTTGCGGCAGGCGCATGGCGACATCGACATCGATCCCGACCGACGACAGCTTGAAGTCCGTGGCGACGCCGACGGCTGGCCGCTGGTCAACCTGTGGACCGACGACGACGGCTTCTTCCTGGCCACGACACTTGGGCGGTCGCGATACGCGATGCTCGACTCGATCGGCCGCGCGTTGACGGCAATCGGCGCGGCTTGGCACATCGACGACGCATGACCGGCTGCCGTTTCGCCAGCTCGCCCGAATCGGCCGCACACGCCGGGCCGCCCCCCGCCGACGCCCGCCATTCGGCCCTCCTGGCTTCGTCCCTTTAAGCTACGCATGTCCGGGCACGCCAACCCGCGCCCGCACCCGCCTCGCCCGCGCGACGAGTTAAGGTGTAAACCCTTATTTTTGCTTGGTCTATTCTCAACCTAAACTGTGTCTACAGTTTGTAGACAATGAAATCATGTCCAGACAGAAGCTTCAGACCGCCGCACCGGATGCCGAATCCGGCGGTTCGGCGGATCGCAAGAACGTAATGGCGGAGACACTGCGGCGACGCATCGTGAGCATGGAGCTCGCGCCCGGCGCCGTCGTCGACGAGCTCGCGCTCAGCGAGGAGTTCGGGCTCTCGCGCCCGCCGGTGCGCGAACTGATGCGCCAGATGGCGGCGGAAGGCTATCTCGAACTCGAGCCGAACCGGCCGGCCCGCGTGTCGCCGATGGGTTATCAGTCGCTGCGCAGCTTTTTCCTAGCCGCCCCGCTGATCTACGTCGCGACGACCCAGCTGGCGGCAAGCCACGCGACGGCGGAAGAAGTGGAACGGCTGAAGGCGATCCAGGCGCAGTTTCGCACCGCGATCGAGGAGAACGACCTGCAGGCGCGCGTGCTGCAGAACGACGCGTTCCACTTCGAGATCGGCCGGATCGCGCGCAACGCCTACCTGATGCCGAGCCTGCGCCGCGTGCTGATCGATCACGCCCGCCTCGGCAAGATTTTCTATCGCTCGCCGGCGACGAGCGACATGCAGCAGGATCTGGAAACCGCAGTAAAGCAGCACGACGAGATCATCGAAGCGATTGCGCAGCGCGACGCGCAGCGCGCCGGCGAGCTGGTCCGCAGCCACATGGAGCTGTCGCGCCGCCGCATGGCCGAGTACGTGATCCCGGAAGGCCTCGACGTACCCATCCAGTTTTAACGGCCGCACCAGACGGCGCACGCTTTCACGTGCGCCGCCTTCCCACGCCATCGATCAGGACTCTTTACCGATATTGGATTTAGGCATGCTTAAGGTCACATCGCTTCCAGCCGACGACAAGATGTGCGGCTGGTACCACACCAGCCGGCAGCGTCAGCCCCGGCCATCGCACCGCGGGGAATCCAGCGCGCGCTGGGCCGTCGTCGGCGCGGGTTTCACCGGCCTGGCCGCCGCGCGGCAGCTCGCACTGAATTTTCCGGATGACGAGATCGTCCTGGTCGACGCACAGGAAGTCGGCTTCGGCACCTCCGGGCGCAACGCCGGCTTCGCGATCGACCTGCCGCACGACATCGGTGCGGACGACTACATCGGCGACATCCCCACCGCCCGGACGACGCTGAAGCTGAACGTGCTCGGCCAGACGATCCTGCGCCGCCTCGTCGCCGAACACGGTATCGACTGCGCGCTGAGCGCGTCCGGGAAATACCAGGCAGCGGTGGAAGCGCGCGGCATCGCCGTGCTCGACGCATACCGCCGCGGTCTCGACAAGCTCGGCCAGCCGTACGAGATGATCGAGGGCAAGGATCTGCCTGCACATATCGGCACGTCGTTCTACCGGAAAGCACTGTTCACGCCGGGCACCGTGCTGATCCAGCCGTCGGCGCTCGTGAAGGGGCTGGCCGACTGCCTGCCGCCGAACGTGACGCTGTACGAGCACACGCCGATCACCGACGTCGAGTACGGCGACAGGATCGTGCTCGCGCACCGCCACGGCCGGATCACGGTCGACAAGCTGGTGCTCGCGAACAACGCGTTCGGCATGCGCTTCGGCTTCCTGCAGCACACGATGCTGCCGGTCTTCCTGTATGCGAGCCTGACACGGCCGCTGACCGGTGCCGAACAGGCGCAACTGGGCGGCAAGCCGTTCTGGGGCGTGATCCCGGCAGACCCGTTCGGCAGCACGCTGCGCCGCACGCACGACAACCGCATCCTGGTGCGCAACAGTTTCAGCTTCAACCCCGACGGCCGCCCGCGCGAAAAGTACCTGCCGCGTTTCGCCGACCGGCACCGGCTGTCATTCGAGCGCCGCTTCCCGATGCTGCCGGGCGTCGAGTTCGAGTACACATGGAGCGGTTCGCTGGCGCTGTCGCAGAACCACAAGGGATTCTTCGGGCAGCTTGCGCCGAACGTCTACGGCGCGCTGTGCTGCAACGGCCTCGGCATCACGCGCGGCACCGTGACGGGCACACTGCTCGCCGACTGGCTGGCCGGCAAGCGCAGCGAACTGGTCGATTTCCTGCTGCAAACATCAGGACCGAACCGCACCCCGCCGGAGCCGTTCCTGTCGATCGGCGTCAATTCGACGCTCTGGTGGGGGCAACGCAAGGCGGGGCTCGAAAGCTGACCGGGCCGCGACGAGCGTAACCCCGCCACGAAGCACCCTAACAACGACATCGATTCACGCATCACGCTTAGTAGACCATATCAATAGATCGCGCAACGGTGTTCCGTGCGCCATTTCATGGAAGGAGACAGGCAATGTCAACGAATCACATGTCCATCGAGGATGTTCCGCTCAATGGATTCCACCAGTTGCTCACGGTCCGCTCGGGCGGCGGCTGGCTCATGGACGGCTACGTGCTGAGCATCATCGGCGTCGCGATGGTGCAGTTTTCCGACGCGCTCGGCCTGACCGGCTTCTGGCAAGGCATGGTCGCCGCGTCCGCGCTGATCGGCATCTTCTTCGGCGGCTTCATCGGCGGCTGGCTGAGCGACCGTCTCGGGCGGCAGAAGCCCTACTTCTTCGGCCCGGTGATCTTCTTCGTCTGCTCGCTCGCGCAGCTCTGGGTCCAGTCGGGCGAAGCGCTGTTCGTGCTGCGCTTCCTGATCGGCATCGGCGTGGGCATCGAATACCCGGTCGCCGGCTCGCTGCTCGTCGAGTTCATGCCGCGCAAGTATCGCGGGCCGCGCCTCGCGATGCTGACGATCATCTGGTTCTTCGGCGCCGCGCTCGCGTACATCGTCGGCAACATCATCCTCGGCAGCGGTGGCCCCGATGCGTGGCGCTGGGTGCTGGCCAGCCCGGCCGTGATCGGTCTTGCGCTGTTCGTCGTGCGCATCGGCACGCCCGAATCGCCGCGCTGGCTGCTCAGCAAGGGCCGTGTGGCGGAAGCGGACAACGTGATCCGGAAAGTCTACGGCCCGTCGTTCTCGGTGAAGAACCTGCCGGAAGAACAAACCGGAAAGAAGATCTCGCTGTGGGCGCTGCTGCATTCGGGCTACGGCAAACGGATGCTGTTCGTGTCGGTGTTCTGGAGCTGCTCCGTGATTCCCGTGTTCGCCGTCTACTCGTTCGCGCCGCGCGTGCTCGAAGCGCTGCACCTGACCGGCAAGTGGGAATCGCTCGGCTCCGTCGCGATCACGTTGCTGTTCGTGGTCGGCTGCATCATCGCGACGTGGATCATCAACGAACTCGGCCGCCGCGCGATGGTGATCCACAGCTTCCTGTGGTCGGGCCTGGCACTGCTGGCCCTCGGCGCCTGCTCCGGTGGCTCGGCGGTGCTGATCCTCGTGCTGTTCGGTGCGTATGCGGTGCTGATCGGCGGTGCGCAGGTGCTGCAGCTCGTCTACCCGAATGAAATCTTCCCGACCGACATCCGTGCGTTCGCGGTCGGCATGGGCGCATCGCTGTCACGTATCGGCGCGGCTGTCGGCACCTGGCTCGTGCCGATCGCGCTGCAGACCGTCGGCATCGGCAACACCATGTACGCGGCGGCGGCCGTCTCGTTCGTCGGGCTGATCGCATCGCTCGCGCTGGCGCCCGAGACGCGCTCGCTCAGCCTGCAGGAAGCCGCATCACTCAACCACTGATACCCGTTACCGGTGCGCCGTCACGACGGCGCACCTTTCGTCAACCCGAAAGTTTCCATTTCCGCGGAAGAACATCATGAATTTCGAAGGCATCTACACCCCGGCCATCACGCCCCTGAACGCCGCCGGCCAGATCGACAAGACCGCATTCGCCGAAGTGATCGAATCGCTGATCGCGGCGGGCGTGCACGGCATCATCATCGGCGGCTCGACCGGCGAATACTATGCGCACACCGCGCAGGAACGCTTCGACCTCGGCGCCTGGGCGCGTGAAGTGATCGGCTCGCGCGTGCCGCTCGTGATCGGCACCGGCGCGGTGCGCACCGAGGATTCCGTCGAATACGCGAAGGCGGCCAAGGCCGTGCGCGCCGACGCGATCCTGGTCGGCTCGCCGCCCTACGCGCTGCCCACGCAGCAGGAGAACGCGGCGCACGCGCTGGAGATCGATCGCGCGGCCGGCCTGCCGATCATGCTGTACAACTACCCGGGCCGGATGAGCGTATCGATGGACCGCGAATTCTTCCGCACCGTCTGCGACGCGTCGAAGAACATCGTCGCGATCAAGGAAAGCTCGGGCCAGACGGGCCAGTTGCACATGCTGGTACGCGAGTTCCCGAACATCAGCGTGTCGTGCGGCTGGGACGACCAGGCGCTCGAGTTCTTCGCGTGGGGCGCGCGCAGCTGGGTATGCGCGGGCTCGAACTTCCTGCCGACCGAGCATATCGCGCTGTATCAGGCGTGCGCGATCGAGAAGGACTTCGACAAGGGCCGCCGGATCATGTCCGCGATGATGCCGCTGATGGATTTCCTCGAAGGCGGCAAGTTCGTCCAGTCGATCAAGTACGGTTGCGAACTTGCGGGGCTGCGCGCGGGCGGCGTGCGCGCACCGCTGCGCGGGCTCGACGAACAGGAAAAGCAGGCGCTGACCGCGATCGTAGCCGGCATCAAGCGTGAAGTCGCCGCCGTCACCGGAGGCAAAGCCTGATGACCGACCTGCTCAGCGCGTCCGAATACGCCGCGCTTGCCGCGCAATTGCAGTTTCCGGCCGGGCCGTTCATCGACGGCGCCTTCCGCAAGGCCAGCTCCGGCGACACGTTCGCGACCGTCAATCCGGCCACCGACGCCGTCCTGGCACAGATTGGCGCATGCAATGCGGCCGACGTCGACCTCGCGGTCGCCAATGCAAGGCAGGCGTTCGAGGAAGGTCGCTGGCGCAAGCTTGCGCCGTCGCACCGCAAGGCCGTCCTGCTGAAGTTTGCCGATCTGCTCGAACAGCACGCGCACGAACTCGCGACGATGGAAAGCCTCGACAGCGGCAAGCCGATCCGCGAATGCCACAACACCGACGTGCCGGAGACGATTCATACGATCCGCTGGCACGCCGAGCTGATCGACAAGATCTACGACTACACCGCGCCCGTCGGTGGCAACGCGCTGGCGCTGGTCGTGCGCGAGCCGATCGGCGTCGTCGGGCTCGTGCTGCCGTGGAATTTCCCGCTGCTGATGCTCGCGTGGAAGATCGGCCCGTCGCTCGCGGCCGGCTGCTCGATCGTGGTCAAGCCGGCCAAGGAAACCACGCTCACGGCATTGCGCGTCGCGGAACTCGCGCACGAAGCCGGCGTGCCGGCCGGCGTCTTCAACGTGCTGCCGGGCGGCGGCAAGGAAGTCGGCGAGCCGCTGGGCCGTCACGCGGACGTCGACATGGTGAGCTTCACCGGGTCGACGGATACCGGGCGGAAGTTCCTCAAGTACGCGGCCGAATCCAACCTGAAGCGCATCGTGCTAGAGTGCGGCGGCAAGAATCCGGCGGTCGTGCTGCCCGATGCGCCCGATCTCGACGCGGTCGCGCAGCACGTCGTCAACGGTGCGTTCTGGAACATGGGCGAGAACTGCTCGGCGTCGTCGCGGCTGATCGTCCATGCCGACATCAAGGACGACCTGCTGCTGCGTATCGGCACGCAGATGCGCGAATGGAAGATGGGCAACCCGCTCGACCCGGCGCACCGGATCGGCGCGATGGTCAGCAAGGCCCACTTCGAGAAAGTGCGTTCGTATCTCGAGCAGGCCGGTGCGGAACGTCTGCACGTCGCGTTCGGCGGTCACACCGACGGCGGCATTTTCGTCGAGCCGACCGTCGTGGACGGCGTGAGCCGGCACAGTCGGCTGTTCCGCGAGGAGATCTTCGGCCCGCTCCTGTCGGTGACGACGTTCACCGACATCGGCGAAGCGATCGCGCTGGCCAACGACTCGGTGTACGGGCTCGCCGCTTCGGTCTACACCGGCAGCCTGAACCATGCGATCCGGCTGTCGCGCGAGATCCGTGCGGGCGTCGTGACCGTCAACTGCTTCGGCGAAGGCGACGTGACGACGCCGTTCGGCGGTTACAAGGAGTCCGGGTTCGGTGGCCGTGACAAGTCGGTCTGGGCGCATGACCAGTACACCGAGATCAAGACCATCTGGATCGACGTACCCGTGGACCCCGCGTAAGCGGGCTGCGTGGCATTGCCGGTTGCCGCCGCGCTGCGTGACGGCCGCAACCGGATCATTCCGTCTGCCATTGCAGCACGGGCAGGCGGAACCGAATCACCTGAAATCGAATTTGAATGTTGAAACAGGCAGGAAGCATGAAGCGCAAGAATAAGGCAACGCTCGCCGGGCTCGGCGCGGTGTTGTTGTGGGCCTCCGTCGTCGCCCTCGTTCGCGGAGTGAGCGAAAGTCTCGGCGCGACCGGCGGCGCCGCGATGATCTACACGGTGGCATCCGTGCTTCTGCTGTTTACGATCGGCTTCCCCGATCTGAGCCGATTCCCGAAAAAATACCTGCTCTGGGGCGGGCTGCTGTTCGTCGCCTACGAGCTGTGCCTGTCGCTGTCGATCGGCTATGCAAGCAACGGCCAGCAGGCGATCGAAGTGGCGATGGTCAACTATCTGTGGCCGAGCTTCACGCTGGTCGCGGCGATCGTGTTCAACAAGCAGCGCGCCAACCTGCTGGTCGTGCCGGGCGTCCTGCTGTCGATGCTCGGCATCTGCCGGGTGCTCGGCGGCGACCAGGGCCTCGATCCGGCCGGCATGCTGCACAACGTCGCCGACAATCCGCTGAGCTACGGCCTCGCGTTCTTCGGCGCGCTGATCTGGGCCGGCTATTGCACGGTGACGGCGCGCCTCGCCGACGGCAAGAACGGCGTCACGCCGTTCTTCATGCTGGTGGCCCTCGCGCTCTGGATCAAGTTCGCGGTCGAAGGCGGCGGCGGCATGACGTTCAGCCTGCATGCGGTCATCTACATCGTGCTGGCCGCATCCGCGCTGGGGTTCGGCTACGCGGCCTGGAACACCGGCATCATGCACGGCAACGTGACGGTCATCGTCGGCGCGTCGTACTTCACCCCGGTACTCGCCGCCATGCTCGCCGCGACGCTGCTGCATGCGCCGCTGTCGATCGAATTCTGGCAAGGCGCATCGATGGTATGCGGCGGGTCGATCCTGTGCTGGCTCGCGACGCGCGGGCGGCGCCGTGAAAAAGCCGCCCCCGTCCGGGTCGGCAACGAAGCGCAGGGCAATTGCCAGGGCTGACGATGCCGGGCGCTGTCGTCGCGCAGCAGATCGAACGCCCCCGGCGGTCCTGCAAACCGCCAGTCACTCGCGCTAGCGCGACTCCAGCGCGATACGCACGGCCAGCCCGGCCAGCACCGTGCCCATCAACCAGCGCTGGACCGACGCCCAGACCGGCCGCCCCGCCAGAAAGCCCGCGATGGCGCCGGCCATGCACGCAAGCAGCGCATTCACGCTGACGCTCACCGCGATCTGCACGCAACCGAGCGCCAGCGATTGCGCGAGTACGCTGCCGTGCCCCGGCGAAATGAATTGCGGCAGAAGCGACAGGTACATCACCGCGATCTTCGGATTCGCGAGGTTCGTGACGAAGCCCATCGTGAACAGCCTGGCACGGCTGTCGTGCGGCAACTGCCTGACCTGGAACGCCGAGCGGCCGCCCGGCTTCAGCGCCTGCCACGCCAGGTATGCCAGATAAAGCGCGCCGGCAAAGCGCAACGCGTCGTACGCATACGGCACGGCCATCACCAGCGCAGTGATGCCCAGCGCCGCGCACACCATATAGAAAACGAACCCCAGCGCGACGCCGCCGAGCGACACCAGTCCGGCACGGCGGCCCTGGCAGATCGAGCGCGAAACCAGGTAGATCATGTTCGGCCCGGGCGTCAGCACCATGCCGAGCGACACGAGTCCGAAAGCAAGCAAGGTGGGCAAGGCCGGCACGGCAATCTCCTTCGGGGCGAAGCGGTCAGAGGCAAGTTCGAACAATGTATTGCATCTCGGCCGCCATCGTCATGAATAAACTGCAAGCCGCTCATGAGCGCTGTTCACCGCACCGGTCGCACGCTACCTGCCCTTTTTCGCGCGCGTGTGGAGCGCCTTCCCTGCCTTCGCGCGTTGCGCGTCGACGAGCCGCACGAACTCATCCGCAACCGCATTGCCGGCCGTGTTCCACGACAACCGCACCGAGCGATGCAGCTTCGGCGACAGCGCCAGCACGCGGCCGCCGAATGGCGTGTACGTGAGCGTGATGCGCGGGACGATCGACACGCCCATGCCGGCTTCCGCCATCGACAGGATGGTGCGCATCTCGACCACGTTGAACGCGGCCCGCAGCGGTGTTTCGCTGCGCGCGAAGTAATCCGCGATCACCGGCCCGCATCCTGCCTTCGAGAAAATGAACGGGGCCGTGGACAACTGTTTTGCCGACACGCTCTTGCGGTTGGCGAACATGCCGTCCGCCGCCACCGCGACAAAGTCTTCGTCGAGCAGCGGCAGATTGTGCGCAAAGGTCTTCGTGCCGGCCACCACGCCGACATCGGCCGTCCCGTCCTCGATCCACCCTTCGACCTCGCTGTCCGTGCCTTCGAGCAGCACCGCCGACACGCCCTGGTGCATCTCCTTCAACGCCTCGAGCGCAGGCACGACGAATGCCAGCGACACGCTCGGCAGCGACGCGACCACCAGCTTCCCTTCCAGCTTGCCGCGCGACAGGCTGAACTGCTGGCGCAGCAGCTGCGCTTCGCGCACCACGGTCTGGATGGACGGCCACAGGCGTTCGCCCGCCGCCGTCAGGACGACCGGCTGCCGGTCGCGCCACAGCAGCTTGACCTCCGTGATGTCTTCCAGCTCGGTCAGCGCATGACTGATCGCGGATTGACTGCGGCTCAACCGGTCGGCCGCAGCCGTGAGCGAGCCGAGTTCGACCACGGCCGCCAGGGCCTGCAACTGGGCAAGCGTCATCGGGTCTCCTTGTTCCGGGGTATGTCCATCGTGCATGATGTGGCAAGCTGTCGTGAATTATATTCAACCACGGACGTGATCGGGCCGGCGATACCGGTGGCACGCCGCGGCCAGCGTCGAATGTCCGACGCGCCGCTCAGGTAAGATGCATCCTCGAACCGCGTGTCGATTGCCTGCGGCCCCGGCCGCACAACGGCGCGGCGCCGTGCGATCGACGTCCGGTTCGAGCCCAACCAGAACAAACGCGTGCAACCTGCGCGCGACCGCAACAGGCTCCGTCGGCAGCGTTCGCTGCCGGATATGCCGCGACATGCCATTCCATGATGCATTTCAATCTGACTGAAGGTGTGCTGGTCTCCAGCCTGCAGGGGCTCAGCGCGTTCGATCTGGCCGGCATCGCCGTCGCGCTGCTGTTGGGCGGCATGGCCAAGGGGATCACGGGCATCGGCGTGCCGCTGATCGCGATGCCGATACTCAGCCAGTTCCTGCCGATCCGGCATGCGGTGCTGCTGCTGTCGATGCCGATCATCCTCGGCAATATTCCGCAGGCGCTGGAAGGCGGCCAGGTGCTGGCGACGGCACGCAAGATCGCCGCGCCGATCGCGGGCACCGTGATCGGCAATATCGTCGGTGTCGCGATCCTGCTGTCGCTCAATCCGGGTCACGCGCAAGCGGCGTCCGGCGCGCTGCTGATCGTGGCCGCGGCGCTGATGCTCGCCGCGCCGAAACTCAACCTGCCGGACGCGTGGCAAAAGCCCGTCGGCTTCGCGCTCGGCTTCGGCGCCGCGCTGATGGAGAGCATCGCGTCGGTTCCGGGCCCGCTGCTCGCCACCTACCTGATTTCGTCCGGCGCGACCGGGCGCGTCTTCACGAAGCAGATCGCGATCATCCTGGTGGTGTCGATCGTCACGCTGATCACGACGTTCAGCGGCACCGCGCACGCGAGCGGCGCCGACCTCGCGATCTCGGCGGCGGCCAGCCTGCCGGCCATTGCCGGCATGTGGCTCGTTCGCCCGCTGCGGGACAAGATGTCGCCGCGCGTTTTCCGGATGGTCGTGCTGCTGTTCGTGCTCGTCGCGGCGTCGCAGATGATCTGGAAATCGGGTGTGTTCCGGCATGGCGGATCGCACGTTACCCAGATGGACAACGCGCACGCGGGCAAGCACTAAGAGATGGCGCAACGCCGTCGATCGCGCATGCGTTCTGAAAGCTGCGAAGCGTAGTATTCGCGGACCCGGCGTATCGCCCCGCCCGACGGCGCGGACGATACGTCACCGACTTTGCCGCTCGCACGCCGATGTCCACATCGGCGCTGCCGCGCTTTCAGAGGCATGAAATGGAAACCTACGTGTTGCTCGGCTGCGGATTTGGCCTCGGCCTGTTGATCGCCATCTGGGGCATCTGGCAGCTCAAGTAACGCTCGCCAGCCCGTCTAAGCGCAAGCCATCCGTATGGAGACGGACGGGAAATTGTAGTTGGCGGCTGCACGCATCGCCCAACTATTTCGCACTCCGACCCACCTGCCCCGCAGTATCACCTACTCGTGCCGGCTTCCGTTCGACAGCAAGCGTGATCGAGCGGCGCCAAAGCGCGCGCACTCGGCCTTGAGCCAGTCCGAAAAAGCCGCGGTACGCGGATCGTCGGGATTGCGCGACAACAGCATGTAGCGCGCCGGCGCACGCACGTGCGTGCCGAAGACATCCACGAGCCGTCCGCTCGCGATCTCGTCATGCACCAGCGCGGCACGCCCCATCGCAACACCCTGATGGTTCAGCGCGGCCGTGATGGCAAGGCTCGAGAAATTGAACTGCGGGCCGTCGAGATGCGCCGTCCACGCCGGACGGACCGCCTCCAGCCACGTGCGCCACTCCACGAACTCGGGTGCGCCACCCCACGGAGCGGCGTCGTGCAGCAGAACGATGCCGTCCAGCGATTCCCCGCTCGCCAAGGACGGATGCTGCGCCAGATAGGCGGGCGTGGCGACCGGAAACAGGCATTCGTCGAGAATCGCCTCGGCATGCAGCCGCTCGTATTGCACCGGGTCGTAGCGCACGGCCACATCGATGTCGTCGGTCTCCATGGCCTGGCGATCCAGCACCTGAAACTCGGCCTTCACGCGAACCGGCACGTTCGGTTGTTGCCGGTGAAATTCGGACAGGCGCGGCATCAGCCATTGCAGCGCGAGCGACGGCAGGCAACTGACCTGCAGCGGAGCATCCGACATGCCAAGTGCCTGAAGCGTGCGATTGATGTCGACGAACGCGCCCGACATCGTCCCGAGCAGGATCCCGCCCTTCTCGGTCAACGTCAGGCCGCGCGCCTGACGCACGAACAGCGGATAGCCCAGCCGGTCCTCCAGGTTCCGGATCTGCTGGCTCACCGCGCTTTGCGTCAGGTTGAACGCCTGCGCCGTCTTCGTGAAGCTCAGCAAGCGGCCGGCCGTTTCAAAGCAGAGCAGCGCACCAAGGAGCGAACCGTCGAGTCGCATAGGTATCAGTCAGGCTAATGGATTCATTAGAAATCGGCGCTTTTGCGCAGGCTTCCGGAATCGTAGCATTCCAGCCATGTGCCCCGTTTATCCGATGCAGGACCGATCCATGACCATCACGCTCCAACCCGCCGATCTATTAGCCAGACTGCAAGCCCGCCACCCGCTGCTGTGGCTGAATCCCCATGCCGGCAGCCCGCTGCCGCCCGACGCGCCGGCGCTCGACGCGATTGCGATGGCCGAAGCGCGGCTGGCGCGCTGCGAACCGCTGATGGCCGAGCTGTTTCCCGAACTCACGGCAAGCGCGGGAAAAATCGAGTCGCCGCTGATGCCCGCAGACAGCCTGCAACGCAGGTTGTCGCTTCCGGCAGACGCACACGGCGCGTGGTTCATCAAGCGCGACGACGCGTTGCCGGTCGCCGGCTCGATCAAGGCGCGCGGCGGCTTTCATGAAGTGCTCGCGCTCGCGGAGTCGATCGCGATCGAACACGGGCTGCTCGAACCCGCGGGCGACCGCCGGATCCTCGCATCGGCCGCCGCACGCGAACGGTTTGCCGCGCACACCGTCATCGTCGGCAGCACCGGCAATCTCGGCCTGAGCATCGGCGTGATGGCCGCCGCGCTGGGATTCGAGTCGGTCGTTCACATGTCGACCGACGCGAAACCGTGGAAGAAGGCCCGCCTGAGACAACGCGGCGTTCGCGTGATCGAACATGACGGCGACTACGCGCAAGCCGTCGCGGCCGGACGCGCGCAGGCACGCCATCAGCCGCGCAGCCACTTCGTCGACGACGAAGGCTCGCCGATGCTGTTCCTCGGCTACGCGGCGAGCGCCCGACCTCTCGCCGCCCAGCTCGCGGCGGCAGGCCGCCGCGTGGACGCGGCGCACCCGCTCTTCGTCCATATTCCGTGTGGCGTCGGCGGCGCACCGGGCGGCATCGCGTATGGTCTCAAGGCGCTGTTCGGCGAACACGTGCATTGCTTCTTTGCCGAACCTGTCGCTTCGCCGTGCATGCTGGTCCAGCTGGCTGCCGGCCCCGGGAAGCCCGTGTCCGTCTACGACGCAGGGCTCGACAACCGGACCGAGGCCGATGGCCTGGCCGTCGCGCAGGCATCGCACCTCGTCAGTCCGCTGATGGCGTCGCTGCTGGCGGGCGTCTTCACCGTCA
>NZ_CAJNKE010000087.1 GCF_905232215.1 Burkholderia sp. LMG 13014
GCGCGGCTCAAACATCAGAAGGATCGGTGGTTCAGCCCTCATTTCCCCCCCACGAAAATGCTCCGAATTGCGGCCCGTTCGCGTTAAACTGCGTCAAGCTGTATTCAACAAAGACATCTTCGCCACTACGGCATCCACGATACGAGGATAGGTTCGATGCGCACTACCGGCTCATCCGGGGCAATGACCCTGCTCACCGAACACGACCCGGCCGACGGTCGCGAACTGCGCTCGCTCCGGCTCGAAGCGACCGGCGACGGCAAGAGCGTGCTGCTGATCGAGATCGACGAACGCAAGCCCGGCATCCATCGCGAAGTCCGTTACGAGATCACGCCGGCCGAACTGATCGCGGCGATCCGCTCGCACGGCGCCGAGCTTCCCGGCGAAAACCACGGCGCCGCCTCGCTCGCCCGCACCTCCTCCTGATTTCGAACGGTGAGCCGCACGCAGCGTGCCGGCTCACCGACATCGCCCTGCCGCCGTCAGGCGCTTTGCGTTATTCCCTCCGCCGACTTGAAAAAGGCCGATAATCGGCCCATCTGCGTGCTTTCCGCACGCGTTTCCTTTTCGGCCAGCCGTCATGCTCCTCCGCGACCTCGTCGCCCAATACGGGCCGCTTCTCGTCTTCGCCAATGTGCTCGCGGCGGCCATCGGGCTGCCGGTGCCCGCGATGCCGACGCTCGTGCTGTTCGGCGCGATGTCCGCGATGCATCCGGCGATGATCGGCTCGCAACTGGTCACGGTGGTCATGCTGTCGGTGCTCGGCGCACTGATCGGCGATACCGTGTGGTACCTCGCCGGCCGGCGCTTCGGCGGCACGACGCTGAAGACGATCTGCCGGCTGTCGCTGTCGCGTGACAGCTGCGTGAAAAAGACCGAACGCTTCTTCGGCCGCTACGGCGTGCGCGTGCTCGCGGTCGCGCGCTTCATTCCAGGGCTGTCGCTCGTATCGGTGCCGATGGCCGGCGCGTTCGGCACGCGCTATCGCACCTTCGTCGGCTACGATGCGCTCGGCGCCGCGCTGTGGACGATCGTCGGGCTGGTGGTCGGGCTGATGTTCTATCGCCAGATCGACTGGCTGTTCGCCGGCGCGGGCAAGCTCGGCCGCGTGGCGCTGCTGGTGACCGTCGCGCTGCTCGCGGTGTACGCGGCGATCCGCTGGATGCGTCGCCGCGCGCTGATCCGCCAGCTCGCGAGCGCGCGGATCGGCGTCGACGAACTCGACACGCTGCTGCGCGATACCTCCGCGCCGGTGGTCCTCGACGTGCGCTCGCCCGAACACCGCAAGCTCGACCCGTTCACGATTCCCGGCGCGCAGTTCGCGGACGAACGCCAGATCGGCGACATCGTCGCGCGCTATCCGCTCACGCAGAAGTTCGTCGTGTATTGCTCGTGCCCGAACGAGTTCACGGCCGCGCTGATGGCGAAGCGCCTGCTCGACGCCGGCTTCACCGATGCGCTCGCGCTGCGCGGCGGCCTCGACGCATGGCGCGACACGGGCCGCCAGCTCACGTCGCTCGTGGAAGACATGCCCGCTGCGAACGATCCGGTCGCGGGGCTGCACAAGCCGGCCTGATCGGGTCGATCGAAGGCCGGCCGTGCGAGGCGGGGGCGCATGTGCCCCCTTCGATCAGAACGCGTGCAGCGGCAGGTTCACGACCAGACGGTACTCGGTGTTCGTCGCGTCCGAGTAGTGCGCCGAACCGGCGTGCCACATCGCGATGAACGTGACCTTCGTGTCCTTCAGCTTGCCGCTCTGGAACGTGTACGACGGGATGAAGCCGAACTCGTGGTGACGGCCCTGCACCGGCGCGCCGTTGCTCCAGTAGATGCTCGACTTGCTCGGGTCGTTCGCCGCACCCGCGCTGCCGTCCGCACCCCAGCCCGTCACGCCCCAGACCATCGCCTTGAAGCCCGGCAGGCCCGCTTCCTTGCCGTAGAACGTGTAACGCAGCTGCAGCGACTTTTCGTGCGGCGCGTTGTAGTCGACGTCCATCGAGTTGGTCAGGAAGATGCCGTTCGTTTCGTTCAGGTAGTCGAAGAACTGGTCGCCGAGCACCTGCTGGAAGCCGAGCAGCAGCTCGTGCGGGCCGTGCTGAGCAGCCAGCGACAGGCTGTACGCGTTGTTGTTGATCTTGCCTTGCAGCGCATCGCCCGTGTCGTGCGTCGAGTAGACGTTACCGAAGCCCGTCCACTTGATCGTCTGCGGGCTGCCGATGCTGTGCTTCACCGACGCGTAGTACTGGTGCCACACGTCGTCGGCCTGGTTCGCGTACAGCGCGACTTCGCCATTCGGCGAGTAGTCCCACGTGCCACCGACATACGACAGGCGATTGATGCGCGTGCCGCCGTATTGCGTCGTCAGGTTGGTGAGCGTCGTGTGACCGCGCGCGTCGGTCTTCGTGAAGCTACCGCCTTCGAGCATCACGTTCTTGAATTCATTGCTGACGATCGTCGTACCGAGGAACGTCGGCGGCAGCGCACGGTTGTCGTGCTGTTCCATGAACGGGTTGTCGACGGCCTGCAGACCGTACTTGATCACCGTGTTCGAGATGCGCGCCTTCACGTCGTAAATGCCGGGATAGGCCCACGCGAGCTGGTTGCCGCCACCGCCGCCCTTCGCGATGTGCACCATGCTGCCGGCGCCCTGGCCGCCGTCGAGCTTCAGCGCCGCATACAGCGACGCGTCGAAACCGATACCGATCAGGCCCGTCGTGTAGCCCGATTCGAAGTTCGCCATCGCGCCCTGGACCCACGCGTGGCGATGCGGCCCGCCCTTGGCGTCGAGCACGTCCGCGTAGTTGCGGAACAGGAAGTTCAGATGGCTGTCGGCAATGAAGCCCTTCGACTGCGACTGGGCCGACGGCTCGTCGGGCGGCGTGACGGCCTGGTTCGCTTCGGCGTTGATAATGGCGTTCGGGGTCGTTGCCTGCGCAACGGTCGTGCCCGGTGCGGCCTGTGCGACCGTCAGCGGTGCGGGGGCCGCGTCGTCGGCGTGCGCGACGCCCGTCAGCGAGACACCGGCGAGCGCCGGCAGCCCCCATGCAAGCAGCATTTTCGATGCCGTCCCGATCGTCTTCTGTTTATTCATCGTCATTCTCGTCTTGTGTTGATATCGTCCACGCCGGTTGCGATCCGCTCCCGGCCCCCCGGCGCGCCCGGTTAAGGACGCGCCTGTACCCGCGGCGCGAAGATCGTTCGCGCCGCACCTACCCCTGTTGACCAGCCTTGGTTATGTTTTCTGCGTCACTTCAGCTCACGCCGCGCCCGCGCGGATGCACGCGACACGCGCGGCCGACCCCTGCCGAACTTCCGGCAGCGGCACGTCCTGCGCGCACGCTTCGATCGCGACCGGGCAGCGCGTGCGAAACGCGCAGCCGGACGGCGGGTTGAGCGGCGAGGGCATCTCGCCTGCCAGCAGCATCGGACGGCGAGCACGCTCGCGCGCCGGCTCCGGCGTCGGCGCCGCATCGAGCAGCGCCTTCGTGTACGGGTGCTGCGGCACGCCGTACACGTCTTGCCGCGTGCCGAACTCCATCACGCGGCCGAGATACATCACGAGCACACGCTGGCTGATGGCCTTCACCACCGCCAGATCGTGTGCAACGAACAGATAGGACAACGACAGTTCGCGTTGAAGGTCGCGCAGCAGGTTCACGATCTGCGCCTGGATCGACACGTCGAGCGCCGATACGGGTTCGTCGCAGATCACGAGCTTCGGCTCGCCGATCAGCGCGCGTGCGATGCCGACGCGCTGGCATTGCCCGCCGGAAAACTCGTGCGGATAACGCAGCAGGTGATGCGCGTTCAGGCCGACACGTTCGAGCATCGTGACCACGCGGCGGCGCACCTCGGTGCGGCCGAGGCCGGCCTGGTGCGTGACGAGCGGCTCCGCGACGACCTGTTCGATGGTCATGCGCGGATCGAGCGACGCGAGCGGATCCTGGAAGATCATCTGCACTTCGCGCCGCATCGAGGTGCCGCGCAGGTGATCGGGCGCCACGGCTTCGCCGCGCCATTTCACCGTGCCGGCCGTCATCGGCACGAGGCCGATCAGCGCGCGCGCGAGCGTCGACTTCCCGCAGCCCGATTCGCCGACGAGCCCGACCGTTTCGCCGCGCTTCACGTCGAACGACACGCCGTCGACGGCACGCAGCGTCCCTTTCGGCGACCACGGATAGCCGCCGAGCGGCACGCGGAAATGCACTTTCAGACCATCGACGGACAGCAGCGTGTCGTCCGTCGCGCCGGCATGGCGGCGTTCATTGACGCTCATCGCAGACCTCCCGTCAGATCGGCCACGGGCCGGTGGCACGCGCGCACCGCGCCCACGGCGCCATAGGTTTCGAGCGCGGGGCGCGCCGCGCCGCAGCGTTCTTCCGCATACGTGCAGCGCTTCGCGAACGCGCAGCCGGCCGGCGCGGTGCCGGGCATCGGCGGATTGCCGGGAATCGCGACGAGCGGCGCATCGTCCGCGTCGGTCAGGCGCGGCAGCGCGTTGAGCAGGCCGATCGTGTACGGATGCGACGGCGCCGCGAAGATCGATTCGGCCGGCGCGTATTCGACGGTGCGGCCTGCATACATGACCATCACGTCGTCCGCGAGGCCCGCGACCACGCCCATGTCGTGCGTGATCAGCACGATCGCCGTGCCGCGCTCGCGGTTCAGCTCGCGCAGCAGGTCGATGATCTGGGCCTGCACGGTCACGTCGAGCGCGGTGGTCGGCTCGTCCGCGATCAGGATTTCCGGCTCGGACAGCAGCGCCATCGCGATCATCACGCGCTGGCGCATGCCGCCCGAGAACTCGTGCGGATACATGCGGATCCGGCGCGCCGCGTCGGGAATGCGCACCGATTCGAGCGCCTCGATCGCGCGCTTGGTCGCTTCCTTGCGCGACAGCTTGCGGTGCAGCTGCAGCGTCTCGGTCATCTGCCGCTCGATCGTCAGGAACGGATTGAGCGACGTCATCGGATCCTGGAAGATCATCGCGATCCGGTCGCCGCGCACCTTGTTCAGCGCACGCCCATCCATCTCGAGCAGGTTGTCGCCGCGATAGCGCGCGGCGCCGGTCGTCGTGCCGTTGCCGGCCAGCAGGCCGAGCAGCGCCATCACGGTCTGGCTCTTGCCCGAGCCCGATTCGCCGACGATGCCGAGCGTCTTGCCGGCTTCGAGCGCGAACGACACGCCGCTGACGGCGTCGACCGGCGGTGCGTCCTTGCGCGTGAAGCGCACGCCCAGGTTGTCTACTTCTAGCAGTGCACCCATTTCAGCGATCCTTCGGGTCGAGCGCGTCACGCAGGCCATCGCCGACGAAGTTCACGCAGTAAAGCGTCACGCACAGCATGACGGCCGGGGCCAGCAGCAGCCACGGCATCGATTCCAGTTTCTGCGCGCCGTCCTGGATCAGCACGCCCCAGCTCGTCATCGGTTCCTGCACGCCGAGGCCGAGGAACGACAGCACCGATTCGGTCAGCACGATGCCCGGCACCGAGACCGTCGCGTACACGACGACCACGCCGAGCAGGTTCGGCACCACGTGGCGCAGCACGATCGAGGCCGGCGACACGCCGATCGCGCGGGCCGCATCGACGAACTCGCGGCTGCGCAGCGACAGCGTCTGGCCGCGCACGACACGCGCCATGTCGATCCACGAGAACGCGCTGATGGTCAGCACGACCAGCATGAACGAGCGGCCGAACAGGGTCATCATCAGGATCGCGATCAGCAGGTACGGGATCGCGTACATCATGTCGACGATGCGCATCATCACGGAGTCGACGCGGCCGCCGGCGAAGCCCGCGGTCGCGCCCCATGCGACGCCGAACAGGCCCGACACGAGCGTGCCGAGCAGGCCGACCTCGATCGACACGCGGCCGCCGATCAGCGTGCGCACCAGCAGGTCGCGGCCGAGCTCGTCGGTGCCGAACCAGTGCTGGTTCGCCCAGGTCGGCGCCAGGCTGATCGAGCCCCAGTCGCTTGCCGAAGGATCGGCCGCGAGCAGCCACGGGCCGACGAAACAGGCGAGCGTGACGAGCGCGAGCAGCACGAGGCTGAACACGGCCGCACGGTTGTGAAGAAAGCGCGCCATCGCAAGCGCGAGCGGCGAGCGCGAACGCGGCGGCGAGTCGGTCTGCACGGGCAGGCCGACGACGGGAGTAGTCGGAGTCATCGCTGTGCCTCGCTCAATAACGGATGCGCGGATCGAGCCACGCGTACGCGAGGTCGACCAGCAGGTTGAACAGCACCGCGCAAACGGTCGTCAGCACGACGAGGCCGAGCACCAGCGTGTAGTCGCGGTTGATGGCGCCGTTCACGACGAGCTGCCCGAGCCCCGGCAGCGCGAACACCGATTCGGTGACGACGGCCGCCGTGATCGACGTGATGCAGACCGTGCCGAACAGCGACACGACCGGCATCAGCGCGGGCTTCAGCGCGTGGCGCAGCACGATCGTCGAGCCCGGCAGGCCCTTCGCGCGCGCGGTGCGGATGTAGTTGCTCGACAGCGTCTCGATCATCGAGCCGCGCATCACGCGGGCGAGCAGCGACATGTTGATGAAGGTCAGCAGCACGATCGGCAGCAGCCGGTACTGCCAGCCGCCGTCGCCCCAACCGCCCGCGGGCAGCCAACCGTTGCCGGACGACGTCTTCAGCAAAATCGCGAAGATCCACACGAGCACGGGGCCGAGCACGAACGGCGGGATGACGTTGCCGAAGTTGCCGATCAGCATCACGAAGCGGTCGATGAAGCTGTCGCGGCGCACGGCCGCGACGGTGCCGAGCAGCACGCCGAACACGATCGAGATCGGGATCGACACGCCGCCCACGCCGAGGCTTACGGGCAGCGCCTTCTTCACGAGATCGTTCACCGACCAGTCGACGTAGCGGAACGACGGGCCGAGATCGCCGTGCAGCAGCGCGTTCAGGTACAGCAGGTACTGCTTCCACAGCGGCTCGTCGAGGTGATACTTCGCGTTCAGGTTCGCGAGCGTGGCCGCGGACAGCTGCTTCTCCGTATCGAACGGGCCGCCGGGCGTGAAATGCAGGAGCAGGTAGCAGACGGTGACGACCGCGAGGATCGTCGGCACCGCCCACAACGTGCGCCTCAGTGCGTAGGCCAGCATGATCGCTCCGCTCAGTGCTTGATCACGTACATGTCCTGCGAAGCACGCATGTCGATCACGTTCTTCAGCGAGTAGCCGCCGACGTACGACTTCACGAGACGGTCGGCCGTGTACTGGAACAGCGGCACCATCGGCGTGTCGTTCATCGCGAGATCGTGCGCCTGCGTGAGCAGCGCGGCGCGCGCCTTGTCGTCGAGCTTCTGGTTGCCTTCGTCGACGAGCGTGTCGGCCTGCTTGTTGCAGTAGCCGACCGTGTTCTGCGAGCTGCCGCAACGCAGCAGGTCGAAGAACGTCATCGCGTCGTTGTAGTCGGCGAACCAGCCGTCGCGCGCGACCTGCACCTTGCCGTCATGCCGCTCCTTCATCAGCACCTTGAACTCGACGTTCTCGAGCTTGGTGTTGACGCCGAGCTTCGTGCGCCATTCCGACGCGGTGAACAGCGCGACCTTCTTGTGCAGGTCGTTGGTGTTGTACGTCAGCGTGAACGACAGCGGCTTCGCGTCCGAGTAGCCGGCCTGCTTCAGCAGGTTCTTCGCGGTCTCGACGCGCTTGGCCATCGGCCACGACGCCCATTCCGGCGTGAACGACTGCACGCCCTTCGTGCCGTTCGGCATCAGCCCGTACATCGGCTTCTCGCCCGACTGCGTGAGCTTCGACGTCAGCACGTCGCGATCGATCACCATCGACAGCGCCTGGCGGACGCGCTTGTCCTTCAGCGCCGCGTCGTTGTTGTTCAGGTAGTAGTAGTACGTCGCGAGCTGCAGGCCCGGGCGCAGGTCGCTGCCGAACTGCTTGCTGACCTGCGGGAAGATGCCCGACGGAATCGTGTACGTGTAGTCGACCTGACCCGCCTGGTACATGCGCATCGCGGTCTCGTCGCTCTCGATCGGCAGGTACGTGACCTTGTTGATCACGACCTTCGGCGCGTTCCAGTACTTGGCGTCCTTCGTCACGACGATGCGGTTGTTCGGCTGCCAGTCGACGAGCTGGTATGCCCCGTTGCTGACCATGTTGCCCGGGCGCGTCCACGCGTCGCCGAATTTCGCGACGGCGTCCTTGCTCACCGGCACGAGCGGCGCCATCGCGGTCAGCTCGGGGAAGAACGCGACGGGCGCGTCGGTCGTCACCTCGAGCGTGTACGGATCGACGGCGCGCACGCCGAGCGTCGACGGCGCGGCCTTGCCCGCGATGATGTCCTTCGAGTTCTTCACGAACTCGACGAGGATCGTGTATTTCGAGCCCGTCTTCGGATCGACGAGGCGCTGCCACGAGTAGACGAAATCGGCGGCCGTCACCGGCTGGCCGTTGCTCCACTTCGCGTCATGGCGAAGCTTGAAGATCCACGTCGTCGGCGTCTTGCGTTCCCACGACAGCGCGACACCCGGCACGACCTGGCCGGCTGCGTCGATGCGGGCCAGCCCTTCGAACAGGTCGAGGCCGATCGTGTTGCCGGTCCACGATTCGATGTGCGCGGGATCGAGCGACTCGACTTCGGCGGGCACCTGGCGCGTCAGGTCCTGTTGAGGAGCGAGCGCGACGTTCGACGGAACGGTAACGGCGTGGGCAGCAGGCGTCAGGGCGAGCGCGGCCAGCACGGCCGACATGGCATGCAAGGATTTCATCGTGGCAGTCTTGAGAAGGGTTGTTCGGTGAGCGTCGCGCGGCGGATGCCGCGGATTACGCTTGAGACGCTGACGGGCGCAGCGATTGAGGAGGCCCGTGATTCTCGTATAGCATTTTAGTATTCCTTACGTTTCTTTCGACAGGTATTCCGTCTTCGAAACGAAGGAATACCTGTGCGTTAGAACAGTCTCGGTGTACCGACCCAGACCACCACCGACTCGATCTTCGCGGTGTTGACCCAGCTGTGCGGGACCGTCGACTGATAGTGCGAGCTGTCACCGGCCTGCAGGACGAACGTCTTGCCTTCCAGCGTCAGCGACACTTCCCCTTCAATCACATACAGGAACTCCTCTCCTGCATGTGTCGTCACCTCCGACCGCTTCTGCCCCGGCGGCATCCTCACGAGGATCGCCTCCAGCTGGCGCCCTTCGGATACGTTCGTCAGCCTCGCGAACAGGTTCGCCGAATCGGCAAACCCGAAGAAGCGCAGCTGCTCGCCTCGGCATACCGAGCGTTCCTCGCTCGGCGTATCCACAAAGTACTGCACCGTCACACCGAGCGCGTGCGCGATACCGGCCAACGATGTCAGCGACGGCGACGCGAGCCCGCGTTCGACTTGAGACAGAAACGGCTTCGAAATCCCCGCGGCGGTAGCGGTGTCGTCGAGCGTGCGCTTGAGTCGTTGGCGCAACGCGCGAATCTTGCTGCCCAGTGCGGCGGTAGCGTTTGCGGACCGCGAGTTTTCAGTGGGGGGAACCATAGCAGGCCGAAAAGTGATCGTCAAAAAATGTTTGATGGAAAATAACTAAGTTAGAACGATATAGCTTAGTCTTCGGGTTCGCACACGTCTTCGGTGTTGAGCCCGGTGCACTAAACGGGACACGAGACGAGCGAAATGACGCGCTATCTTGCCAGACTCGCCGGCTTCACAGGCAAGCTGCAAGCGGCTCTCCGGGAATCTTCGGAGGGCCGGCATGAAAGCTTACAACTAGATGATGAGACGAATGTTCCTGAAAGCTACTGCCACATCGGGAGTTTCCCTAGGTGGCAGATACCTGACGCACCGGACCGGCAGCCGTTACCATGCGCGCGCCGGTCGGGGCCCCTCCCCGCCGCACCCGGCGGAGTCAGACCCCGGCCCGGGCTAACCGCCCGACTGTTCCATCGCCAGCACCAAGCCTACCCGGCCCATTGTGCACCGGCGCCAGTTCGACCCCAAGACGACGCGCGATCCGTGCCGTCCGTTTCAAACGAGATTGATGATGCAACCACCTGTTTCACAAACCCGATCGTTCACGACGGTCTTCCTCATCGAAATGTGGGAGCGCTTCGGCTACTACGGCATGGCCGCGCTCCTGGTCCTCTTCATGGTCGACCGGCTCGGTTTCACCGACAGCCATGCGAACCTGACCTGGGGTGCGTTCACCGCACTCGTCTATGCGGCACCGTCGATCGGCGGCTGGATCGGCGACAAGGTGCTCGGCGCCCGTCGCACGATGATCATCGGCGCGTCCGTGCTGTGCGCCGGCTACCTGATGCTGTCGGTACCGAACGATCAGCTGACGTACATGTACGCATCGCTCGGCGTGATCGTCGTCGGCAACGGCCTGTTCAAGGCCAATGCGGCGAACCTCGTGCGCCGCATCTATGAAGGCGACGACGCACGCATCGACAGCGCGTTCACGATCTACTACATGGCGGTCAACATCGGCTCGACGGTGTCGATGCTCGCGACGCCGTGGATCAAGGATCACTGGGGCTGGCACGCCGCGTTCGCGGTCTGCTGCGGCGGCATGCTGCTCGCGATCCTCAACTTCATGCTGATGCATCGCACGCTCGCGCACGTCGGCTCGAAGCCGGACGACGAACCGATCCGCTGGAAGCGCCTCGGTGCGGTCGCGCTCGGCGGCGTCGGGCTCGCAATGATCACGCTGTACGTGCTGCAGCACAAGCAACTTGCGGTCGCCAGCGTGTGGACGGCAGCGTTCGCGATCCTCGCGATCTTCGCATACATGATCGCGAAGTCGGAGCGCTCGGAGCGCGCGGGCCTGATCGCGGCACTCGTGCTGATCGGCCAGGTGATCCTGTTCTTCATCTTCTACGTGCAGATGTCGACGTCGCTGACGCTGTTCGCGCTGCGCAACGTCGATCCGCGCTTCATGCTGTTCGGCACGACGCTGTTCACGTGGAGCGCCGCGCAGTTCCAGGCGCTGAACCCGATCTGGATCATGCTGCTGAGCCCGGTGCTCGTGTGGGTCTACAACGCCGTCGCGAAGGGCGGCCGTGACCTGCCGGTCGCCGCGAAGTATGCGCTCGGCTTCGGCGCAGTGGCCGCGGGCTACCTGGTGTTCACGATCAGCGGCCGCTACGCGGTCGACGGCCGCGTGTCGTCGTGGTTCATGGTGTGGGGCTACGGCCTCTACTCGCTCGGCGAACTGCTGGTGAGCGGCCTCGGCCTCGCGATGATCGCCCGCTACGTGCCGGCGCGCATGAGCGGCTTCATGATGGGTGCGTACTTTGTCGCGACCGGCGTGTCGCAGTATCTGGGCAGCGTCGTCGCGAACTTCGCGCAGATGCCGTCGCATGAACTGCCGGCCACCGAATCGCTGCCGCTCTACCTGTCGCTGTTCGAGAAGCTCGGCTGGCTCGCCGCGATCGGCATGCTGCTCGCGCTGCTGCTGCTGCCGCTGATGAACCGCCTGTCGCGCCAGCACCAGCGTTGTGCGGAAGAGCGCCGCGAAGAAGCGCTGCAGGCACAGGGCGTCGCCGCGGCCCAGTAAGGGCTATCCCTCGGCGTGCTGCGTGCACGCCACATTCTCCCGCCGGTCGCGCGAATGCGTCCTACACTGGTTGCAAGCAGTGCATCCGCCGAGATGCGCACTGGCGGGAGAAGACCATGAAAAGCAAGACCACGAGGCTCCTCAGGATCCTCTCGGACATCCGGTACGCGCAGCGATGCACTGCACTGCGCGCCGCCCGGGCGGCAGCCGAAGCCGACGCGGTACTCGCGGAACACGACGATCCGGCGCCCGACGAACGCGACGACGCCGAATCCGACGACACCACCGCCGTTCCCCGCTCCCGTATCAGCTCACCTCACTGACGCCACGCGGCACGCTCCGTGCCGCACGCGCCGCCTCCCGCGCCGCTCATGCAGCCGCGCTGCGCCACCGCGCGATCCAGGTTCCCGAACCGGCCACGGCCATCATCAGCCCGAGCGCGCACGCGTCGGCCACGAGGCCCACGCCGACATGCCGCAGATCGCCGCTGCGCATGACCGGATGCAGCAGCGAATCGATGACGAGCGAAATCCCCGCGCCCGCGACGAAGCAGATCAGCCCGCGCTGGCCCACGGCCACGACGGGCCGCACGCCTTGCGCGATCCGCGCGATCCAGCCGAAGCGCACGCAATCGGCCATCAGCCACGCGATGGCCGCGAAGCTCACGACGCGCGGCAGCGCGAGATCGCGCTTGAACACGCCCTCCGGCAGCGGCAACCCCGAGAACAGCTTGTAGCTCGCGCAACCGAGCACGACCGCGCACGCGACGCCCGTCGCGGCCGCGCCCCAGCGCCCCAGCGCGATGCGCCGGTAGAACGGCTGGCAGCGCGCGAGCACGCCGGCGACGAACATCAGTTGCCACGCGAACGGATTGAAACTCCAGCGGAATCCGTCGGTGTCGAGCAGCTCGGGGCCGAGCCAGCCCGCCGCGATCCACGACGCGGTGCTGAACGCGACGAGCAGCCACGGATGCCGGCGCGCGAACGGCACGAGCACCGGCGACGCGAGCGCGAACAGCACGTACATCGGCAGCACCGACGCGAGATAGGGCTGGCGCTGGAACGTCAGCAGCTCGGCTGCGCCCGTCAGCGGCGACGCGAGCATCACGCTGACGTCGTCGAGCGCGAGGTTCGGCGCATCGATCCCGTAGTGGTCGAGCACGGCCGACACGACGAGCATCAGCGTCGAGGTCGCGAGAAACGCGCGGTAGATCTGCATCGCGCGGCGCACGAACCGCTTTTGCGCGGCGCGCGCGCCGTGCCGCTCGGCAATCGCGCCATAGGCGCTCGCGGTCGCGAAGCCGCCGAGAAAGACGAAGACCTCGGCCGCGTCGCACAGCGCGAACGCGTGCAGCGTGACGCGCGACAGCACGCTTGCACCGATGTGATCGACGACGATCATCAGCAGCACGATGCCGCGGAAGAAATCGACTTCGATCAGGCGGCCGCTGCGCGACGGCGGAAACGTGGCGGAAGGCGGCGGGCTCAACGACATGAGCACACCTGCACGACGGCGGTGCAGCACGCACCGGTGAAGGGATCGGGAAGGAGAAGGCGAGCGCGATCAGCCGCGATACGCGTATGCCCGCATCGCGCCAACCCGGCCGGCCAGGCACGGAGATGACCGTTCATTGAAAGGCTGCATACGAAGGGAAGTCGGTGAGGCCAGTCTAATGGCCGATCAGGGGAGACCCTAAGTAACAAAGTGCAACCGAATCTTCTGTTCGATTACAGACGCGCGCCCGACGGGGCGAAGCAGGCAGCGTGGCCAGATTCGCGTCAGCGCGACGCCAGTGTGCGGTCAGCGTCGATGGGTTCGACCGCTGCGGTGTAGATGTTTTCGATATGCGACGCGGCACGCTGCATGCAGCCGCCGCGTCGCGACCGGCGCTTATCCGCGGGGCAGACGCCGCATCAGCATCGCGCTGTGCCACGCGGTCAGCGCCACGGCGACCCAGATCGGCCCGTATGTCGCGAGCTTCGCGACGCTCAGCGTCTCGCCGAGCAGCAGCAGCGACACCGCGACGAGCAGCACGGGCTCGACGTAGCCGAGAATCCCGAACAGCGCCATCGGCAGCATCCGGCTCGCCTTCAGGTAGCTCGCGAGCGCGAGCGTGCTGAGCACGCCGAGCCCCGGCAGCAGCGCGGCCCACAACACCGGATGGTCGGCCACGCGCGTCGTGCTCGTCACGACCATCGCGAACGCGATCGGACACAGCAGCGCGATCTCGAGCGCGAACGCGGCGAGCGAATCGGCATTGATCCGGCGGCGCAGCACGAAATAAGGCGGATAACCGAGCGCGACGACGAGCGTCGGCCATGCGAACGCGCGCGTCGCCCACACTTCGTGCGCGACGCCGAGCGCGGCGCACGCGACCGCCGCCCATTGCAGCGGATCGAGCCGTTCGTGATAGTAGAAGCGGCCGACGAGCACCATCGTCAGCGGCAGCAGGAAATAGCCGAGCGACACTTCGAGCATGCGGCCGTGCAGCGGCGCCCACAGGAACAGCCACAGCTGCACGCCGAGCAGCGCGGCGCTCACGGGCAGCGCAATCAGCAAACGCCCGTCGCGCACGCTGCGCCGCAGGAGGTCGACGAGCGCCGGCCAGCGGCCGCGCAGTGCGATCAGCGCGAGCGCGCCCGGCGCGGTCCACAACACGCGCCACGCGAAGATGTCGAGCCCCGTGAGCGGCGCGAGCAGTTTGGCGTAGGCGGACATCAGCGCGAACAACATCGACGCCGTCACCGACAGCATGAGGCCGCGCCCGGCCTCCGGATACCCCGTCATGATCGTTCCGTGCCTCTTACTGCTGCTGGAAACGCTCGAAGCGCTTCTCGGTCTGGCGTTCCTCGAACGTCACCTCGGTCACGTGCGCGGCCGGCGGGCCGTGACGCAGCCACGCGAGCATCCGGTCGATCTGCGCGCCGGGGCCCTGGATCATCGCCTCGACGGTACCGTCCTCGAGATTCGCGACCCAGCCGCGCAGCTTCAGCGCATGCGCCTCGCGCACCGTCGCATGACGGAAGCCGACGCCCTGCACGACGCCGCGCACCCGCACGTGGTAGGTCTCGATCCGTTCGTCCAGTTCATTGCGGCTCATCGCGTCGCCCTCCCGTTGCATTCAAGCCCGGCATTGTAGTCGCGTCGGCCGCTTCGCACACGGGCCGGGGCCGGCTCACCGCCGTCACGGCCTGGCGTCGCCACGCGTGCCGACCACGTACAATCTCGCCGATGCTCAACCGCCGCGCCGCTCGCGCGCGGCCCTGAAGGAAACGCATGACTGATACCTCCCGCGATCTCGTTCTCGTCACCGGCGCGTCCGGTTTCGTCGGCTCGGCCGTCGCGCGCATTGCGCAGCAGAAAGGCTATGCGGTGCGCGTGCTGGTGCGCTCGACCAGCCCGCGCACGAACCTCGCGGATCTCGACGCCGAGATCGTCACCGGCGACATGCGCGACGAGGCATCGATGCGCGCCGCGCTGCGCGGCGTGCGCTACCTGCTGCACGTCGCGGCCGACTACCGGCTGTGGGCGCCCGATCCCGACGAGATCGAGCGTGCGAACCTCGAGGGCGCGGTCGCGACGATGCGCGCGGCACGCGCGGAAGGCGTCGAGCGGATCGTGTACACGAGCAGCGTCGCGACGCTGAAGGTGACGAGCGCCGGCGATCCGTCCGACGAAAACCGGCCGCTCACGGCCGAGCAGGCCATCGGCGTCTACAAGCGCAGCAAGGTGCTCGCGGAACGCGCGGTCGAGCGGATGATCGCCGACGAAGGGCTGCCGGCCGTGATCGTCAATCCGTCGACGCCGATCGGCCCGCGCGACGTGAAGCCGACGCCGACCGGCCGCATCATCGTCGAAGCCGCGCTCGGCAAGATTCCCGCGTTCGTCGACACCGGGCTGAACCTCGTGCATGTGGACGACGTCGCGCACGGCCACTTCCTCGCGCTCGAGCGCGGCCGGATCGGCGAGCGCTACATCCTCGGCGGCGAGAACCTGCCGCTGCAGCAGATGCTCGCCGACATCGCGCAGATGACGGGCCGCAAGCCGCCGACGATCGCGCTGCCGCGCTGGCCGCTCTACCCGCTCGCGGTCGGTGCCGAAGCCGTCGCGAAGTTCACGAAGAAGGAGCCGTTCGTCACCGTGGACGGGCTGCGGATGTCGAAGAACAAGATGTATTTCACGTCCGCGAAAGCCGAGCGCGAGCTTGGCTACCGTGCGCGTCCGTACCGCGAAGGGCTGCGCGATGCGCTCGACTGGTTCGGCTCCGCGGGCTACCTGAAGTAACACAAAGCGGCGTGCTTCACGCCGCTTTGCGCACTTTGTTACACGTCCCGCGCGGCCCGCTACCGGCGCAGCGGTTAAAATCGCGGGTCTTACGCAGAGAAGACACGCATGAACCTGAACGATCAGATCGCTTCGCTCACCATGGGCGTCGATCAGCTCCTCCACGATCACCACGCCGCGCAACAGGCGGCCCGCAGCGCGGAAGCCTTCGCGCGCGCCGCAGCAGCGGAAGCCCAGGCGGCGGCAGAACGTCACGCCGCCGCGGAAACCGAAGCGCAGGCCGCCGCGCAACGCCACACGGCCGCGGCCGCCGATGCCGAGGCTGCGCAGCAGCGCCACGCCAGCGCGACCGCCGCCGCCGAAGCCGCCGCCCAGCGTCATACCGATGCCACCGCGCAAGCCGAAGCCGCGTCGCAGCGCCATGCGGAAGCCACCGCGCTGACCGAAGCGCTCGCGCAGCGTCACGCGGATGCCGAAGC
>NZ_CAJNKE010000088.1 GCF_905232215.1 Burkholderia sp. LMG 13014
AGACCGTGCCGCACTCGACCTGGCCGATCCGGACCGGATTCGGGCGGTGGTGCGCGACGTGCGGCCCACGCTGATCGTCAATCCCGCGGCCTATACGGCGGTCGACCAGGCGGAGCGCGACGAGGACGCGGCAATGCGTATCAACGCGATCGCGCCGGGCGTGCTGGCCGAGGAGGCGAAGGCGCTGGGCGCTGCGTTGATCCACTACTCGACCGACTATGTGTTCGACGGTGCGAAGGCCTCGCCGTATGTCGAGACCGATACGCCCGCGCCGCAGAATGTCTACGGAAGCTCGAAGCTTGCCGGCGAGCGTGCGATCGAGGCCGTCGGCGCGGCCGCAATCGTCTTTCGCACCAGCTGGGTGTATGGCGCACGTGGACGCAACTTCCTGCTGACGATGCTGCGGCTGGCGGCCGAACGCCGGGAGTTGAAGATCGTTGCCGATCAGATCGGTGCGCCGACCTGGGCGAACACGATCGCCACGATGACCGCGCACGTCGTCGCGCAGGCGCTTGCCGCCAACGATGCGCCCGCGTGGTGGGCGTCCCGTTCGGGCGTCTATCATCTGACGGCCGGTGGCGAAACCTCGTGGCATGGTTTTGCGAGCGCGATCGTCGAGCTCGCCGCGCTTGAGTCGCGTCCGTTGGTCGTGCCGATTCCGTCGTCGGAATATCCGACACCCGCCGTGCGGCCGCCAAACTCACGCTTGTCGAACGAAAAGCTGTTGCGGACGTTCGGGCTTGCCGCACCGGACTGGCGCGATGCACTGGCGCTTTGCCTCGCCGAAATCCGGCGGGACTGAGCGCTTGCCGGACCGCCCCGTGCCGGACCGCGCATCGTCGCGGGTCCGCTCACGGGCATTCCGGGTCTGTCAGGCCGTGCCGTCGGCCTGGAGAGGGTGATCCTCGTGCTTCCCGACGATGGGGAAAATCTGCTCCGGCATGTGCGGGAGCAGCCCTTCGCTCGCATTGCTCTGTCCCAGGGAGCCCATCTCCTTCACGCGGATGATGTGGACGGTATCCGGCACGATCCGGTGTGCGACGTCGGACCACAGCGTTTCGATGTTCCAGGTCCAGTCCTCGATCCCGAGCCCCATCGACTTCACGACAGGCTTGTACGGGAACCGCTGGTAAATGCTGCGGTGCGCGAAAATGTTGGCAGACCAGATGTTGTTCAGGAACAGCGAATTGCGATCGAAGCCTTCCTCGTCGCTTGCCCGATGGACGAAGTGGAACGATTGCGCCAACGGGTGCGGCAGATGGTTCATCGAGTGCCGGTCGTAGTCGCTCTCATGGAAATAGAACAGGCTTTCGGGGTGCCAGATGGAGCGGGTGTCGGCCGGCTCGTCGCGCGAGCACGCAAATGCGCGCGTCAGCCATTGGCTGCCCCACAGGTCGTCACCATCGAGAAAGGCGAGATACTCGCCGCTTGCCACGTCGACGCCCGTGTTTCTCGTCAGGCCCAGGTCGCCGCACGAGACGACGTCGAGTGCGTCCAGCCACGCGCCGCGCTGTTTCACGATGTCGAGCGTCTGCGGGTCGGGGTTGTCGAGCAGTGCTCGTGCTTCGATACGCAAGCCCGATTCGCGCGCGACGCTCACCAGTCGGTGCATGCTCGCCAGAGCCGGAATCGCAAATGCCGCCTCTTTGTGGAAAACGATGAAGACGGAAATGTCAGTCACTTTCTAGTCCGAAGATGGTCTTGACGTTCTGCGAGTAGGCGGCAGGGGAGTGGCGGGCGACCACCTGCTGGTACGCGGTACCGATCATGCGCTCGATGTCCGCGCCGGTCGATCCGCACACCGCGTCCATCGCCGTGCTGAATGCCGCGGCGGTTTCGGCGGCGTGGTGCTGGTGGCCGACGAACTTGACGGCCGAGTCGTCGAACGTACCGCGCAGTCCGCCAACGTCCGCGAGGATCAACGGCAGCGCATGCTGGCTCATTTCCAGCACGATGTTGGGCATGCCTTCGAACAGGCTGGTGAAGATGAAACCGTCGTAGTCGACGAAATCCGCGGCCGGCACGTTTTCGAGCACGCCCTTGTGATGAATGTTCGGCGCGGAGAGGCCCAGTTGCGCAAAGCTGCCGTGAACGGGGCCGTAGACGTCGAATTCGTCCGAGCGGCGCAGTTGCGCGAGCGCGGCCAGGATCTCGGTGCCCTTGAACGGTTCGACGCGGGAAACCCACAGCCAGCGCCGATGCCGGTCGGGGTTGGCCCAGCGCGGCGCGCGGCGCGCCAGGCGCGCGGCGAATGTCGTCTCGTCGACCAGCATGGCCTTGGCCGGCAACTCCACGACGCCGGGGCCGCGAATGCCGCCCCACATGCGCTCGAGCGTATCGGCCATGCGTGCGTTGTCGGTCAGTGCCGCGGCATAGGACAGCGTGCGGCGCGGGAAGCGTGCGCCGTAAGGGGCACCGATGCCGTTGACGCCGAGGCTGAAGAACGTGCAGAAGATCTTCGCGTACTGGGACAGGCCGCGGCCGAATTGGGCAACCGCGTCAAGACCGACCCGGCTGTTGTTGATAATGATCGTATTGGGCCGAAGGGCGTTGAGAAAACGGGCGAATACGGCCGCACTGGCGTGGCCCGGGCCGCATGCGTCACGCCAGAACAGCACCTCGTGCCGCTTGAGTGGCGCGAGGATGTTCAGCGCTTCCCAGCCGGCGGATTCCTTTTCGGTTGCCTCGGTCACCACCACGAGAATTGGTTCGGCGACCGAATCGCCGAGCGTCTGCACGAGGTCGGCCACGTATTTTTCGGCGCCGCCGGTACACAGGAACGGCGTCGCGACGACCGTACGCGGCACCACCGACAGCGATTCGAAGATTCTCGACACGTGAACGCCGTCGCGAGCCAGCAGGTCGGTTGCGTCGAATTCGCGAAGATTGCCGATCGCTTTCGCGCCGGCCGCCACGATCCCGAGATCGAATTCGGCCTGTTCGGCGATCTGATCGAGGATGCGCCCGATGGGGCGACGCACCCGGACCGCGACGGGGCGCCCCTTCCAGCGGAAGTACTGCCACGACGCGCCTTCGATATGATCCATGTCGCCGATCACGACGTCCGTGCGCGGTGCGATCGAGCGACCTTCATCGATGCCCCACTTCAGCCAGTGTTCGACGGGGTCGACGCCGGCGGCCTTCACGTCAGGATTGTTGAACAGATAGGCGTCGCGATCGAGCTTGTCTTCGATGAACGCTCGAAATCGTGCGTCGCTTCCCGGGTCGCGGTCGACTTGCGACGGAGCCGTGCCGTTGGGGCTGGCGGCCGTGTTGCCACGGAGTGCGGGCACACGGCCCGCCGTCATGCGATGTCGTAGCCGCGACAGAACACGCTTGGAGAGGCGAGCAGTACCTTGAATCGTCAGTTTCATGTGATGAATGCGCAGCCTCGAACGAGAACACGTTAACACACCGGATACACGGAGTGTCGGCCTCGATCGGCAGAGGCGGCAAGTGACAACGGCCGAGATTGTACATGACCGCTGATGCGCCTTTTCCGCGAATGCCCCCGTCCGGTGCGTGCGGTCAGGGAGCGGCTGGCCTGGGCGGGCCGCGGCAGGCAAGGACGTCGCGGGAACGCCGCCAGGACGCAACTCGACAGGCCGTGAAACACCTTTTAACATTATCCGCTGAGTCATTCATGCGACAATGCCGCCTTTGTCGGGCCTACCGTCAGGTGGTCGAACCGGTTCAGATAGTCCAAGTGGTTCAACGGGCCGGGTGTCGGCGGTAACGGCCTGATCGCAATGCGTTTGCGGCTCTCCTCGACTCGAGAGTCGTCCATTCGCACGGGTGTCTCGTGGTGTACGAGAGGCATCCGTGGCGGGAGCGGGAGCACCCTGTCGTCCGGGGGCTGCCCATGTCGTTTCCAGTGCCGGCTCCAGCGCCGGCCAGGCAGCTGCAACGCGAGCGGCTGTCCCGGGACGCCGCCGCTTTGTATCCCGTCCCTCGTTCAGGCGAGCAGACATGACAGAATCCCTCTTTCCCCCCGGTCACCCTTTGGAATCAATGTCCAGTCTGAGCACAACCGACCTACCTTGTATCGATATTTCCATCGTTACATACAATTCCGAGCGCTGGCTTGCAGGTTTCTGGGAGAGTCTCGTCGCGCAGCAGTATCCGCTCGACAAGATCACGGTGTTGATCCGGGACAACGGTTCGAAGGATCGCACCGTCGAGGCGCTGCGCGACCTGATCGCGCGATTCGGCGAGCGGTTCCGGTCGGTGTCGCTGGACACGGGGGCAAACGTCGGCTTCGGCGCAGGGCACAACGCCAACCTTGCGGCGGGCCAGTCGGAATTCTTTCTGGTCACCAACGTCGACCTGACGTATGAGGCGAATGCCATCGAGCGCGCGGTGCGCCGCGCCGTCGCCGACGATGCGCGGGTCGCGGGCTGGGAGTTCAGGCAAAAGCCGTACGAGCATCCGAAGTACTACGACCCTGTCACGCTCGAGGTGAGCTGGGCGTCAAGCGCGTGCATGCTGTTCCGGCGCAGCGCGCTGGAACAGGTCGGTGGTTACGAGTCGCGATTGTTCATGTACGGCGAAGACGTCGAGCTTTCGTATCGCCTTCGCGATCGAGGCCATGTCATCAAGTACTGCGTCGACGCCGTGTGCTGGCACTACACCTATGAAACCGCGAACGAGCTGAAGCCGGTGCAGTTTTTCGGCAGCACGCGGGCGAACGTCCTGTTGCGCATGCGGTACGGCACGCTGCGCCAGATCGTCGGCGGACTCGCGATGTATCTCGGGTTGTTCATGATCCCGCTGCCGATCCAGGGGCGCGTCAAGGGCCTGTTTGCGAACCTGATGACGATCCTGCGCGACAGTGTCTATTTCCTGCGAACGCGCAAGCAGTCGGACATCGTATTCCCGTTCCGCGGGTGGGATTACGAGCAATCTCGCGAAGGGGCGTTTCAAACGTTCGAGCAACTGCCGGCGGACCCTCCGCTCGTGAGCATCGTGGTGCGCACGTGTGCGGGGCGTCTGGGCAAGCTGAAAGAGGCCGTGCAATCGGTCGTGCATCAGACCTACCCGAACGTCGAACTCGTGGTGGTGGAGGACGGCTCGGAGACGGCGCAGTCGTTCGTCGAGTCCGTTCGGGCATCGGGCGCGCTTGCGCGGGTGCAGTATCACCCGATTCCGAAAGCAGGGCGCTGCGTCGCCGGCAATGTCGGGCTCGAGGCGGCGACCGGCAAGTACGCGTGTTTTCTCGATGACGACGACCTGCTGTTTGCCGACCACGTCGAAGTGCTCGCGCGCAAGCTCGACAGCCGTCCGGATCTGGCCGGCGCGTATGCGCTCGCGTTCCAGGTGGACACGGAAATCGTCAGTCATGATCCGTGGGTGTACCGGGTCGCCAGCCGCTACGTGGCGTACCGCGAGGGTTTCTCGAGGGCGGCGATCTGGCATCACAACTTCATTCCGATTCAGGCGATCCTGTTCCGGCGCGCGCTGTTCGAGCAGTACGGCGGGTTCAACGTGCAACTGGATCGCCTCGAGGACTGGGACTTGTGGGTGCGTTATTGCCAGCGCAACGATTTCGAGCTCGTCGAGAAGGTGACATCCGAGTATCGGGTGCCTGCTCAAGACTCGGTTGCATCGGTCCGTCAGCAGGAGCTGGACGACTACTATCAGAAAGCGGTGCAGGCCCGGGACGGCATGGTGCTGCAGATGACGCCGAACGAGGTGATGAAGTACGCCGAAGAGCTCGCGAAGATCATGTATCCGATCGCGGTGTCGAGGAGCCGGCTTCGCGCGATCGCGCTGCGGATTCCCGGAATCTGGGTATTGCGCCGCTTCTATCTGATTTCTCGTGGCGTAATGGGGCGGATCAAGCGGAAGTTCGCGTCGGCGGCGAAGCGGCAAGGGTAATCCTGCGTCGGATCGGTCGCTGATCGTGCAACCGGTGCGCTATAATTTGCGCCCCCTCCGATCCGGGCCGGAGTCCGACGCGAAACGTGGAGAGCCGTTCGCCGTATCGGATCCGTGGCCGCCGAGCGGTCGCCGGGGCTGGTTTGCATGCCGATTTTGCCAAATTGCCGGTTTCAACTGAACTCGATAATGTTTACCAAAGAGCTGTTTGCCTATCGGCACGTGCTGTACCAACTGGTGACGCAGCAACTGCTGGCCCGTTACCGCCGGACCATCTTCGGCTATTTGTGGACGATTCTCAATCCGCTGATGATGATGACGGTGTCGGCCGTCGTGTTCTCGCATATCTTCCGCCTCGGCCTGCGTGACTACGCAATTTTCCTGTTCGCGGCCACGGTGCCGTGGAACTTCTTCAGCGGATGCGTGGTGCAGGCGGGCAGCTCGATCGTCTCGAACGAAGGGCTGATCAAGAAAGTCTATGTCCCGAAGCTGATCTTCCCGATCTCGACCGCGATCGGGTGCCTGCTGGATTCGCTGTTCGGCCTGGTTGCGCTGTTCGTCATCGCGTTTGTCGTGGGCGCGCGCATCAGTCCGGCCTTGTTCTTTCTCCCGATTTCTTTCGCGATCCTGTATTTCTTCGCGCTCGGTCTCGCGCTGATGCTGTCGGTTGCGATGGTGTATTTCCGGGATCTGCAGCATCTGATCGGCGTGCTGATGCAGGCGTTGTACTTCCTGACGCCGATCATGTACCAGCCGAGCGCCATTTCGCCGTCGCTGCAAAACATCCTGCGCTTCAATCCGCTGCTCTATTTCGTGGATCTGTTCCGCGCACCGATTTATCGCTCGGAATTGCCGTCGTTGACGGTAATCGGCATCGCGTTGGTCGCTGCGATCGCAAGCTTCTCGATCGGACTCAAGCTCTTTCGGTCCTACGAGAACAAACTCATCTTTAGGCTTTGATTATGTCTTCGATTGAAGTGGTAAATGTGTCGCTCAAATTTCGACTTTACCATGACAAGACGCCGAGTCTGAAAGACTACCTTGCGCAGTTTTTCCGTTCGAAATCCCATTCGAAATTCACGGATTTCTGGGCGTTGAAGAATGTCAGTCTGACGATTCGGCGCGGCGATCGCGTGGGTATCGTCGGGCACAATGGCGCGGGTAAGAGCACGCTGCTGAAGACCATTTGCCGCATTTACTCCGCGCAGTCCGGCGACGTCAAGATCACCGGGCGCGTCGCGCCGCTCATCGAGATCGGCGCCGGCTTCAATCCCGAATTCAGCGGGCGTGACAATATTTATTTCAGCGGCAGCATTCTCGGCTATTCGAAAGACGAGTTGCGCCGCCTGGAAGGCGAAATCATTGAATTCACGGAGCTGGAAGAATTCATCGATACGCCGGTGAAATACTATTCGACCGGCATGTACATGAAGCTGGCGTTTGCAATTGCCACGGCCGTTCATCCGGAAATCCTGATTCTCGACGAAGTGTTTGCCGGCGGCGACGCGTCTTTCATCGCCAAGGCCAAGCAGCGGATGACGGAGTTCATCGACAAGGCCAGCATCATGGTCTGCGTGTCGCACGACATGGACCTGTTGAGGACGCTGTGCAATCGCGTCGTGTGGCTCGATCACGGGCAGGTAAAGGCAGACGGAAATCCCGATGAAATCATCACGCAGTACCTGGCGGCGCGTTGACGAACGCGTAGCGGTCGGCCTGTCCGGCATGACCCCGGTGCGCGTTCGACGTGGCATCGCAGCGGCAGGGTGCGCCTGCATGCGTGGTGCAGACCAGCGTGGGCGGCCGGCGTGACGGGCGGTTCAGATAGCCGGTTGTCGGTATCCGTCGTCGTCTATCGGCCCGACGCGACGGTGCTTGCGCGCACGCTCGAGCGCTTGTGTGTCGCCGTCGACGCGACGCGCAAGTTCCGCCCCGGATTTACCGTCGACCTGTACATGATCGACAACGGCGGCCTTGCCGACGCCGGATGGAACCCGGCCGTGCTCGATGCCGCCGGGATCCGCCATGTGACCGTGAGCGGCCAGGGTAACGTCGGATACGGGCGAGGGCACAATCTCGCGATCGAGCGCGCGGACGGCGGCTACCATCTGGTGCTGAATCCGGACATCGACGTCGAGCCCGATGCGCTCACGCACGCGCTGAAGTTTTTCGATGCCCATCCGGAGGTCGGCCTGCTGACGCCGAGGATCGATGACGGCGACGGCCATCTTCAGTATCTGTGCCGCCGCTATCCGACGGTGCTGGATCTGGCCGTGCGGGGCTTCCTGCCGGCGCGGTTCAGGCGGTTTTTCTCGTCGCGGCTGTCCCGATATGAAATGCGGGACGTGATCAACGATCGCGACATCGTGTGGGATCCGCCGATCGTCAGCGGCTGCTTCATGCTGTTCCGGACCGACCTCCTCAAGAAGCTCGGCGGCTTCGATCCGCGCTATTTCCTGTATTTCGAAGACTACGACCTGAGCTTGCGCACGCTCGATGTTGCGCGGGTGGCGTACGTGCCGACCGTGCGGGTGTCGCACTATGGCGGCGGCGCTTCGCGCAAGGGCTTCGCGCACATCCGGATGTTCTCGGCGTCGGCATTCAAGTTCTTCAACCGCTTCGGCTGGAAATGTCTATGAGCGATGTGCTCGTGACCGGGGCGAACGGGTTCGTCGGCCGTGCGCTTTGCCTGGCGCTGCAGCGTCGCGGGCATACCGCGAGCGGGCTCGTGCGCCGCTCGGGCGCGTGTGTTGCCGGTGTTCGCGAGTGGGTTCATCCCGCCGACGACTTCGCGGGCCTCGCCGACGCGTGGCCGGCTGCGTTCGAGCCGGATTGCGTGGTGCACCTCGCGGCGCGCGTCCACGTGATGCGTGACGACGCCGACGATCCGGCTGCCGCATTTCGCGCGGCAAACGTCGAAGGCGCGTTGCGGGTTGCGCAAGCCGCGCATCGCCGCAACGTCCGGCGCATGGTGTTCGTCAGCAGCGTGAAGGCGGTGGCGGAGTCCGACGGCGGCGTGCCGCTGGACGAGCGTGTGCCGCCGCATCCGGAAGATGCGTACGGGCGGTCGAAACTCGAGGCCGAGCAGGCGCTGGTCGAGTTTGCGTCGCAAACCGGCCTCGACGTCGTGATCGTTCGTCCGCCGCTCGTCTATGGCCCCGGTGTGCGCGCCAACTTCCTGCGGATGATGGATGCGATCGCGCGCGGCGCGCCGCAGTCTGGTCTACGTCGACAATCTCGCGGATGCGTTGCTGCACTGCGCGACCGACCCGCGTGCGGCGCAGGGCTGCTTTCACGTTGCCGACGACGACGCACCGTCCGTGACCGAACTGCTGCAGATGGTCGGCGATGCGCTCGGCAAGCCGGCGCGGTTGTTTCCGGTTCCGGTCGGGGTGTTGCGCGCGGTGGGCAAGTTGACCGGCCGGACTGCCGCGATCGACCGCCTGACGGGCGGCCTGCAGCTCGATACCGGCTGCATCGCGCGGGTGCTCGACTGGCGCCCCCCGCATTCGACCCGGCAGGGGCTCGAAGCGACGGCGGCATGGTATCGTTCGCGCGATACGGAACAATAACCGACATGCATTTCGCGATTTCCACGTGGCCGACTGCCGCCGCGATGGCGCTGGCCTGCGCCGTCGCGACCACAGCGATCCTGCGCACGCTGCTCGCCACCGGGCTGGCGTGGCGGCTAGCCACCGACATTCCAAACGATCGTTCGTTACACGTGCGTCCGACGCCGCGCGTCGGCGGCTGGGGCATCGTGCCGGTCTCCGTGCTTGCGATGCTGGGGTTCGCGCCGCGGATCTGGCTGATCGCCGTCGCGGCGGCGGCGCTGGCAGCCCTGTCGCAATTCGACGACCGGCACGGGTTGCCGGCCCGTGTCAGGTTCGCCGCGCATCTGGCCGCGGTCGTCGCGCTGATCGCCAGCTATCCGGCCGCTGCCCCATGGTGGCTGCTTGCGGGTGTCGGTTTCGCCATGGTCTGGCTGACCAACCTCTACAACTTCATGGACGGTGCGGACGGCCTGGCAGGCGGGATGGCGCTGTTCGGTTTCGGGGCCTATGCGGTGGCGGCGCTGGCCGGCGCACATCCGTCCCCGGATCTTGTCGCCGGTGCCGCCGCAATCGCCGGTGCCGCGCTGGGCTTCCTGTTGCTGAATTTCCATCCGGCGAAGCTGTTCCTCGGCGATGCGGGCTCCATTCCGCTCGGGTTCATGGCGGGCGCGCTCGGCTACTGGGGCTGGCGACACGGGGTCTGGCCGATCTGGTTCCCGGCGATGGTGTTCGCGCCCTTTATTGCCGATGCATCTGTAACACTCGTGAGACGTTTGTTACGCGGTGAAAAGTTCTGGCAGGCGCACCGGGAGCATTATTATCAAAGGATGGTGCGATCCGGCATCGGTCATGGACGCACCGCCGTATATTGGTACCTCATCATGCTCGCGGGCATAATCGTTGCCCTGTGGGCATTGGGTCGCCCGGAGCCGCAGCAGTGGTTGCTGTTTGCCGCCTGGTACGGCGTTCTCGTATGTCTCGGGCTTGTCATCGACATGCGCTGGCGCCGGATTCGGACGGCCGCCGAAAACAAATCATGAGGTTTCCCGCCGATGTTGCGATCCAAAGCATCGTGGCTGTCGTTGAGTGCTTTCCTGTTCGACCTGACGGCGGTGCTTGCCGCGTGGTTGTTCGCTTATCTCGTTCGTTTCAACGGTAGCGTCCCGCATGAGTTCCTGCGCGGCGCGCTGATGGCGCTGACATGGGTGCTGCCCGTGTACGCGCTGATGTTCCACGGGTTCGGCCTGTATCGCGGGCTGTGGGTATTCGCGAGCCTGCCCGACCTGATGCGCATCTCGAAGGCGGTGGCCGGCGGCGGCGTGATCGTGATGATCGGCGCCGTGATGTTCCAGCCGACGCCGATCATTCCCCGCTCGGTACTGCTCGTGTCGCCGCTGATGCTGTTCCTGGTGATGGGCGGCGCCCGCGCGCTGTATCGCGCGACCAAGGAGTACTACCTGTACGGCGGGCTCGTCGGGAAGGGCAAGCCGGTGCTGGTGCTCGGCGCCGGCACGGCCGGTGCGAGCCTCGCGCGCGAGCTGTCGCGCTCCGGCGAATGGCGCCTCGTCGGCCTGCTCGACGATGACGTCACCAAGCAGGGCCGCGAGATATACGGTCACAAGGTGCTGGGCTCGTTCAACGACCTCAAGCACTGGACCGACGCGATGAAGGTCGAATACGCGATCATCGCGATTCCGTCGGCGTCGGTCGAGGTGCAGCGCCGCGTCGCGACGTTGTGCGTGCGGGCCGGCGTGAAGGCGATGGTGCTGCCTTCGCTGACCGCACTGATGCCGGGGCAGGGCTTCCTGTCGCAAGTGCGGAACATCGATCTCGAGGATTTGCTCGGTCGCGAGGCCGTGACGATCGATACGCCGCACGTCGAGGCGTTGCTGCGCGGTCGCGTCGTGATGGTGACGGGCGCGGGCGGTTCGATCGGATCCGAGCTGTGCCGGCAGATCCTGCGCTTCGCGCCGGCGCAGCTCGTCGCGTTCGACCTGTCCGAGTACGCGATGTACCGGCTGACCGAGGAGCTGCGCGAGCGCTTCCCCGACCTGCCGGTCCTGCCGATCATCGGCGACGCGAAGGATTCGCTGCTGCTCGACCAGGTGATGTCGCGTCACGCGCCGCACATCGTGTTCCATGCGGCCGCCTACAAGCATGTGCCGCTGATGGAGGAGCACAACGCGTGGCAGGCCTTGCGCAACAACGTGCTCGGCACCTATCGCGTGGCCCGCGCGGCGATTCGCCACGAGGTCCGTCATTTCGTGCTGATCTCGACCGACAAGGCGGTCAATCCGACCAACGTGATGGGCGCGAGCAAGCGTCTGGCCGAAATGGCCTGCCAGGCGTTGCAGCAGACGAGCGAGCGCACGCAGTTCGAGACCGTGCGCTTCGGCAACGTGCTGGGCAGCGCGGGCAGCGTGATCCCGAAATTCCAGCAGCAGATCGCGAAGGGCGGCCCGGTGACGGTCACGCATCCGGAGATCACGCGTTTCTTCATGACGATCCCGGAAGCGTCGCAGCTCGTGCTGCAGGCGTCGAGCATGGGGCATGGCGGCGAGATCTTCATCCTCGACATGGGCGAACCGGTGAGGATCGTCGATCTCGCATGCGACCTGATCCGCCTGTACGGTTTCGCGGAAGAGCAGATCCGCATCGAGTTCACCGGGCTGCGGCCCGGCGAGAAGCTCTACGAGGAGCTGCTCGCGGACGACGAGGCGACGACGCGCACACCGCATCCGAAGCTGCGGATCGCACGCGCACGGGAAGTGCCGGACAATTTCCTCGACGAGCTGCTGCCGTGGCTGATGCAGCATCGTGTACTGCCCGACGACGAAGTGCGGCGCGACCTGCGGCGCTGGGTGCCGGAATATCAGACGGCCATTGCCCCCGTGTTGCAGAGCGTCCCGTCGGTGCGCGCCGCATCGAACGGGTGATGCGGCCCCGGGCCGTGAACCGAACGGCAAGACAAAAAAAAGCGCCCTGCAGGGCGCTTTTTTTGTCTGGAAGTCGGCATGCGGCTCAGTGGCTGCGTCGATGTTTCCTCACCACCATCCACCGCGGCGCCCTGAACCGCACGATGCTGAGGTACAGCCACACGTAGGTCAGCGCAAACAGCACGACGAACACGAACAGATGCACCGTGTGCCGCCAGAACAGCGTCGCGGGTATCACCGCGACGAGGCACAGCAGCCACAGGTACGGCGACGTCAGCGAATTGCGGCGCGTCAGGTCGTGCGCGTGCTTCGTGCCGACGGCCCAGCGCATCAGCCGCTTGTACACGAGCATGTGCAGGTGCACGCCGTCCGGAATGCCGGGCGACATCCCGCGGATGAATTTCTTCCGGTAGATCGAGAAGCAGGTCTCGAAGATCGGGTACATGAACAGCAGCACCGGGTACCACGCGGATACCTCGCGGTTGCGCATCACGAGCATGATCGCGAGCTCCGCGAGCATGAAGCCGATGAAATACGCGCCGCCGTCGCCGAGGAAGATCAGGCCGGCCGGGAAATTCCACAGGAAGAAGCCGAGCACGGCGCCCATCATGATGATCGACGCGGACATGACGACCGGGTCGCCGACCTGGAACGCCACGTACGCGAGCGACGCGAACATCATGAAGCTGACCATCGACGCGAGCCCGTTGAAGCCGTCGATGATGTTGACCGCATTCGCGAGCGCCGCGACCGCAAGCACGGTGACGAACGCCGAAATGGCGGCATAGCTGAGCAGGAAGTCGAGCGGCGGCACGCTGATGCGCGTGACCGCGATTTTCATCAGCCAGAACGCGAGCGCGGCCGCGCCCATCGTGCAGAGCAGCCGCGCGCGCGGCGACACGCGCTTGGTCAGGTCCTCGACCAGGCCGGACAGGAACGCCGGCATGCCGCAGGCAACGATGCCGAGAATGCTGCCGGCGATCGTCGGGTAGCGCTGCATGAGCAGCAGCGCCGCGACGACGACGCCCGCGAGGATCCCGATGCCCCCGACCCGCGGCACGGGCCGCACGTGGAATTTCTGCACGCCGGCCAGGTCGCTGTCGATCGAGAATTTCTCGTGAAGGTGCGCGTAGCGCACGATGAACAGCGTGACGAGCAGGGAGACAATGAAGCCGGACGCGAAGCTGAGCATGGGACCGCTCGAAAAATGGACAGCGGATTATACAAAACCGCGGGGGTTCCCCTCCTGCCATCGCCAGTGGTCGGCACACATTTCTTCGATGCCGAGCGTCGCGCGCCAGCCGATGATGTCGGCCGCGGCCTGCGGATTCGCGTAGCACTCGGCGATGTCGCCCGGGCGGCGCGTGACGAGCTCGTACGGCACCGGCCGGCCCGACGCCTTTTCAAACGCCCGCACGACTTCCAGCACGCTGTAGCCCTGGCCCGTGCCGAGGTTCACGACGAAGCTTGCGTCGCGCTTCGCGAGCGCGTCGAGCGCGGCGATGTGGCCCTTCGCGAGATCGACGACGTGGATGTAGTCGCGCACGCCCGTGCCGTCCGGCGTCGGGTAGTCGGAGCCGAACACGCGCAGCTTTTCGAGCTTGCCGACCGCGACCTGGGCGACATACGGCATCAGGTTGTTCGGGATACCGGCCGGATCCTCGCCGATCAGCCCGCTCGCGTGCGCGCCGACCGGGTTGAAGTAGCGCAGCGTCGCGATCCGCCACGACGGGTCGGAGACCTCGAGGTCGCGCAGGATCTGCTCGGCGATCAGCTTCGACTGGCCGTACGGGTTCGTCGCGGACAGCGGGAACGATTCGTCGATCGGCGAGCGCTCGGGCACGCCGTACACGGTCGCGGACGAGCTGAACACGAACTGCTTGACGTTGCGCTCGCGCATCACCTTGAGCACGGCGAGCAGGCCGCCGAGGTTGTTCTGGTAGTACTCGAGCGGCTTCGCGACCGATTCGCCGACGGCCTTGAGCGCCGCGAAGTGGATGGTGCCGGTGATCGGATGCGCGTCGAACACCTTGGCGAGCGCGGCTTCGTCGCACACGTCGACCTGATGGAACGCGGGCGTCTTGCCCGTGATCCGCTCGATGCGGCGCACGGATTCGGCCTTGCTGTTGACGAGGTTGTCGACGATCACGACGTCGTAGCCGTTGTCGAGCAGCTCGACGGCCGTGTGCGAGCCGATGTAGCCCGCACCGCCGGTAACGAGGATGGTGCCTTTAGCGGTCATTGCAGAGGTGCTCCTTCAGAGGGTAATGCCTGTCAATGAATGAATGGTTTGCCGGTAGCGCTCGACGACCTGCTGCTCGTCGAATTCCACCGCGACCTTGTGCCGGCCGCGCGCACCCATCGCGTCGCGTCCGGCCGTGCCGAGTTCGATCATGCGGAGCAACTGCTCCGCGAGGCTCGCGCTGTCGCGCACGCGGCACAGGAAGCCCGTTTCGCCGTCGGCGACGACGTCGCGGCAGCCCGGCACATCGGTCGCGACGATCGGGCGGCCCATCGCCGACGCTTCCATCAGCGTGCGCGGCACGCCTTCGCGGTACGACGGTAGCACGACGCAGTCGGCCGCCGCGATATGGGGGCGCACGTCGTGCGCTTCGCCGAGATACTCGACGACGCCTTCGGCGGTCCATGCGTCGACATCGGCGCGGCCGATCGCGCTCGGATTGTCGACGCCGAGCGGCCCGAGCAGCTGGAAGCGTGCGTTCGGGAAGCGCGCGCGCACGATGCGCGCGGCCTCCACGTATTCGCGCACGCCCTTGTCCCACAGCAGCCGGCCGATCAGGATGAAGACGGGGGCCTCGCCGGCGGGCGGCGGCACCGGCGCAAACTGTTCGAGATCGACGCCTTCGCCGTGCAGCAGCCGCGCGCGATCGGGATGCGCGAGCAACCGCTCGTCGGTGAAGGTCGCGAGATCGTCGCGGTTCAGGAACCACACTTCACGCGGGAAGCGGAACGCGAACCGGTACAGGCGCTTCGCGACGCTGGCCGCGCGGCTTTTCTGGATGAAGACGTAGCCGAGCCCGGTCGTCACCGCGATCGACGGCACGCGCGCGAGCCACGCGGCGACCGAGCCGTAGATGTTCGGCTTGATCGTGTAATGGAACACGAGATCGGGCCGCAGTGCGCGGTAGTGACGCGTCAGCGCGGCGAGCGTGCCGAGATCCTCGCGCGGGCTCGTGCCTTTCGACGCGACCGCGAGCGCCACGTAGCGGCAGCCCATCTGCTCGAGCAGCGGCACCGTGCGGTCGTGCGGCGCGATCACGATGACCTCGGCGCCGCGCGCGACGAGCGCACGGATCAGCCCGTGGCGATATGTGTAGATCGCCCAGGCCGTGTTGCAGACGAGCGCGATGCGCAGCGGGGAGGTGGCGGACATGAAAAAAAGAAAAAATAAAGCGTCGAAATGACCGTAAGCGCCGGATCCGCGTCACGCGGACGGCCGCGCGGCGAACAGCGTCTGCTTGATCCGCTGCAGCGTGCGGTACGGCGTCACGAAATGCAGCAGGTTCTTGGCGAGGCCGGCCCAGTCGTACGGGTTCAGCGCGTTGAAGTGGCTCAGCAGCAGCGTGAGCGTCGACACCAGCTGGCGCCGGCGCTTGGTCGCGCTGATCCCGCCCTCGTTGAGCTCGTAATAGAGGCCGAGCTCGGGCAGGTTCGCGCAATCGTAGCGTTGCATTAACCGTAAAAAAAGATCGAGATCCTCGGCTGCGCGGTATTTCACGCGATAGTTGCCCACTTCTCGCACGGCGTCGATGCGCAGCATGACCGACGGGTGCACGAGCGGCGAGCGCAGGAAGCGCGTGCGGCGCAGCGTGCGCGGATCGGTGGCCGGCGTCAGCATGAAGCGCG
>NZ_CAJNKE010000089.1 GCF_905232215.1 Burkholderia sp. LMG 13014
GTACGTCGCCGCGCACAGCATCGCGCCGCTCGCGGCCAGCAAGGGCGTGTGGCAGGCCATGCGGCGGCTGCGCACGCGGCCGCTGGCGGAACTGCTGTACAGCGATCCGCAAGTCGAGCGTTCGGCGCTCGTCAGCCGGCGCGTGATCGCCGGCCATCCGCTGTATGCGCTGGCGACGCATGCGCTTGACGGTGCGCGAGCACCGCATTCGTTCGCCGCGCGGCGTTCGGTGTTCCAGCGTCACGGCAAGCCGTTGATGGTCACCGAGTGCATGCTGCCGGCGCTGTGGCGCCATCTCGATGCGCACGGCGACGGGCCGCGTTCGGGCGGGCCGGGCGGAGGCGCGTGATGCTGCGAGGGTTCCCGCCGGTCGTCGCGGCGCATACGCATACGATGATTCTCGGCAGCTTTCCGGGCGAGGCGTCGCTCGATGCTGCGCAGTACTACGCGCATCCGCGCAACCAGTTCTGGCGGTTGCTCGGCACGGTGCTCGGCGAGCCCGCGCTGCACGAGCTTGCGTACGACGCGCGGCTCGAGCGCGTGCTGTCGCACGGGATCGGGATCTGGGACGTGCTGGCCGCGTGTCATCGCGAGGGCAGCCTCGATTCGGCGATTCGCCATGCGAAGCCGAATGATTTCGATGCATTGAGGGAGCATGCGCCGCTGCTCAAGCGCGTGTGTTTCAACGGCAAGACGGCAGGGCGGTTTGCAGAGGCGATCGGCGCGGCGGGGTACGACACGCTCGTGCTGCCTTCGTCGAGCCCGGCAAATGCGATGCTGTCGTTCGAGCAGAAGCTCTCGTGCTGGCGGGACATTCTGGGCTGACGAGATTCGGATGGCGGGTGGTGCAACATGGTGCGGCATGCTCGACGAGCCATGACGCCACCTTGAAGACCGTCCCGATCATCCGATGACGTACGCGTGGCCCGAACCGCGTACGTCATCGAAGTTGCCACGCCGGTTTGCGACGGACATCGAGTGGCCTCTGCCGTTTTTCCGATACTTCGGACGCGGGCCAATCATCGCCGGTGCGCCGGGCCGCGTCATGCGACCGGCTTAGTTCGGCAGCAGCGAGCCGCTCCGAATAGGCTCGGCTCCCGCGACACACGCGACCTCCATCCCCGCAGTGGCGAAGCGCGTGCGTTGCCGCGCATACAGTACGCCGGCGACGGCGTTCTTGATCGTGACGACGCGACCGGTCAGCGGATCGACGATGTCGGCGATCGCCTCGCCGGGATCGACCCACACACCGAGCGGCGCGCGGAACACGAGTACGCCGGAGATCGGTGCGACGAGCGGTTCGCTGCCGGAGAAAGGCGTGGCCGCGAACGCGAGTTTCGGCAACGGTGCGGGTGTGCCGTCGATGACACCGCGAAACGTCAGGTATTCGATGATCGCATTCGCGTCATGCTCGGCGAACGCGTAGCTCACGTCCGACTGGCCGCGCAGTTCGATCGTCACCGAGATCGAACCATGGGGAATCGGATAGCGTTCGCCATAACGGGCACGCAGCTCGGACCAACTGAAGCTGTGAATCTCGTCGAACGGATTGCCGATCGAATTGAGCGCGAGCAGCGACGTTTTCGCATCGAGATAACGCGCGAGTGGCTCGACGTCGGCCCACGTGTCGGGATTCGTGAACAGATGCATCGCCGCTTCGAAGTCGCAGTGCAGGTCGAGCACGACGTCGGCGTCATATGACAGGCGCTGCAGCGCGAGGCGCTGCGATTCGAGCTCCGTGGCCGGCGTTTGCTCGTCGAGCGCCTCGCGCATCGCGGTGCGCACGGCGAGCAGGTTCTGTTGCGCGTTGGCGGTCAGGTGAGGCTCGATGCGCGGCATCACGAGCTCGGCAAGGTTGTGGAAGTTGCGATTGAAGTTCGCCGCGGTACCGCTTTCGAAGCGGCCGACCATGTGGCCGAGCACCCGCTGGTTGAGGCCGATCGGATTGGGTACCGGCACGATGACGATTTCGCCGCGCAGCCTGCCCGCCGTCTCGAGGGCATCGAGGCGTTTGCGCAATTCCCAGGCGACCAGCATGCCCGGCAGCTCGTCGGCATGCAGCGACGACTGGATGTAGATCTTCTGTCCGCCCGTCGGACCGTAGTGGAAGCTCGTCAGTTGCCGCTCGGTGCCGAGCGACGGGGAAATCAGCGAATGGGTTCGTGTTTGCATGATGGTGTGAATGTGCAGGACGCCATACGGGCGCTGGATGCTCCCGCGCCATTGCCTGTCAGCTGCCGTACACGTCGAAGCTGAAGTACTTGGCTTCGATCTTCTTGTACGTGCCGTCCTTGATCATGTCGGCCATGGCCTTGTCGATCTTCGTCTTCAGGTCGGTATCTTCCTTGCGCAGGCCGATGGCGGCGCCGTTGCCGAGCGCGCCCTTCGGATCGCTCAGGTCGCCGCCGGTGAACGCGAAACCTGCGCCGCGCGCGGTCTTCAGGAAGCCCATGTCGGCCTGCACCGCGTCCTGCAACGCCGCATCGAGACGGCCGGAGACCAGATCCGCATACACCTGGTCCTGATCCTGGTACGGCACGATCTGCACGCCCAGCGGCGCCCAGTTCGCCTTCGCATACGCCTCCTGGATCGTCCCCTGCTCGACGCCGATCGTCTTGCCCTTCAGCGATTCCGCCGTTGGTTTCAGATTCACGCCTTTTTTCGCGACGAGCCGCGTCGGCGTGTGGAACAGCTTCGTCGAAAATGCGATTTGCGCTTCACGCTGCGGCGTCATCGACATCGACGACAGCACGCCGTCGAACTTCCGTGCCTTCAGCGCCGGGATCATGCCGTCGAACGCGCTCTCGACCCACACGCACTTCGCGTTCAGACGCTTGCAGATCTCGTTGCCCAGATCGATGTCGAAGCCGGCCAGCTTGCCGTCCGTGCTCTTCGATTCAAACGGGGCATAACTCGCGTCGACCCCGAACCGGACAGTGGACCACTCCTTGGCGGAGGCGGAGGTCGCGACCGCCAGGATCGCGATGCACAGGGCGAGTTTCTTCATCGACTTGGAATCTCCAATAGGATCGTCGGTGCGCCCTCGTAGGGAGCAGCACATTCAACCCGGCTGTTTCATCAGCATAGTTGTATATACAAGATAACGAATTGAAGATATTGGCAGAAGTGGGGTTTTCGCTGACGACGTGCGAGGCGCCTTCAGATTTGGCGGGCCTTTCGCGTGAAGCGATATTCGACGGAGGAATCGAAACGAGCGTCGGGCGCAATCATTGTCTATACAACTTGCGTTCGATGGCGGAGGTTCGACGTCCCGCGACAACACGGCGGGGCGGTTTGCAGAGGTGATCGGCGCGGCGGGCTACGTCACGCTCGTGCCGCCTTCGTCGAGCCCGGCGAATGCGATGCTGTCGTTCGAGCAGAAACTGCAGGCGTGACGCCGGATCGGCACGTGACCGACATACCGCGTTTCGCTCGAGATCCGGCCGTCGTTGCTTGGAGACGGGGGAGCCTGACGCTGCCTTCAGGCAGCGAATACAACTTCGATATGCCCCTCGGTGCCCGAATGACGGTCCGGCCCGACGACAATCTGCACATCGCGCCCAAGCTTCGCGAGACACTCCAGCATCTTTGCTTCGCTCACGCCACGAAACTGCCCGCGCAGCATGTTCGACAGCTTCGGTTGCGTCATGCCAAGCACCCGGGCAGCGTGTTGCTGTGTCCATTGCCGCGTCTTGACGATCTCGCCGATCTTGGCGGCGAGTTGAGCCTTCACTCGCATTTCTTCGGCATCACGCATGCCCAGGTCGGCGTATACGTTGCCGCTGCCAGGCTCGATCTCGATCATCACAGTGCTCCTTTTGCGTGGGCTTCGGCTGCTTTCAGACGATCGCGAACCAGATCGATATCACGCTTCGGTGTGGCGATGCCACGGGACGATTTCTTCTGGAAGCAATGCAGCACATAGACCGCATGCCCCAGCTTCACCGTGTACACGGCGCGGTATGTGCCGCTGTCTTCCGACTCCACGACTTCGAGCACGCCAGCGGATCCGAATCCTTTCAATGGCTTGGCCTGGTCGTGCTTTCGTCCGGCCCGGGCCAGATACAGCGCATAGCCGAAGGTGTCCTGCACGATTTCGGGCATCGCTTTCAGGTCCTTGCGTGCTGAACCGAGCCAGTAGAGCGCCGGGTAGCGAGATCCGGCGGCAAATTTATACCTATTTGGGTATACGTTCAAGGTGGCGCAGGCACGCGCCGTTCGGCCGTGCGATCGGTAGTGCCCCTCTCGTTGGCCGAATCGTTCGACCGGGAAGTGGCGTGCAGAGAGCAGGGAGCTAGCGAGCGGTGTCGGTACGGTTTCGCGTTCCGCTGGTGTCAAACGGCGAGGATGTCATGCGATATCCCGGTACATGGCAATGGCTTCGCATTTTTGTATTTGCCCGAGGTGTGCGACAAGTCGGCCGTTCGGCAGATGGCAGGCTAGGGCGGTATCGGTATCGAGGACTTGCCAGCTGCGTGGCATCGAGAGGGCCGCCTCGATTCGGCGATCCGCCATGCGAAGTCGAACGATTTCGATGCGCTGAGCGCGCATGCGTCATTGCTGAAGAAGGGGGCCGTAACGGCAAGACGGTTTCCGACGATTCAACGGATCGTCGCTTACTCGTCCTTGCCCCAGCGCCACTTCGGCTTTTCGCCTTTGAGCCAGCACACGACCGCGAGCGCGGCCACCAGCGCCACGATGCAGGCCGCGAATGCCAGCGGTGATTGGGCGGGCGACACGTGCGTCGCAACCACCACGATCCCGATCACGAAGAGCAGCAGGACCACCCAGCCTTGCCACGCGACCGGCAACCCCCATCCCCAGCCGTAGCGTTTCGCCGGAAACCAGATCTTCTTGTCGGTCGACTCCATGAGACTTCCTCCACGCCGGGCCGGCACCTGATCGTATTGTGCGCCGCTATCCGATCCCGGTACGGCGCCCGAGCGGCCATGCCCACGCCCCTTCATGCGAACGGCGGCGAATCGTCCGCCGCTGTTCGCATCGACGCACGCGCGCCCGGAATACGACGCTGCGTCAGAACGTGATCGCGGCCTTCACGGACTGGACCGCCGCGCCGTTCAACAGGATGTAGAAGTTCTGCGGCGTCGTGCTGCCGGCGGGCGCGATCGCGAGCGTCGTGCCGTCGCGGATCACGGTCGCGACGTCGATCTGCCCGTTGTTCTGATAGAAGACCCGATACTCGGTAGTCGGCGCATTGAGTGCCGCATTGGCGACCCATGCACGGACGCCCGCGAGCGTGACGATCTGGCCGTCGCTCAGGTTGTAGGTCTTGTTGTCCGCCGTGCTCGTGTACGGAAAGAACGCTTCCAGCGTCGATGCCGTTGTGCTGCACGGCGTCGGGGTCGTGCCGGTCGTTTGCGGTGCGGCGCAGTCGCCGGTCAGCACCGTGTCTCCGACCACCTGGCGCGTGACCTTCATGTAGGCGGCGCCCGATTGCCACGTCGCCTGCTTGTTGTACAGCGACGTACCGTTGATCGTGTTCGTGATGACGCCGAGCGCGCTGTCGTCGAACAGTTCGGCTGGCGAGCTGGCGATCGTGCCGGACAGCGGCACGATCGTGTAATTCGTGCCCAGCATCGTCATTGCAGCGGTATGGCCGTCCGCGGCGAGGTCCGTGAGCTGGACGTTCGCGCCGCTGTAGCTGACCTGTTCCTGCGTGCTCGTCACGACCGCACCGTTGACGACATAACGCTGATCGCCCAGCGTCGGCACGGGCAGCGACGCAGAGACCGACGACAGGCCTTTCGTCAACAACTGCGGTCCGCCGGACGGACTTTGCGCGAGGCTTTGATCTTCCGCATAGAAATAGCTGCCCTGACCGATGCTCACCGATCCGCTGCTCGACGTGGAGATCGACAGTTGCGCGTGCAGGTAGTGCAGCCCGCCGTTGGCGGCCAGCGCGAAGCTTTCGTAATTCTGCTGGGTGGCGCTGAGGTTGCTGGCGGGCGTGCCCGATGTGTTGCTGTCGCCGCCACCGCCACCACATGCGGCAAGCAGCAGGGTTCCGGTCAAGGCGGCCGCGTAGCCGGCGCGCACCAGGCGTTCTTTTTGTGTCATGCGATCTCTCGTTTTTGTTTGTATTCCGTAAGATTTAAAGCGTCGCGGCGTGTGGCCGACGCCGGAGCATAGCGTGCCGCGGGCGCAGTGACGAGCGACAGGCGAGCTGTTTGATGCGTCAGCCGGCACGCGCGGGTTACGGAATATTTCGGGAGCGGCGCAGGCGTGTCCGTGCCCTGGCGCGACGAACGTTGCGAGCGAAAGAATCGGCCGGGCGGCGAGGTCCTGCATTCGCATCAGCGAACGGTGCGATTCCGATGAAGTGGCCCGACGGCAAGAGCGTTGACGTGGCGAAGGCACGTCCGTCCGGCAGCAGAATCCCCGCCAATGCTATCCTCTCGTCCGCTAAAACCAGCTTCACCCAGCGAGATTCACACATGACCCGACTGATCAAGCGCGCGTCCGCCGAGGCGCGCGCGTCCAAGCGCAGCAAGCCGTCCGCCTACAACGGCTCCGACAAACTCCAGCCGCCGCGCGTGAAGCGCCGCCCGGAAATCGACGAGCACGACGACGTGCCCGTGCTCGAAGCGCCGCGCAAGCCGCGCTTCGCGCCCGTCACGTTCTCGGAAGAGGGCGGCGTGCGCTTCCTGCACTTCGGCACCGAATGGGTGCAGGGCGCGATGCGGATCTCGAAGCCGCTGCATATCGAGCTCGAATACGCGCAGCAGATGATGGCGTGGCTGCTGTTCCTCGAAACGCCCGAGCGGATCGTCCAGCTCGGGCTCGGCACCGGCGCGCTGACCAAGTTCTCGCACCGCTTCCTGCCGCACGCGAAGGTCGAGGCCGTCGAGCTGAACCCGGCCGTGATCGTCGCCGCGCGCACGATGTTCGCACTGCCGCCCGACGACGCACGTCTCGCCGTGCACGAAGCCGATGCATGGGATTTCGTCAACGATCCGGCCAACCGCGGCACGACGGGCGCGATCCAGATCGATCTGTACGACGCGACCGCGCGCGGCCCCGTGCTCGACAGCGTCGCGTTCTACCGCGCGGTGCGCGGCTGCCTCGCCGATGCGGGCATCGCGACGATCAACCTGTTCGGCGATCATCCGAGCTTCGTGCGCAACATGAAGCACCTGAACGCGGCGTTCGATCACCGCGTGATCGCGCTGCCCGAAGTGCACGACGGCAACCGGATCGCGATCGCGTTCTCGGGCCCCGCGCTCGACGTGTCGTTCGCGCAGCTCGACGCACGCGCGAAGCTGATCGAGGACACGCTGAAGCTGCCCGCACGCAAGTGGGTGAAAGCTTTGAAAGAAACGACCGGCGCACGCGACACCGCGTTCGCGATCTGACGTTTCATGCACCGGCGGCATGCCGGTGCAACCGCAAGACAAGGGGCGGATCACCTCGGGTTCGCCCCCGCTTGACCGCGTGCTCGCGGCTCCTATACTGGCGCGAAGCCAGGGGAGCCGCAGCCTACCCGTTTTGCGCTCCTCTCGGCGCCGTACCCGCTCAACAAGATCGATAACCGGGAAAGATGAGGAGACGTCATGGCTCACGATGCCGACGCCAACCGGGCCGCCAAGCGCTGGCTCTGGCTGCTGGTCCTGCCGCTGATCGCGATGGTGTGGGTACCGTCGTACAGCAAGATCGAACCGCAGTTGTTCGGTTTTCCGTTCTTCTACTGGTACCAGCTGCTGTGGGTCTTCATTAGCGCGGTGATCACCGCGTTCGTCTATTTCAAGACCAAGAACGCGTGGAAGGCGAGCGGCCCGCAGGGAGGTGCGCGATGAATCTCGGCGCCACCTTCGTCTTCGTCCTGTTGTTCATCGGTGTCACGATCATTGGTTTCCTGGCCGCGAACTGGCGGCGCGGCGATCTCGCCCATCTCGACGAATGGGGCCTCGGCGGACGCCGCTTCGGCACGATCGTCACGTGGTTCCTGCTCGGCGGCGACCTCTACACGGCCTACACGTTCGTCGCGGTGCCCGCGCTCGTGTTCGGTGCCGGCGCGATGGGCTTCTTCGCGCTGCCTTATACGATCCTGATCTACCCGTTCGCATTCGTCGTGTTCCCGAAGCTGTGGAGCATCGCGAAGCGGCACGGCTACGTGACGGCTGCCGACTTCGTCAACGCGCGCTACGGCAGCCGGATGCTCGCGCTCGCGATCGCGGTGACGGGCATCCTCGCGACGATGCCGTACATCGCGTTGCAGCTGGTCGGCATCGAAGTGGTGATCGGCGCGCTAGGTTTCGACACGACCGGCTTCGTCGGCGACCTGCCGCTGATCATCGCGTTCGCGATCCTCGCCGCGTACACGTACACGTCGGGGCTGCGCGCGCCGGCGATGATCGCGATCGTCAAGGACATCCTGATCTACATCACGATCGCCGCGGCGGTCATCGTGATCCCGGCGAAGCTCGGCGGCTTCGGGCACATCTTCGCGAGCGTGCCGCCCGCGAAGCTGCTGCTGAAGGCGCCCGACGCGATGAGCCTGAACGGCTACAGCGCGTATGCGACGCTCGCGATCGGCTCCGCGCTGGCGCTGTTCCTGTATCCGCACTCGGTGACGGCCATCCTGTCGTCGTCGTCCGGCAACTCGATCCGCCGCAACATGGCGATGCTGCCCGCGTACTCGTTCGTGCTCGGCCTGCTCGCGCTGCTCGGCTACATGGCGCTCGCATCGGGCGTGAAGGACATGCCGCAGTACGCGCCGTACTTCAAGGCATTCGGCCCGAACTTCGCGGTGCCCGCGCTGTTCCTCGAGTATTTCCCGTCGTGGTTCGTCGGCGTCGCGTTCGCGGCGATCGGCATCGGCGCGCTGGTGCCGGCGGCCATCATGTCGATCGCGGCAGCGAACCTGTACACGCGCAACATTCACCGCGAGTTCGTGAACCGCAACATGTCACACGAGCAGGAGACGCACGTCGCGAAGCTCGTGTCGCTGATCGTGAAGGTCGGCGCGGTCGCGTTCATCCTCGGGCTGCCGCTGACCTATGCGATCCAGCTGCAGCTGCTCGGCGGGATCTGGATCATCCAGACGCTGCCCGCGATCGTGCTCGGCCTGTATACGCGCGTGCTCGACCATCGCGGCCTGCTGGCCGGCTGGGCCGCCGGCATCGTGTGCGGCACGTGGATGGCGATCTCGCTGAAGCTGGCCAGCTCGATCTTCACGATCCACCTGTTCGGTCTCGCGATTCCCGGCTACGCGGCCGTGTGGTCGCTGGTCGTGAACCTGGTGGTGGCGGTGGTGGTGAGCGTGCTGGTGCGCGTGATGGGCATGGCGCATGCGGAGGACCGCACGCGGCCGGAGGACTATCTCGACGTCGTCGAGGGCTGACGCGGATCGCGCGGCCGCGCAATAAAAAAGCCCGCCACCGGCAAGGTGGCGGGCTTTGTCTTTCGTGTCATCCCTGCGCGCGTTTCGCGAGGTCCTCGCGTTGCGACAGGTCTTCGACGTTGACCATCCAGTGCACGCCGAAACGATCCTTCGCCATCCCGAAGCCGAGCGCCCAGAACGTCTTGCCGAACGGCATCGTCACTTCGCCGCCGTCGGCGAGCGCATTGAACAGCTTCTGGCCCTCTTCGACCGTCGCCGGGTTCAGCGACAGCGAATAGCCGGCGTGCATGCCGCCGCCGGGCTGGCTGCAGTCGCCGTCCGAGCACATGATCATCGAGTCGCCGATGGTGAAGCTCGCGTGCATCACCTTGTCACCCATCTCCGGCGTCATCGGGTAGTCGGGATTCGGCGGCGCGTCCTTGAAGTGCATCTTGAACATCGTCTTCGCGCCGAGTGCCTTTTCGTAGAACTGAAGGGCTTCGTCGGCGCGACCGTAGAACGTCAGGTACGGTTGGACTTGCATCGTTGTCTCCTGTGATGGGCCGGCCTGCGCATCCGCGCGGGTTCGGCACCGTGCAAGACTGACTGGGAAAGGGCGCATCGGGAGGCGGCCGGCGCACCCGTGACGTGGATTGTAGTGCGCGTGCTTGACGATGGAATGAAAAATAAAACGGCCGCGAACATGACGTTCGCGGCCGTGTGCGGCTGCTTGCTGACGGCTGTTGTCAGGGTTGCTGACAGCCGCTGACGCGTGCTGCGACTTAGCGCAGCGAGTCGATCAGCTTCTCGAGCTTCACCGCATCGGCGGCGAATACGCGGATGCCTTCGGCGAGCTTTTCGGTCGCCATCGCGTCGTCGTTCAGCTGGAAGCGGAACGCTGCCTCGTCGATCGCGACGCGCGCGGCGGGCTTGTCCTGCAGCGCTTCCGGCGACAGCTTGCGCGTGACCGTGTCGTTGCTGTCCTGCAGCTTCTGCAGCAAATCGGGACTGATCGTCAGCAGGTCGCAGCCGGCGAGTTCGGTGATCTGGCTGGTCGTGCGGAAGCTCGCGCCCATCACTTCGGTGTTGTAGCCGAACGTCTTGTAGTACGTGTAGATGCGGCGCACCGACTGCACGCCCGGATCGTTCGCGCCACCGTCCTGCTCTTCATTCCACGCGGCGCCGGCCTGCTTCTTGTACCAGTCGTAGATGCGGCCGACGAACGGCGAGATCAGCTGCGCGCCGGCTTCCGCGCACGCGGCGGCCTGCACGAGCGAGAAAAGCAGGGTCATGTTGCACTTGATCCCTTCCTTCTGCAGCACTTCGGCCGCGCGGATGCCTTCCCACGTCGACGCGAGCTTGATCAGGATGCGTTCGCGGCCGATGCCGGCTGCTTCGTACAGCTTGATGAGCTCGCGACCCTTGTCGATCGAGCGTTGCGTGTCGAACGACAGGCGCGCGTCGACCTCGGTCGACACGCGGCCCGGGATCAGCTTCAGGATCTCGGTGCCGAATGCGATCAGCAGGCGGTCGATGATGAAATCGGTGCTTTCGTTGCGATGATCGCGGACGGTTTTCTCGAGGATCGGCTTGTACGCATCCTTCTGGACGGCCTTCAGGATCAGCGACGGGTTCGTGGTCGCGTCCTGCGGCTGGTATTGCGCAAGCTGCTGGAAATCGCCCGTGTCGGCGACGACGGTCGTGTACTGCTTCAGCTGGTCGAGTGCGGTAGTCATGGCGATTCGGAAGAAGGGCGCAAGGCGCCGGGTTCTCACGGGCCGCGCGAGCGCGGCGGCGAAGCGAAGCGGCGCCGGGCGCCGCCTCCGATCCGCTATTCTAGGCCCGATTCGTGTCGCGCACGTTCTGGCGTGTCCGATGGCCGCAGCGGCGGGCGCCGCTGCCGCGTCACGCGGGGCGGCGCGCGTTCAGGATCACCTGTGTGACGATCCCCGCGACGAGCCCCCAGAACGCCGAGCCGATCGACAGCAGCGTGAGGCCCGATGCGGTGACCATGAACGTGACGAGCGCGGCCTCGCGCTGCTTCACGTCCTGCATCGCGTTCGCGAGCCCGCTCATGATCGAGCCGAACAGCGCGAGCGCGGCGACCGACACGACGAGCGCTTTCGGCAGCGCCGCGAACAGCGCGGCGATGGTCGCGCCGAAGATCCCCGCGATCAGGTAGAACGTGCCGCACCACACGGCGGCCGTATAGCGCTTCGCGCGATCCTCGTGCGCTTCCGGGCCCGTGCAGATCGCGGCCGTGATCGCCGCGAGGTTCACGCCATGCGAGCCGAACGGCGCGAGCAGCAGCGACGCGAGGCCGGTGGTCGCGATCAGCGGCGACGACGGCGTCTGATAGCCGTCCGCGCGCAGCACCGCGATGCCCGGCACGTTCTGCGACGCCATCGCGACGACGAACAGCGGAATGCCGATGCTGACGATCGCCGCGATCGAGAAGGCCGGCATCGTGAACACGGGCTTTGCGAACGCGATGTGAAAGCCGCTGAAGTCGAGCAGGCCGAGACCGCCGGCGACCGCCGTGCCGACGATCAGCGTCGTCACGATCGCGTAGCGCGGCGCGAGCCGCTTGACGATCAGGTACGTGAAGAACATCGCGAGTACGAGCGCGGTCTGGAACTGCGCGGCGCGGAAGATCTCGATGCCGATCTCGAACAGGATGCCCGCGAGCAGCGCGGCGGCGATGCCGGCCGGAATCTTGCGCATCAGCGTGTCGAACAGGCCGCTCACGCCGACGGCCGTCAGCAGCACCGCGCAGACGACGAATGCACCGATCGCCTCGGGGTAGGGCACGCCGGGCAGCGACGCGATCAGCAGCGCGGCGCCGGGCGTCGACCATGCGACGACGACCGGTGCGCGAAAGCGCAGCGACAGGCCGATCGTCGTCAGCGCCATGCCGATCGACAGCGCCCAGATCCACGACGAGATCTGCGCATCGGTGAGGTGGGCGGCGCGGCCGGCCTGGAACATCAGCACGAGCGAACTCGTGTAGCCCGTCATCATCGCGACGAAGCCGGCGACGAGCGCCGACACGGACGTATCGGCAAAAAAGCGGCGGCCGCCGGCGCGGCTGGCGCTCGCGGTGGGCGAGGGGTTCATGCTATCTCCGGGGGGAGGCCGCTCGGACGCGGCCTTCGTGTCTGGGTGGGTGTCGTTACTTGCTGAGTGCGCGCATCGCGGTTTCGAGGCCCGCGAGCGTGAGTGGATACATGCGATGGCCGAGCAGGTCGCGGATCACCGCGACCGACTGCCGGTATTCCCATAGCCGCTCGGGCTCCGGGTTCAGCCATGCATGATGGGGGAACTGGTCGGCGAGGCGGCGCAGCCAAACGGCGCCGGCTTCCGGGTTGTTGTATTCGACCGAGCCGCCGGGCTGCAGCACTTCGTACGGGCTCATCGTCGCGTCGCCGACGAAGATCAGCTTGTAGTCGGGCGTGAACTTGTGCAGCACGTCCCACGTCGCGGTGCGTTCCGAGTGGCGGCGGCGGTTGTTCTTCCACAGGTGGTCGTACACGCAGTTGTGGAAGTAGAAGAATTCCAGGTGCTTGAATTCGGCCTTCGCGGCCGAGAACAGCTCTTCGGTGCGCTTGATGTGGTCGTCCATCGAGCCGCCGACGTCGAGCAGCATCAGCACCTTCACGTTGTTGTGGCGCTCGGGCACCATCCGCAGGTCGAGCCAGCCCGCGTTCGCGGCGGTGCTGCGGATCGTGCCGGGCAGGTCGAGCTCCTCGGCGGCGCCTTCGCGCGCGAAGCGGCGCAGCCGTCGCAGCGCGACCTTGATGTTGCGCGTGCCGATCTCGACGGAATCGTCGTAGTCGCGATACGCGCGCGCTTCCCATACCTTCACTGCGGTGCGGTTGCCGTTCGACGGGCCGCCGATGCGCACGCCTTCCGGGTTGTAGCCGCCGTGCCCGAACGGCGACGTGCCGCCGGTGCCGATCCACTTGTTGCCGCCTTCGTGGCGTTCCTTCTGCTCGTCGAGCAGTTCCTTCAGGCGCTCCATCAGCTTGTCGAGCCCGCCCATCGCGTCGATCTGCGCCTTCTCCTCCGGCGACAGCTCGCGCTCGAGGCGCTTTTCGAGCCAGTCGAGCGGAATGTCGAACGCTTCGGACGGCAGCGTGGACACGCCGTGGAAATACGCGCCGAACGCCTGGTCGAACTTGTCGAAGTACTGCTCGTCCTTGACGAGCGTCATCCGCGCGAGGAAGTAGAACGCGTCGATCGACGGCGAGATCAGCCCGGCCTTCAGCGATTCGAGCAGCGTCAGGTATTCCTTCACCGAGACGGGCAGCTTGGCTGCGCGCAGCGCGTAGAAGAAATTGAGCAACATGGCCGGGCCTTCGCGGATGGGGGGAGGGTTACCGGTTGTGCCGGTTCATGTAGACGAGCCGCTCGAGCAGGCTCAGGTCCTGCTCGTTCTTCAGCAGCGCGCCCGCGAGCGGCGGCACGATCTGCTTCGCGTCCACGCCGCGCAGCGCGTCGGCCGGGATGTTCTCGGCGAGCAGCAGCTTCAGCCAGTCGAGCAGCTCGGACGTCGACGGCTTCTTCTTCAGCCCCGATACGCCGCGCAATTCGAAGAAACTTTCGAGCGCCGCGCGCAGCAACTCCTCGCGGATGTCAGGGAAATGAACCGCGACGATCTTCTGCATCGTCGCCGGGTCGGGAAACTGGATGTAGTGGAAGAAGCAGCGGCGCAGGAACGCGTCGGGCAGCTCCTTCTCGTTGTTCGACGTGATGATGACGAGCGGGCGGTGCTTCGCGCGCACCGTTTCGCGCGTTTCATACACGTGGAATTCCATCCGGTCGAGCTCGCGCAGCAGGTCGTTCGGGAATTCGATGTCGGCCTTGTCGATCTCGTCGATCAGCAGCACGCTCGGGTGATCGGCATCGAACGCCTGCCACAGCACGCCCTTGACGATGTAGTTCGAGATGTCCTTCACGCGCGCGTCGCCGAGTTGCGAATCGCGCAGCCGCGACACGGCGTCGTATTCGTACAGGCCCTGCTGCGCCTTCGTGGTCGACTTGATGTGCCACTGCAGCAGCGGCATGTCGAGCGCGGCGGCCACTTCCTCGGCGAGCATGGTCTTGCCGGTGCCGGGCTCGCCCTTGATCAGGAGCGGGCGTTGCAGCGTCAGCGCGGCATTGACCGCGAGCTTCAGATCGTCGGTGGCGACGTAGTGCGAGGACCCTTCGAAACGCATGGCGGCGCTCTTCTCAATCGGGAAAAAAACCCAGTATAAGTCAGAAGGGCTGTGCGGTTGGGCCGCGCCCGCGTATCGTTGCGGGACTGCGGCGGGGCGAAGCGGGGCGCCTTATGGACGCGTTCCCCGCCGACGCGGTACAATCTGGCCGTTTTTTTTGGCCTGCGTGGCGACCTGACAAGCATAACGGCGCGGGCCGTTGCCGCTTTGGCGCCAGTTTCCCCTCAAGCTAGGTTACAAGAGCTATGAACAAATTCGTCGGCAAACACGTCGTTGTCGCAGCGCTCGTGGCGCTCGCGGGCAGCGCGCAGGCGGCCGGTGTGGTCGGCAACCCGAAGGACGGGGCGAGCAAGGCCGCCATGTGCATCGGTTGCCACGGCATCCAGGACTACCGCGCGGCGTACCCGGAGGTCTACCGGGTGCCTGTCCTCGGCGGCCAGAACCAGCAATACCTCGAGAACGCGCTGAAGGCCTACCGCAAGAAGGATCGTCACTTCCCGTCGATGAATGCGATCGCCGGTTCGCTGACGGACCAGGACATCGCGGATCTGTCGGCGTACTACGCCGCCCAGAAGGCCGACTCGAAGGACAACCCCTACAAGTAAGCGCGCGCCGCCGATCTCTCCGGCGGGACAGGAGCATTCATGAACAACGCATTCAAGACGGCGGCGGTTGCACTGGCGGCCGGCCTCGCGATCGGTACCGCGCACGCGGCGGACACCACGAAGGGCAAGGAACTGGTCGAATCGCACAACTGCGCCGCCTGCCACGGCGCGCAGATGAACAAGCCGATCAACGCCGAATATCCGCGCCTCGCCGGCCAGCATGCCGACTACCTGGTGTGGGCGATGCGCCAGTACCAGATGGGCCTGACGAATCCGCTGCTCGGTCGCAACAACGCGATCATGCAGGCACAGGTGCAGAGCCTGTCGGTCAGCGACATGAAGGACATCGCAGCCTACATCGAGTCGCTGAAAGAAACCGATCTCGTGTTCAAGAAGTAAGCGCGACGGGCCCGACCGGCCCGCGCAGCAAAAATACCCCGCCGAGGCGGGGTATTTTTTTGTCCGCGCGCCGGCGCCCGTGGGCCGGAGTCGCGGCCGCGGCGCTCAGTCGCGCGATGCGCGGCGCAGGATGCGCTGCAGGTACGCGTCGGTATCGGGCGGCGTGCTCGTGCGCTGGGCTTCCCAGATCGTCTCGCCGAGGCATTCCATGATCACGTGCTGCGCGTCGTGGGTCGAGTCGAGCTTCGCCGCGAGCTTGTCGTGCGCGGCGCGGATGCCGGGCGGCTGGTCGATCGACAACTGCTCGCTGATCGCGAGGTGCATCGACAGGTGCAGGAACGGGTTCGTGCGGCCTTCCTCGGGCGTGTACTCGCGCGCGGTCGCGCCATCGGCGTCGGCGAGTTCGTCGTGGTACTCGGGATGCTCGACGATCCAGTCGGCTGCGATCGCTTCCAGCGGCGTCAGGATCTCGCCCGCGCGCTGCTTGCGCCAGGTCTCGGTGAAAAAGCGACGCACTTCGTCGCGGCTTGGATTGAACATGGTGGGGAAAACGTCGTGATTCGGACGGCGTGATGCCG
>NZ_CAJNKE010000090.1 GCF_905232215.1 Burkholderia sp. LMG 13014
TGCCGCCGTCACGCTGGCCATCGTCGCGGCCCTGATCGCGCTGCTGATCGGCTACATCACGGTCGCGCGCTTCATTACCTACGAGCTCGTGTGGTTCGAGATCGTGCTGGGCGCCACCTACATCCTGATCCAGTTGATGCGCGACGCGAGCGAAAGCCTGTTCTCGTCGAGCCTGTCGACGGGCCAGCAGATCAAGAACCTGTTCGCGCTCGAAGACCGGCACCTCGACCAGGCCCGCACGGTCCTGTCGGGTTTCAGCACCAGCCTGCTGATGCTGATCGCGGCCATCGCGCTGCTGACGGGCGGTTTCGGCACGACGCCGGGCGACCTGCTCGACAGCGCGGTCGCGATGATCGGCAGCCAGCGGCTGCAGAGCCTGAACATCATGCCCGACCGGATCATGAACGCCGTGATCGGGTTCGCGATCGGCTTCTACCTGCTGCGCTCGCTGCGCCGCTGGCTCGACAGCGAGTTCATGCCGGCGCTCGGCATGGATACGGGGATGCGCGTGTCGCTGATCACGCTGTTTACCAACGTCGGCTACGTGCTGCTCGTGCTGATGACGCTCGGGCTGCTCGGCGTCAGGTGGAACAACCTCGCGTGGATCGTCAGTGCGTTGTCGGTGGGTATCGGTTTCGGCCTGCAGGAGATCGTGAAGAATTTCGTGTCGGGGCTGATCCTGCTGACCGAGCGCCCGGTGAAGGTGGGCGACATGATCAGCATCGCGGGCGTCGAAGGCGATATCCGCCGCATCAACGTGCGTGCGACCGAGATCCAGCTCAGCGACCGCTCGACCGTGATCGTGCCGAACTCGCAACTGATCTCGCAGAACCTGCGCAACGTGACGATGGGCAACAGCACGCAGGGCGTCGCGACGCTGGTGCTGACGTTCCCGCTGAACACCGATCCCGAGCAGGTGCGCGACCTGCTGCTCGCCGCGTATCGCTCGCATGACGCGATTCTCGAGAAGCCGGCGCCGTCGGTCACGTTCAGCCAGCTCACCCCGGACGGGATTACGCTGAGCGTGACGGGTTACGTGGCGAGCCCGCGGATCGCCGGTTCGACGAAGAGCGACCTGCTGTTCGAGATCCTGAAGCAGTTGCGCGCGGCCGGGATCACGCTGTCGAGCCCACAGATGCTGGTTGTGCAGAACATGCCGGTGGTGGAGCAGTGAGAAAAGACGGCCCGCTGCGCACGGCGGCCGTCTCTACCGTCGCCTGCTGCGCTACCGGAGCGCCCACCGCCCCATGACACCTGCGCTGGCAAACAGCCGAAGCCGTGCCGCTTCCCACTCGGCCTGCGTTCGCACCCGTTCTTGGCGTGCATCTGAAAGCGCCGCCTGCGCCGAAAGCAGTTCCAGAATGTCACCGGCGCCAAGCGCGTAACGATTGCGCGCCGATGCCAATGCTGCTTCCGCAGCAGCCAGCAAGCGTGCGGACACATCCAGGTTGTCCGCGGTCGTCTCGGCATCAGCATGGGCCTTCAGGACATCGCGCAGAATCTGCTGTTGCGTATCGAGAAGCCGTGCGTGCGCCTGTTCAACCTGGGCCTGCGCTCCGCGTATCCGATACGTGCGAGAAAATCCCTCAAAGAACGGAATCGTCAAAGTGAGGCCGATGCTTGTCTGCGTCGCCCGCACCGACTGCAATCCCTGATTTGGATAGCCGTTCCTCGACAACGTGCCGCTCAGATCCAGTGTCGGCATCCCCTCCGACCGAACAGTCGTCACTTTCGCTTCGGCAGCCTTCCATTGGGCCCGAGCCGCCTTGATTTCCGGGTGAGAGCTTTCCGCCACGCTAAGCCACTCGCTTAGCTGGCGCTCTGCATCCATCGCAACCGGCACGACGGCCTCCTCGACCTCGATCCGCGTACCCACAGGCAGCCCCGTCGTAAAAACCAGTTCTGCACGTGCGCGAGCCACGTCCCCGCCAGCACGTCGTGCTACCAGCGTCGCCTTGGCCAACGCCGTCTCCGCCTGCAACGCGTCTGCTCGGGATGCGACGCCCCGTGCCAGCCGCTGACGCGATGCCCTCAATGTCGCCTCAGCCAATGCCGCGGACTCGGTACGCGCCACGAACGCCGCTTGCGCATTCTGGAAATCGAAATAGCTTCCGATGACCTCCACAACCGTCTTTTGCATCGCGGCGTCGTGACCAGCCAACGCAGCCGTCAGCAGTTGTTGCGCCGCGGCGCGGTTCGCAGCCCGCCCACCAAAGTCGAGTAACCGCCAGTTCAGGCTCGCGTTCGATGTCCTGCCGGCGCCGCGCGTATTCATCGTTGGTGCGTCCGGATATCGGTTATAGGTCGTCAGTTGGCTGATCGATCCGCTAACGGTCGGAAGCCACGCCGATCGGGCTTCGCCCAGTGCGGCCGCCTGGATCTTGATCGATGCCCATGCAACCCGAATTCGCGGACTGAGGCAAAGTGCGAGGTCGATCGCATCACCAATCGTCAGCGGCTTCGTCAGGTCGACGGATGAAGGGCACCCAATCGGCGTGTCATCACCCGGCAATCGCGGCCCGACATCCAGCATGGGCGGACGAGTCAGCAACGGATCGACGAAGCCGTCCGGAATACCACGCGTTTCTGCATTGCATGCAATCGAGATGAACATCAGGCCGCAGATCCACCGACGCACACCGGTGCCACTCATGTTCCTAGCGCTCACGCAAACTCTCCCGCGCGTGCTGCAGCAACGGCGACAGTACATACTCGATCACCCGCCGCGTACCGGTTCTGATCTCGGCACTGCCCGACATGCCCGGCGACAGTGCGATCTTGCGACCATCCACCACCAGCGCCGAGCGATCGAGCACAACCCGCACCGAGTAGACAAGGCCCTTCTTCTCATCGTCTATCGCATCGCGCGAAACGTGACTCACTGTCGCCGACAGCGTGCCGTACTTCGTATATTCGAATGCGTCGATCTTCACGCTTGCGGCCTGCCCTTCCTTCACGAAGCCGATATCACGGTTGTCGACGAACGCCTCCATTTCCACCGAGCCGTCTCGCGGCACGATCTGCATCAGCGGCTGCGCGGCCGGCACCGCTGTCCCGATGGTATGAACGGCAAGCTGCTGGACGGTTCCGTCGATCGGTGCGGTCAGGCGTAGCAGTTCTCCATGCGCCTCCGCTCGCCGCACGTCTCCCGCCGACGCATCGATGATTCGTTGTGCGTCATTCAGTGCATCCTGTGTATTCCTGCGCGTCTCGGCCACCAGGGCCGCGCGTTGGTGACGTGCATCCGCAAGCTGTCCCGCTGCATCGATGCGCTGTTGCTCGGCCTCGATCCATGCGTGCTCCGCAACGTCACGAGACTTCATCAGCTCTGCATAGTCGTCAGCACGACGCGCCGCAAGCGGAGCTGCCTGACCGTACCGACGAATTTCGCCGTCGAAACGATTCCGTCGAGCGACGAAATCGCGCCATTGATCCCGCAAATGTCGCTCGACCTCGCGCCGGCGCTCGGGCGACACGCCTTCGACATCCGCCAGTCGGGGTTGTCGCCCTGTGTCGATCGCATCGATCAACGCGCGGGCACGCTCGGCTTGCAGCACCGCATTCAGCCGGTCTCCGTCCGCTCGCTGACGTTCGGCGTCGATCACGCGCGTATCGAGATCGATCAGCGCGTCACCGGTCTTCACGACCTGTCCGTCTCGCACGTGCAGCGCTCGCACGCTAGCGACCTCGACCGCCGCCAGTGTCTTGGTTCGGGAGGCTGGAATGATCTTGCCACCACCGTCGACGACGATGTCGATTTTCCCGAAATACGACCAGACGATTGCCGTCGTCACGAGCAGAATGAGGATGCGTGCGACCCACCGTCCCGCCGGCGAAACAGGTGCCGCCTGGACAGACAGCGCCGCCGGCAAGAATTCGGCCTCGTTCGCGTTGAATGCCGGCAGCGTCATCCGATGGCGTCGCTTCCAGCAGTGACGCCAGACATCGCGATAACGCCCGAACAGTTCGCGCCAGGCCCCTGCCTGCTGTCGCACGCTCATGTCCGCGCCTCCGCTACGTCGCGACCGCCCTGTTGCAGCGAATACAAGTGTGCGTAGATGCCATCCTGCTTGCGCAGCAGTATGTCGTGCGTACCGCTTTCCACGATCTGCCCGCGATCCATCACGAGAATCCGGTCGGCGTCGCGCACTGCAGAGAGCCGATGCGCAATGATCAGCACCGTGCGCCGTGCGCAGATGTCACGCATGTTGGCCTGTATGACGGCCTCGGATTCGTAGTCGAGCGCGCTGGTCGCCTCGTCGAATATCAGGACGCGTGGATCGGTCATCAATGCGCGAGCAATGGCGATGCGCTGCCGCTGTCCGCCCGAGAGCCCGGTGCCATGCTCGCCGACGAGCGTGTCGTAGCCCTCCGGAAGCTCGCAGATGAATTCGTGCGCACCAGCCAGCTTCGCCGCATCGATCACAGCGTCGATCGATGCAGTGGGTCGAGCTAGCGCGATGTTGTCCCGTACCGAACGGTTGAACAGCGTGTTTTCCTGCAGAACAACGCCAATCTGCTGCCTGAGACTCGCCGTATCGACCACTGCGATATCGTGCCCGTCGACCAGCACTCGCCCGCGATCCGGCACGTAAAGCCGTTGCGCGAGCTTGGTCAGCGTGCTTTTTCCCGACCCGGAGCGGCCCACGATGCCGATAACTTCCCCCGCCGCGATCCTGACGGAGATCTGCCGGATGACATCACTCGCATCCGGCCGGTAGCGAAACGATACCTGGTCGAACTCGATGGCACCGGCGAGACGCGGTACTCGCGTCTTTCTGGCGGCGGTTTCAGGCGCGGTGTTCAGGATATCGCCGAGTCGCCCCATCGAAATCCCCACCTGTTGAAAGTCATTCCACAGCTGCGCAAGACGCAGTATCGGGCTGGACACCTGCCCCGCCAGCATGTTGAACGCGACGAGCTCGCCGACTGTCAACCTGCCGTCCATCACCAGCGTGGCACCTAGCCACATGATCGCCGCCGTCACCAGCTTGCTGATCAACATCACGCCACCGCTCGCAATCGTGGCAACGTTGGTCGCGGACAGGCCCGCACTCACATAGGCGGCCAGTTGACGATCCCATCGATCCGTCCAGCGTGGTTCGAGTGCCATTGCCTTGACCGTGTCGATCCCGCTGATGGTTTCGACGAGGAACGACTGATTCTCTGCCCCCTTGTTGAACTTCTCGTTCAGGCGACGCCGAATGACCGGCGTAAACACGATCGACAACAGCACGTACAGCAGAATCGAAACAACGACAATCAACGTGAGCCATGCGCTGTACCAGAGCATCACGCCGAGGAAAACGAACGAGAACGCGAGATCCATCACCAGCGTGACGGCGTTGCCAGTGAGAAACGCGCGAATTTTCTCCAGCTCGCGAATGCGGGCGACAGAGTCGCCGACACGACGCGCCTGAAACCAGGCCAGCGGCAAAGCCAGCAAATGACGGAAGAGCCGTGCGCCTAGCTCGACGTCGATCTTGCTGCTGGTATGCGCGAAGACCCACGCTCGTATCCCCGAAAGCGCAGCGTCGAACAGCGTCGCGCAAATCAGCCCCACGGCGATCACGTTCAACGTCTTCATCGCGTGGTTGACCAGCACCTTGTCCATCACCACCTGGAAGAACAGCGGCGTGGCGAGGGCAATCAATTGCAACACCAGAGAAAGCGCGAGGACTTCGCCGAGCAGTTTCCGGTACGTGACGATTGCCGGAATGAACCAGCTGAAATCGAAGCGCGCGAGCGTACCTGCAATGCTGCTCTTGCTCGTGAAATAGATGAGCTTGCCGGTCCAGATCTCCAGCAAACGCTCTTGCGTCAGCACGCTCGGCGCCTCCCCCGGAAACTGGACAAGCACCCGAGGCGCACGCGTTCCATCCCCGGCCTGATACTGTCCGACCACGAAATAGTTCCTGTCGCCTTTCGCCTGCGCGACCGCAGGCAACGGCGCCCGATCCAGCCGTCCGGGGTTCTGTTGCACGACCCGGGCCGTCATGCCGAGCGAACGCGCGCCACGCAGGATCGTCTGAGTATCAAAGCGACCGAAGCCGAATTCATGCCGCAACGCAGCTTCGTCGGCTGCGATGCCGTGCAGGCTGGCCATCGTCAGAACGACTGCGAGACCGGAGTCTACGTCCTGCGTCGAAGACGACACAGGATGCTGGAGAACAGAACTGTCCATGAGGAGAAAGGCGAGGCAAGGAAGGGAATACGGTGCGGCCAGGCAGCGATCCGCCCGGTTGGACGTGAGGTGCAACCGGACGGACTGACCTCCAGGAACGGGAAATTAACGCCAGCTCGTCGCAAGCGTCGGCGCAAGCGCGGCCTGATAGTCCGGGGACAGTGTCACTGCCCCCGCAGCCGGCGGCGACCAGACCGCCATGGCCTGTACCAGCTTTTCGACATCGGCATTGACAAGCGTTCGGCCATCGTCCAGCCGAACCTGCTCGATCTGATACCGGGAACCCAGATACCAGTCCCGGACCGTGGCGGTATCGCTGGTGCCGAGAATGCTGATCTCGAGATCGTTGCCGACGTGGCGAAACCACAATTGATCTGCGGACACGCCGGCCCCGATGCTGATCACATCGTTGTTGCCGAGCGTCTCGTCATCGTCCCGGATCGTGTCGCGTCCGGACCCTCGACCGAATCGGTAAGTGTCGTTGCCCAGGCCACCGACCAGGATGTCATTGCCGGCACCGCCGTCGAGAACATTGTTACCCCGGTTGCCGATGATCGTGTTGTCGAGTGCATTACCGATACCGTCGATGTCCTCGTTCCAAAGCTTCAGTGCCTCGGCCGTGTAGATCGCATAGGCGTTGGGTACATTCGCAGCCGACCTGAGTTCCTGAATGCTGATATAGCGAGTCATGTCGCTGACGCGCTGGCGGCCCGAGTCCGCGATATAGAAGCCTTTCAGTTCGCCGTTGGACTCCCCATATACCGCGCCAGTCACGGTAACAACGTGATTCACGCCGCCACCGTCGAGATAAGCGCTATCTCCCCAAAGCCGGCCCGAGTTCAGCGCCAGTATCACGCCGCGGCCGCTACGGATGAGGTTCGCGACCGCCTGCTCGTCGTATCCTGCAAGCAAACTGTTCGCAATGCCATAACTCTTCAGCAGTGCCTGTTGCTGAACGTAATTCGATCCGCCGCGCTGATAGTCCGTTGCAGTCGGACTGGTGACTGCCCATTGGTTGTCGATCGCGCGCCTGACGACCTCTCCCTCGGTGGTCGGCGTGCCGGTCTGCGTGAGCAGATTCGCGATCGACGTCAGTGCACATGTCCCCTGGAACCTCGGAACAGCGTCACCCTGCATGTAGTCCAGTTCGTTGGCCTTCGGATACCCGTATACGTGAACGGCCACGCCGTCGACGAGCCCTTTCTCCGGCTTGCCGAAATCCAGCAGATTCAGGTTCTCGACGTGATCGCCCAGCGTGTAGCTGATCTTGCTCTGGACCGTGTCGATGCCCTCGTCCGCCAGCTCAACCACCCTATCGCCGACGTTGTCGACGTAGTAGGTATCGTTGCCTTTTCCACCGATCATCGTGTCCGCGCCCGTGACGCCATCGAGGATGTTGTCGGCACTGTTGCCGACGATCCGGTTGTCGAGCGCATTGCCGGTGCCGTTGATGGCGAATCCTTCGACGAGGCGCAACTCCTCGATGTTGGCATTGAGGATGTAGTTTGCGCTGCTGATCACCGTGTCGTAACCTTCGTTCGCATACTCGAGGATCACGTCGTTGACACTATTGACGATGTAGGTATCGTTGCCCAGCCCGCCTTCCATGTGATCCGCGCCTGCACCCCCATCGAGATAATCGTCACCGAGGCCACCGAGCAGCGTATCGTTGCCCTCGCCACCGTACAGATAGTCGTCGTCGGATTCGCCGGGGGCCAGCGTTCTCTTCGCCTCGTTGTTCCCTGTAAAGCCAACCAGCAGATCGTCGCCCGCGCCACCGTACAGAATGTCGTTTCCAAGCTGACCGAACAGGCGATCGTTGCCATCGCCGCCGTAGAGCCGGTCGTTGCCGTCACCGCCCTGCAGTTCGTCGTTGCCGGCCTCGCCGTAAAGCAGATCGTTGCCGAGGCCGCCCAGGATCAGGTCGTTGCCGGCTCCGCCGTAAATCGTGTCGTCATCGGTTTCCCCCGCCGACAACCATTGCTTCGCGTCGTTCGAAGCGGTGAACCCGACGAGGATGTCGTCGCCGTCACCTCCCCAGATCACGTCATTTCCGGATCCGCCAAAGATCTTGTCGTTGCCGGCGTCACCCGAGAGTGCGTCGTTGCCGTTACCGCCGTTCAACTCGTCGTCGCCCGCGCCACCGAAAAGCCTGTCGTCGCCGTCGCCGCCGTCCAGGAAATCATGGTCGTTGCCGCCGTCGAGGTAATCGTTCCCGAGCCCGCCATACAACGCGTCGTTGCCGTTGCCGCCATACAGTACGTCGTTGTCGGATTCGCCCCACGACAACGTTTGCTTCGCATCGTTGCTTGCGGTGAAGCCGACAAGCACATCGTCGCCGTCGCCACCCCAGATCACGTCGTCGCCGGCTTCACCGAAAATGCGATCGTGGCCGGCCTCGCCGAGCAGCCTGTCGTTCCCCTCGTTGCCGTGCAATTCGTCGTTGCCGGCACCACCGAACACCGTGTCATCGCCTTGGCCGCCGTTGACGAAATCCGCGCCGTCACCGCCATCCATGTAGTCGTTGCCGAGACCACCCCACATCCGGTCGTTTCCTGCGCCACCGTACATGACGTCGTCGTCTGTTTCGCCCGGTGCGAGTGTCTGCTTGCTTTCGTTCGATGCGGTAAAACCCATCATGACGTCATCGCCGTCGCCACCGTTCATGATGTCGTTGCCGGCCTGGCCGAACAGGAAGTCATTCCCGGCGCCACCGTCGAGCACGTCGTTGCCGGCGCCCCCCTGAAGTTCGTCGTTACCTTCCTCCCCATACAATCTGTCGTCGCCGTCATAGCCGTACAACGTATCGTTGCCCGTGCCGCCCCACAGATTGTCGTTGCGCCAGCTACCGCCCATCACGTCGTCGCCGTCACCGGCGAGGAAATTCACGAGCAGGCTGCTGTTGATCCAATGGCCGTACGACGCGTAGTAATTTGCATCGAACACGTCGTTTCCATCCGTGCCGATCAGGTAGCTTCGATTGTTGTTGTTGACCTTGATCTGGTTCTTGCCGAACAGGATGAACTGGCTGGAGTTGATCAAGTACACGTTGTCGTGGTCGCGTAATGCTCGATAGTTCGAGAACGGAACCATCGGAGCAAGGTAGATTCTCCCCGGCTGGCCGGCGACGTCGCTTCCCTTGGACGGCGCAGGGATGGGTGCCGCCGCGTACCGGCTGTTGCCTCGGGTCACGAGGTCGTAATCCGTCTCGCGGATCTCCGAAATGCCGGCCTGACCCAGCGTCCGAAACTCACCGGCGTCGCCAATGCCGTCCTCGTTGGCATCGACCCAGACCTGCAGGCCGTTCAATTCAGCGCCGGAGAGCTTGCCGTCGCGGTTGACGTCGAGGGAGCGGAGCTTGTCGGCGTTCAGGCCTTGCCGGTTCGCGTCTAGCAACGTCGGTGTTCTGACCGCAATCGAGGCTGCGGTGTCCAGCGCCGCGCTCTTTGCTTCGTAGAAGGCGCCGATCGGATTGTGCCAGCCAGGCGGCATGGTAAACCCGTAGTCGTTCTTGCCACCGTACGTCAACGTTTGCGAGATGACCTGACTGAGATTTAAATATCCTGCACTACTAAGTAATCCGCCGGCGCGAAATCGAGAAAGCAGGCTATCAGCAAGGATGGCATCTCGTGCGTTGGACAGATCGTAGCGCTGGCCATTGTTCAGGAGGAAGTTGCGATCGGAGGTGCCGTCGCCGTTGGTGTCTTCGCGTATTACGCTTGCGCCGTTGCCGATGCGGGTTTCGGTTTTGATGTTGTCGAATGTGCCATCGCCGTTGGTGTCGGTTCGAGTGGTCGTAACTCGACCATCATCGTCATAACGGATCTCCTGAAGCCTGGCGCCGCTCGTCGCGAACCGCACATATTCCGCCATCTGGCCATTCGGACCATATAGCGTTGCGGAGCTCAGAGCCCCGCTGTTGTACATATTGGTCTGCGTCGCGCCGGTAGAGAACGTCAACGTCGTGGTCTTGATGAAACCTGTGACGTAATCCAGCGAATAGCTCATTCCGATAACCGGCGCTTGTGACAAACGCTTAGCCGACGCGCCATAAGCCGCGCCATTTTGCTCATAGTACGTGATATCGGGATCTGCACCCGGACTTGCGCGAGCCAGGTAATTTCCTGCCACCTCGATCATGGCCTTCTCCAACACGTCGGCAGACATCTTTCCGACGTTCGCGTCATAGACCTTGGTTAGCACACTATTGAGATCGAATCCGGGAGCCGTGGGGGAATCCGGGCGATCTCCCAATACAGAAATCACTCCACCACCGTTTTTTGAAATTTCTCGGGCCACTCGCCAATTGTTATAGGCCGCCTCGGATTCCTTTGTCACCCCGACCAACGCTGCCAAATGGAAATCGTCGCGCATTTCGGTCGCATACTTCTTTTCTCGAGTCTGGTCAACTGTATTGTAGATGTAGTGTCCGATCTCGTGACTTAAAATACCGACCAAGACATGCGGTTCAAGCCCATCAAACGCAACACCTCCATACGCGCCAAACACAATACCCGATCGCCTGTGGTCCCAGAATATCCCCGATTCACGCTCATTCACCACAATTTTTTTCAATCCCCCATCAATAACACCTTCATTGTATTGAATAATCTGAGAAACGAGAGTTGGGCTTTTATTTATCAAATCAACAACATCCCTCCCTAGCTTCATGTTTGCAAACATCACCTCATTTCCGGTTATCGACACCATAAACCTTACCTCCTCTCACGATTCATTGAGACACCAACAAGATTGACGCAACCATACATATCAATCGAAAAAGCAGCACTTGAATTCACTGCTGAATTCTCATACGCATAACCCCACCGTGACCAATGAGCAATCGGATATCGCTCAACAATACCAAACACATCAACCAAATCGTAAGGCGTGGCGCAGATCACATCACCATTAATTGAGAACGATAATCCGGCCCTATAGAAATCCCTACCCTCTGGCCAATAGATGCGGTAGTCCGCACCATGCCCGCTGTACTCATTAGACGAAGAAATTTCCCTTACATCGACACCAAAACCAACAATCAATCTTTCGCCGTGGCCATAGACTGGATTCTTCGCACCCGCCTTGTAATTTATTCTCAGACGACTCGCAACAAATTCAACATTCTGGAGATCACCAGAATCCACAACAGCCTTAATATCCGCCAAAATCTGCCTCGACGAGCGGGCCGGCAAATCCGTGAACGAACCAGTTACGCATGCAGAAATCAAAGGCAAAATCAAAAATATAGCTCTCGAGTCACTCATAACGCACCCTACCAACCCGACCTGAATTTTTGCACTTACTTTACAAGCCACTCCTCGCAACAGCGCTTATGCATCGACCTTCCCCATCCCATCAATTAGACCAATAATTTCAAAACAAAAGCTTTCACCCTCATCAAATCAGCCACCAACCCACATCACGGTCGCATCAGGACCCCTTGATTCAAACCCACACGACTGAGACATCCACCAAAACCAAATCTGAAAGATATTCGAATCAATCCATTTCCACTCGGATTGTAAGTAACCCCCTCATTTCCATATTTAATAAAATCCCTCTCCCCAACACCAAACACATCAACTACATCAATTTTTGTCATACATATTCTTCCAGTTTCTATCTGAAAGCCCATCAACACCCGTGTTGGATCGCCATTTTTCGGATAAAAAACACCGTAGTCGAATTGACTTCTATCTCCATACTCTTTCGCCTGACGAGTCACACCACGCTCTACTCGATGCCCTGAAACATTCTGCTCGCTAATGTTCCAAACATCCGCGTCTTCTCTAATATAAAAATCAACGCGCAGCTTCTTACCAACCATGTCAGCATTTGTCAGATCATTCGAATCAACAACGCTCTTTATATCTCGAAGGAAATCACCTTGACTGCGAATTGGAACTTCGTCGACCGACAACGAAACACACCCCGAAATAACAAATATGGCAAGCAACTTCATCGAAGCCAGAAGTTTACTGATACCCAGCCGGGTTTCAGAAACGTCAACCTGACCATGCGCCGGGAGTTCACTACCGCTCTTATTCCGTTTATGTCAGCACCATTTTTCCATATGGATATCTAATAAATATTTCCAATTTCTATCAACTCGAAGATCAGAATCACCCTACCTACCAACGAAATCGAACATCACAAAGATATAGAAAGAATTGAAAGAAAACAAGAAATCCATTTATTTTCATACATATACGAATCATTAGAAACGATTCCGTACTTGTCCGACTCCTCGTTTCCGGAACTTCACCGACGATCCAACTCGCGCTGAAACATCTCAGAACATGCCATCCAACCCTGCCAACCCATCAATCGTTTCCCCGAAAACAAAAAAGCCGGCGCATGGCCGGCTTTTCCGCTTGAAACAATAGCGACTCTATATCCATCTCAATCTGAAATCAGCGCCAGTAACACGCCAATCCCGCGCCGCATCAGACGTCGAACTTCACGCCCTGCGCCAGCGGCAGCTGACGGCTGTAGCAGTTGCGCGCGGCAGGGATCACGCTGTCCAACCCGCAGATGCTGATTGTGCAGAACATGCCGGTGGTGGAGCAGTGATGCACGTTCCGCGCCGCGCGCATTCGCGCTAGACAGGCTGTCCGCGGTCGATGCGCAGGTTCGCGACATCGTCCCCGGACACCACCCATTCATGTCCGGCCTGCGTCATGAATGCGATGGCATCGCCCGCTCGCCGGGCGGCGACGAACGGATCCGACGTCGTCGACATCACGATCCAGTCGACCCGGTGTCCCGTTCGCTTGTAAAAGAATCCGTACGACCCGTGCGACGCACCTTCACCGCCCGCATAGGTCACTCCGTCGATCTCGATCGAAAACCGTTCGAACGCATCGGTGACCTCCGATGCGTCGATAGCGATCGCTTCATCCAGATCCAGCCGCGAACCGGCCACCGTGTAGCCGATCACGCGTGTACGGCTGAACGCAATGCAATCCGCTTGAAAGAGCGATTCATCCCGTATCAGGTCGGCGAGCGTCTCCATTCATCTTCCCCGTCTCGATCCGGTCAGTCGATCGTGACCGTCTCCGGCCAGCCGTAGACGATCTCGTCGTTCTGCTCGTCATCCTCATCGCACCGGATCGTGATCAGGTTTCCGCTGGGATCCAGGACGTGCGCTGCGTAGCCGGCCCGCATGCGCGCGATCTCCGTGAACGTCGCGCCGATCTCCTTCAGATGCCGGCAAAAGACACCGAAGTCCTTTTCGACCCAGATCTGCAGGATCGAGATGCCGCTTACCGGATGGTGCTTCTCACGATAGACGAACAGACCGGCTCCGGCGTCGCCCCCGAACAGGACCTCCTGATCGTCTACAACCTGAAAGCCCAGGCCACGCCCATAGAAATCCACCATGGCCCGAATGCCCTTCGGCTTCACCGGAATGACAAACCTGACCTTGCTTTTGATGTCGTCCATCTCGTTCCGCCTGCTTGCAGTTGGTTACGTGGTATTCAACCCGATGCCGATCGACCCGACACCTTCGTCAATGGCGGCAACGGAATCCCGCCCTGCTCGAGAACGGCGATCGCGTTGCGAAGAAAAGCCAGCGGCCGATCGGTTCTCGCGCCGTACAGATCGACGATCCCGACCTCGACGACGGTTTCGACCAACGCCATGAACCTTGGCAACTCGCCGTCCGGCAGTGCCGATTCGACACCGGACGGAACCGGATCGCCCCTGCCGTTCAGTTCGAGCAAGGCCCCTTGGCGCGCCCACTCGGGCAGGCTCCGGGCGACCGCGATGGCATCGAGATGCGCGAGGAGGGCATCGATGGCCGCGTGCGAACACCCGTTTGCGTCGCAATAGCGACGCAAACACGAAGACGCATAGACCTGCATGTCGACCGGCGACAACATCGCCAGTCTCGCGAGAAGCTCGTTTTCGTTCACGATCTCGGTACCGTCAGCCAGGACCGGTTGATCCGTTCGCCGGAGCAAGCGTCTGTCGACGTGTGACCCGCGCGCGTTCCCCGCCCGTCATCGATCCATCACTCGCGCCCATCGCCCCGATCGGCGCCCACGCGCACGATACCGCATTGCGCCGCTCCAAAACACAAAGGGCCGGCACCGCCACGCGGCAGCCGGCCCTTTCTACTCACGCGCAGCGCCGAAACCGGCGCGCCGCATCAGACGTCGAACTTCACGCCCTGCGCCAGCGGCAGCTGACGGCTGTAGTTGATCGTGTTCGTCGCGCGGCGCATGTAAGCCTTCCACGCATCCGAACCCGACTCGCGGCCGCCGCCCGTTTCCTTCTCGCCACCGAACGCGCCGCCGATTTCCGCGCCGCTCGTGCCGATGTTCACGTTGACGATCCCGCAGTCGCTGCCCGCTGCCGACATGAACTGCTCGGCCTCGCGCATGTCGTTCGTGAAGATCGCCGACGACAGGCCTTGCGGCACCGCGTTGTGCAGTTCGATCGCGTCGTCGAAGTTGTCGTAGACCATCACGTACAGGATCGGGGCGAACGTTTCGCGCTCGACCACTGCCGATTGCTTCGGCATCCGCACGATGGCCGGACGCACGTAGTACGCATCCGCGTGGCCGATGTCGACACGCTCGCCGCCCTTCACTTCGCCACCCTGCTCGCGTGCATCGCCCAGCGCCTTCTGCATCGCGTCGAACGACGCGCGATCGACCAGCGGGCCGACCAGCGTGCCTTCTTCAAGCGGGTTGCCGACCTTCACCGACGTGTAGGCCTTCTCGATGCGCGGCAGCAGCTGTTCGACCAGGCTGCGGTGCACGATCAGGCGGCGCAGCGTCGTGCAGCGCTGGCCGGCCGTACCGACCGCCGCGAACGTGACGGCGCGCACCACGAGATCCAGATCGGCGCTCGGCGCGACGATCATGCCGTTGTTGCCGCCGAGTTCGAGGATGCCGCGCGCGAGACGCTGGCTCAGCACCTTCGCGACTTCCTGACCCATCCGCACGCTGCCCGTCGCGCTGACGACCGGCACCTTCTTCGACGCCGTCAGCACCTCGCCGACATCGCGCATGCCGAGCACCAGCTGGCTCAGGCCCTTCGGCGCGACGCCCGGATGCGTCTTCTCGAATTCGCGGATCGCCTTCTCGAGCAGCACGTGGCATGCGATCGCGGTGAGCGGCGTCTTCTCGGACGGCTTCCACACGACCGAATCGCCGCACACGAACGCGAGCGCCGCGTTCCAGGCCCACACCGCGACCGGGAAGTTGAACGCCGAAATCACGCCGCACACGCCGATCGGGTGCCACGTTTCCATCATCCGGTGGCCCGGGCGCTCGGACGCGATCGTCAGGCCGTAGAGCTGGCGCGACAGGCCGACCGCGAAATCGCAGATGTCGATCATTTCCTGCACTTCGCCGAGCCCTTCCGACGTGATCTTGCCGGCTTCGAGCGTGACGAGGCGGCCCAGTTCGGCCTTGTGCTCACGGAGCACGTTGCCGAACACGCGCACGAACTCGCCGCGCACCGGCGCCGGCACCGTGCGCCACTTGAGGAATGCGTCGTGCGCGGCGTCGATCTTGCGCTCTGCGTCGGCCGGCGTATCGACAGCCAGCGTCGCGAGCGTCGCGCCGTCGAGCGGCGAACGCGCGGTCAGCGCATTGCCTTTCCACTGGGCGAGATCGATATCGAGCGCAGCAAGAATGTCGTTGAATTGCATCACTTCCTCTTCAGGGACAGATTGATCGGTGCGGCGGCAGCGCCGCCCGCGTGATTCGATTGGAGCGCGTTCGCGCGCCCTGTGCAAGCGGATGC
>NZ_CAJNKE010000091.1 GCF_905232215.1 Burkholderia sp. LMG 13014
CCTCGTCCGCTTGCTCATTTGAAGGCCGCGCAACTCACTCGCTATTTCGATTCGTGGTGCAAATTTATTGATGTTGATGATTTGAAGAAGCGACATGCGCCGGCGCCAGAAGGGCGTGACGCGTTACTCGATGCCGAGGTCAAGAACGACGATTCAGGGTTGCTCGATGGAATACGTGCGCGCGCGGCGTTGCGAGCCGAAACTTGGCCGGACCTTATGGCTAATATATCCGCAGAAGCGCTCGGCGAGATGAGGGCTCTTTACTACTTTTCTAGGAACAAATCAAGACATACTGAGGAATTTGAAAGAGAGCGAGAGCTATCTATTCGCGACCTCGTGGCTGCCCGTGATGCTGGGGAAGCGAGACTGCGCCAATCCGCCTTCTACCTCATCGATAAGCCACTGGCGTTGGAGCACGTACTTAACTCCTTGCTATTTTTTGGACATATCGACGTGGTGAAGGAAATGCTGCAACGTTATGAGCTGTCATCCTACGCGAGTGGACTGCTCGAGCGTACTCTTCGACGGTTCAGTCTCCGTCATCGGCAGGCCGTGGAGGCTATGAATTTCGACGTGAGGCATCCGGCAAACGAATTGTTCGCATTGTGAGAGCTGCGTGGCGACGTAACCAGGCCGGAGCCCACAACTGTTGACTCCGTATCAGGCAACGTGACTGACACGCCGGCACCGGAAAGCCTGAGCGCGTCGCGTGCGGCAGTCGACGCTGGCTACGTGCCGAACGACTAGAGACGACCGCGGTCGGTGACGTCAGTTGGCGAAGCATGCCGCCGCAGCCAATCCAATATCGGCGAAGCGAACTCCGCGTAAGTCCGAGACGGTTCACTCACCGAGACGCGTGAGATAATAGCGCGGGACATGCGTAGTGAGCCAAACCCCGTTGTCGGAACGTGAGAAAGAAAAACCGTCTTTGCGCATCCGCGCAGCGTCGACGACAAGCACAACTGGGCGGCCGTGACGAGCACCTACTCGCGTTGCGGTTTCCGCGTCGGTACTCAAATGCACCGCATGCCTGCTTTGCGCCGTCAGACCCTCACGGGCAATGCGTACCCAGTTGCCCCAGGCAGTGCCGTGATAGAGAGTCGGCGGAGGTTCCACAGCTGCGTACCCCAAGTCTATTTCTATAGAATGGCCTTGCGCAGCGCGTATTCGTTCGCCATCAGCCGACAGGGAAAACCGTTGCTTCTCACTCGTTGCCACGACGACCATGATGAGTTCCTTCGTGCAAGTTGGCAGTGTTCTCAGACGCTTGGGGGCACCCGCCTTGCGCGCCGCCCGCTCGATTGCGCGAACAAGTTCGTCGATGGACACCCAGCCTTGACTATCGAGACGGATGCCAACCATCTCCGGTTCGTGCCGCAGAATTTTCGACAGTAGCTTACTCAGCGCGACTTGTTCGCCTGTTGGGCGCGACTCTGTATCAGTATTCATATCGTCTACTCTTGTGCGGAATTTAACGTCAAAGCCCCAGTGGGTCGTTATCCTCAGTCTGTGACTCACACCATGCGCGTGCTGCTGCATCTGTCTTCGCACGGAGTCCCTGTACAGAGGTCACGTCAATATCGGGCTGACCGGACGGGTTCCTCGGCAAGACCTCGAGCAGCTTGCCTGAGTCTTCCGGCTACGGGGTTCGCGGGCTTGCGATGCGCAATGTCTTGTAGTCGTTGTGCCGTTTCGTGCCTGTTGCCTGTATCACGCTTTCTCAACTGATTTGAGAATTCCCAAACATCGTGAGAAATCCTAAGAAGTAGAGGGCTGGGCAGGAAAGACGGGTTGCACTTGGTCTATCCCCAGCAATTGAAATCGTCATCTGTGCCGACATCGGGCATGTCGGACAGCATTTCCTTGAATGACCGATGGGTCGGATTCTCGTCGAATCGTTCATGGAGACGTGACCGAAAATACTCGATGACAGCCAGGTCGCCCAGCCCAGCTTCGGTTTGACAGTGAATCAGCCTGTCGTGGTAACCGTGAAATCCGTCTCGCCGGTCATCGACGGCGAGCCATGCCACAAGGTTGTGGCGCCGGACATGCCGGAGAATCTGACTTCCTCGTGGACGCGTCGGCCATGAAGCGGAATCGTCACGCTCGACATCGTATGTAGCGTCGGTTACGCGCTGACGCAAGCTTTCCAAGGGGAGCATGCGGCGCGCATGCTCAAAACCGAATCGAGAACACCAGTCCGTCGAGAGCACAATCTCGATTCGCGGGTACGGGGCGAGTAACTCTTCCAGTACCTGCGCAAACTCGAATAATTTAATGATGCCAGGTGCACTGCTCACAACGCCTTGGGGTGTGATGTAGGCATCCCCCCGATGCAGCACGCCGTCGAAATCTAGGAAGAGCACGTTTCGCATGTTACGTTTCCCTCTGTTGCCAGCAGCTTCCTCACTACGGCGACGATGTCGTCGACTTCACTGACGGGTATCGGCCCCAAGGTTCTCGGCACAGCATCTGCCCTAATGCTTGCGTAACCAACGCCGCCGGATGCCGTGACGTCAAGCTGGAATTCTGGTACCCGCTCCGACGTGCCACCTGAAGTCCTGGTCACTAGAACAGTCGCTGAATTGAGCCGTGGATAAGGCCCAGCCGGTCGCATGTTGAGAGAGTCGCTCAGCGCAGCCGATGCTCGGCGCCACGCACTTATGCGCGGGTCCTGCTCCACCGTGCCTGTGCAGATTGGTGTGGCGCCGTCATATGTGTCTCCAGCGTCGTAGATTTCGACGGCTGTTCGCCACCACTGAGCTGACCAGCTCTTCGCTACCGTAAGCAGGCGCAGGTATCCGTCATCTGTGCGCATCGCTTCAAGCGGCGACAACCCACCAAGTGACCCCCAACGTGTAGTAAGAAAGTGCCATCTCGCAGATGCTGGCGCCGGATAAATAATGCGACATATCTTGCGCAGACGACGCGGCTCATAGTCGTGTGAAGCAAGTAGCGCTGGATAGTGCGGCGTTCCATCTATGTCGACAGAAAAGACACTGCCGCTGCTTTCAAGCCGCGCGAGCCGTAGCAAGCTAATGCCAAGGCGTTTCGCGAAAGGCGTCGCCTCCATCAACTCGCGCACTTGGACCTTTCGCCTCAATTCCTGACGGGCCGCCTGGAGCTGCTTGTCGAAATACGCCCGAGCTGCTGTGCTCATCGTTCGATGCTCTCATCTAACGCTGTCGCGTATGAAAATTCGTATTCTGGATATTCCGCCGGATGTTCCTGCCTGCGCCGCCTCGGTCACAACTAAAGTCGCCTGCGAATGGGTGACGTCCAGCCACTACACACCGTGTTCGGTCTACGACGGAGAGTCAAAGGCAAAAGGGTGTATGCATCCATCGCAGTAGACGTGTCGCCAATGAATCTCGCGGAACTTCCCGGGTTTCCCACAGCTTTCGCACGTGTAGCGAGACTTAGATGCCGCTTGCTCCACTGATTTGCGGAGACGTTTCCACGCCGCCATGTCGCAAAGGTGGCCCGGCTCAATGCCCATCATCAGTTCGCCCTCAACTTGGCTGATGTCTGTGCAAAAGGGGAGTATGGGGTAGGCCCTTCTGCCTGAAAGAAGCTCTTCGTCCATGGCGGAGAGACCCTCCGGATTCTTGAACGGCTCCGACCACATCGTTCGTAGCTCATGCTCAATTTCTCGTGCGGCATCTTCGATGATTGGATACCAGCCAAGACCACATTGAATGCCGACGTTCGCAAGGTTCGACGGGTAGGCCTCTGGGTTTTGCATGGCGCGAAAGAACAACGGGTATCGCGCAATCAGGTGGCTCTGCTCGGCAGTAAGTCTAGGACGTTGAAAGTTGAGCGGCTTGTCGCTAAGACGCGCGCTGTGAACCATTACCGAAGAACCTCCATCGTTCTGTCTTATCGCTGCGCTTGTCACCAAGGGGAGTCGACGTGCGACAGTTCCTCAGGGGCATGCATCTACCATGAAGCGACCATTGTATACGTTTATGCAGTATATGTTTAGAGAGTATACGTTTGCGAAGTAGACGGAAAGGTCATGTTGCGCGAACCTGCCGGGCATGACCGAAACTGACAGCAAAGACATCGACCCGTACCTCCGGCGCCGGCTGGCAGAGCACGTGCGGCGCCTGCGTTTGGAGAAAGGTATTTCCCAAGAAACGCTCAGCGTCCAATGCGGGTTCCATCGGACGTACGTAAGTCACATCGAACGGGCGGCGACGAACATTACACTCGATAATCTCCAGAAGCTGGCGCTGGGTCTCGGGGTAGACCCGGCGGAGTTGCTTGTCGACTAACCTGGTAGCGGCATGGTTGTGCCGTCTTCATTTCGAGCAAGCATCGTGTAGTGCGCTTTGAGAGCGCGGACGCCGTCTGGAGAGCAGGGCAATGGAGCTCGATGGACGAGTCGAAACCCGCATAGAGTCGTCCCGAACGTTCTCGCCATTCATGCCGTGAAGACGGTTCGCACGGCAAAGCCGGGGGCACCTAGGAAGAAGGTCAGTGAGGCTGCGCAAAGGTGAGCGATGCACGTGCAATCGGCAGTGTCATCCCCCATCTTCTGGCAGACGAGACCGAGTAAGGAATAAAAAGACACGCGAACTTCCTGCAAAACGGCGGGGCGCTCCCACTCTCAGAAAAATACATGACAACTCTGGCAGACCTGAAACCAGCAACGAAGCAGCTCGTCCGAGACATCACGGAGAAAGTCGGTGTTCCGATGACGACGCAGTACGATTGGTGTTTCAAAGGCAATGACGGTCCCTACCTTGTCAACATCTGGCATGACGGTATGGATGAGGATGGCGACGAGATTTTCTTCATCGACACCGCTTCTGACTGGGCGCAAGATAATATCGACACGGCCACTCCAGTCCAGTTGAATCGTGCGGACGCCGTATCTGCGCTGATGGTAGAAGCCTACTACCGCAAGAAGCCGATTCACGTGGCTATCCTCGACGGAGTACGGAGAAAGAAGGGGCTGAGAGAGACGAGCGAGGCTCATCAGCGCGAGCTTGACCCTGTCCTCTGGTACCCTCATCACCGAAATGAAGAACGGCGGATTGTGGTTATCCGCGGCAAGCCGCAACCGGCTGAGTTCGACGGCTACGCCGAAGACCAAGAGTATGAGAAGCAGCACAAAGCCCCTCCGGCTCCTGTTGTTCCTGCGAAGAAGGTCATAGCTCCGGCCACGGCGATTTACGAGCGTGACTCGGCGGTAGTGCGTGCAGCGAAGCTGCGAGCTGCAGATGGGAGCTGTGAGCTATGTGGCAAGAGGGGGTTTGTGACGGCAAGTGGCGCGTACTACTTGGAAGCGCACCATGTCATTCCGCTGAATTGCGGTGGGGCTGACGATGAACGAAATGTTGTCGCTATTTGTGCGGACGACCATCGGCAAGCGCATTTCGGAGAGGACCGACATGAACTCCGTGACACCATGATTTGGGACGTACTTGCGAAAAAATATCCTCATGACGAGGAGTTCTTTGAAAGTCTCGACGAAAAGTCCCATCAAATTGCTCAAAACGAAACCAGCTTAAGGCGGTTAGAAGAAAATAAAGTTGAAACGTAGGACGGAGGTTTCAGGCCGTTGAACTGTCGGTCTCAATGAAAGTCATGCGATTCGACTCGCAGCGACCCGAGCATATTAGAGGGGGCTACCAAGTGCTTGGCAGCGAGCTGCATGACTTTTTTCGACCTGCCAGATGCCGTACACGGCGAGCAATGATGCGCCGCGATGGTCACGTTTCTCGAGTGTGCGGTGTATCAGATGGGTTATAAAGAAAGGACCACCTCGGCTTCATCACAGAAATTATTCCATTGTGAAAATGCTGCCATGTCTACCAAAGAAAAGGTTGCGAAGGAACCGCGTGTGAAGCGGAGCCCGTCGGTTCCCGGCCAAGCATACGGCTACCTAGTTCAAGAGGTTCGGGTCCTATGGCATCTTCTACATGCGAGGACCGGTGATGTAGTGGCATTCGAGCACGTTGGCGACGTCTCCACCCAGGCCGCAGATGGCCGAGTCGTATCCGAAGAGGATAAGAGTGGGTTCACTTACAATCCGATTGCGGATAGAGCAGTTTCTCTTTGGAAAACCCTGGCGAACTGGATTGATGCTCGGCGTGCCGGCTCACTGCCGGCAGCGTCAATATACGTTTTGTACGTGGCACAACCGTACGACGGCCCAATAGCGGACGAGCTGCACCGCTGTAACAAAACCGACGAGGCCATGCAACTTGTCGCGAAGCTTCGGAAACACTTCGCAGACGACCTCGAAACGGATGTCAGTAAGAAAGCGGCCAAAGGAGCCGTGAAGAAGGGGGGCAAGCGGGCCGTCGCCGCAGGCGATGGCAGTGCTGTTGTCCGCGACGATGGTGACGACGAAACGAGCCCCGCAGCGCTCATCAAGCAACTTCGTAGAGTGTTTGACCATGACGACGAGGTTATCGCCTCCATCGTGGTCTATTTTTCCATCGAGAAAGGGACCGCCTCTCCAGTGAACGAGGTAAGAGGTGCAATTTCTGCGAGTGTTCCCGACGAGCACGTAAACGAAGTGACCGAATCCCTTCTCGGCTGGACGAAGACCCAAGTGATGGCGCAGATTGAAGCGCAGCGGGTTGTCGGAATCGCCTACGATGACTTCAGGGCGTATCGCCTCATCGTCCACGAGCGAGTACTGGGAACTCTGAAAGCGTTCCCAGAGCACACGTTAATACCCCAGAGAAGTGAAATCGAAGAGCATCTCGACGGCTCGATATTTGTCCGTCAGCTCACCGTTCTTGAGCTGAAGGAAGACAGAATTGAAGCCTATATCAAAGACTTCTTGCGGGCTTCGTCTGCACGGACGTCCTGGGCGGCCCTTGGGTATCTGAACTCGAACAGTCTCGGGCCATTCGTTGAAGAGCTTCAAGACCACTGGCAGCAAAGTGCACTGGAAGTAGAGACACTCGATACGGATAAGACACCGATTCAGCAGGGAGTGAAGCCTCTCATCCTCTGTATGAAAAAAGAGATGCGAATTCAGAAGGTGGATGTTCCTGCCTATTTCTCCCGGGGAAGCTTTCACGAGATTGCGAACGAACTAAAAATTGGGTGGCATCCCGATTGGAAGGCGCTCGTTGCCACGCCCGCGGAATAGGTCCCTTATGCTTAACAAAGAGATGTGGCAGGTCCAAAACCCTGGACTCGGTGCCGCCTTGATATGGCAATTCGGGCGCGCGTTCGCGTCCCAGACCGAGGCGGCAGTGCCGCTTCCATATGCATTCTTCGTTATCCCATTGCTGTACAACAAATCGACTCTTGATGTCGTTGTTAAGACCAACAAGGGTCTGCGCAAGATTGAAGAAAAGCTGACCAACGATGAGTCTATTGCGACGACGGCGCAAACGAACGTTCTGAACATGCGTAGCCTGTCGAGTGAGAGTCTCGCTATCGCTCTTCGGGCTGGCCTGGTCGCAGTCCAGGCGGAAGACGCTACATATCGTTCTCGTGTAACGGCGCCTCCGATATTGGATGGGAAGATGCCAAAAGAACTCATGAAGGCAGCTGAGAAATTGGGACGCTGGGCCGCAGAGGTGTCGTTGCGGGAATTCTGCTTCGTTTTTCGTCTGGAGTTGTAGATTGAAGCTGCAAATCATCGAACTCATCTTGTGGCCGCGGAAGGCAGGCATTGCCCCTCAGGTTGTACCGTTCGAGCGAAACAAAGCGAACATCATCACTGGGGCATCGAAGACCGGAAAGTCGTCGATTATCCCAATCATCGACTACTGCCTGGCATCTGAACGCTGCGCAATCCCGGTTGGCGTTATCCGTAAGGCAGTCGCTTGGTTCGGCATAGTAGTTGATACCGACGAGGGGCTGATGCTGCTTGCTCGGCCTGAACCGGGGAGGCAGCCAACCTCTACCGATATGTACGTCAAGCCCGTGACGGAAGGGGCGACTCCTTTGGATGTCCCCGTCGCCAATACGAACGTCGACAGGGTCAAGCTGACGATGGACCGGCTGGCTAGGCTGACGCGCCTCGGTACAGACGCTCAAAACACTACGAGTGGCTACGCCGGCCGTCCCAGCTTCCGGGACTTGATGGCGTTCTGCTTCCAGCCGCAGAACTTGGTCGCCAATCCAGACGTTCTTTTCTATCGTGCGGACACAACTGAGCACCGAGAGAAGCTGCGGGCGATATTCCCCTATGTTCTGGGCGTCACGACGCCAGAAATCCTTGAGAAACAGTGGGAGTACGAAAGCCTTCGAAGAGCGGTGCGCGTGCTGGAAAAAGAGCTGGCTGCTTACGAGCGGGCGTCCGCGACTTGGCGAGCCAACCTTGGGAACTGGGTGACGGAGGCTTATGAGCTCGGATTTTTGCCAGTAGATTCGCTGAAGGATGCTGAGGAGCCAGCCATATTGGAAGCTCTTTCGGGGTTGACCGCGGCCAACTTGCCCGACTCCATCCCAAGTGCCGAAGTCATCGCGAAAGCTGCTGATGAGTATGGGCAGTTGACAAATCAAGAGGCGCAACTGAACGCTGAGATAGCTGAAGTTCGGCATCGCATGAGCCGACTTTCTGACCTTCGGTCTTCGGTCAATCAGTTCGAACTATCACTCGGTACGAGGCAGGAACGTCTTGGACTTTCAAGGTGGCTGCGCGTTCATACGGAAGAGACAGTCGACGCAGCTTGTCCTGTGTGCAGCCAGTCTCTCGATGGTCACGCTGAGAAAGTCGAGACACTTGTCGATGCGCTTGTGGTTGTCGAGTCCGAAGCGCGGCGAGTTGCACGTGCGCCGTCGGTGTACGACCGAGACTGGGTCGCTTTGGAAAAAAAGCTGCGTGAGCTCGTCGATGCGCTCGGCGCAGTCGCCGCAACCAGGAAAGGAATTGAGGCGCGGAATCAGCGAGCGAGGCAGCAAAGGTTGTTGGTGACGCAGGCCGCCCGCTTCATCGGTGCGCTTGAACAAGCACTCGAAGTATATAAAGGCAGAGAGAGCAGCGCGTCACGAGACGAACTCGACAAAATGTTGGCTCGCATTGAACAGTTGAAGGCTGAGCTGTCAGGCCACTCCTACCACGCAAGGCTTGAACGGGTTCAGACACGGCTCACGCGGTGGATGGGGCGAATTGCCGAGAACCTTGATGCCGAAGACGAAGATGCCGCGGTGCAACTCGACATGAAAGAGCTGACCGTCAAGGTGAGTAACGAAAATGGCGGCTCCGACTACCTTTGGCAGCTCGGAAGTGGTGCAAATTGGCTCACCTACCACGTTTCAGCACTTCTGGCGCTCCATCTTCTGTTCTCGCGAGAGCAGCACTCACCTGTTCCAGGGCTGCTCGTTTTTGACCAACCGAGTCAAGTGTATTTTCCTAGGCGGCTCACGGACGGCAGTATCGAAGAGAACTACAAGGTACCGGACGAGGATTCGGATGCCGTGAAGCGATTCTTCAAAACCTTTGGCGCGGCTGCGTCCACATACAAAGGCCACCTGCAGATTATTGTGCTTGACCATGCAGGGCACCAGTTCTGGGATGGACAGAGGGGCATTCACTTCGTCCAGGAGTGGCGGAATGGGGTCAAGCTCGTTCCGACATCCTGGCTGGAAGACGGAGAGAGCGCCGGGCACGATGGCGAGTAAATCTTGAGACGTCGCCGAACAGGGCTTGCCAGTCGCACGCGCAGGGAGCGTCCTACAGACGGGCTGTGCCGGAGCCCAGATGTGAAGCACCCCTGCGCGCCGACGACGTGAATTCAGCGTTGGATGGGCTCCATCAGCATCGACCAGAAATATTCAGCGGCTCCTGTGTCAGACAACTTGTCGGCTACACCTCTCGCCATGTTCATCATCGGCTTCAGGTACAGGGTTTGACTGTCCTCGGTGACGGTGAGCGCCTCGTTGAAACTGTTCGTGTGCGTGGCAATCTGGCTTGAATAGGTAATCTCGCGGTTGCTGTTTCCGCCGAAGGCGCCGCCGTGTGCGACGCTGCATTGCGAGATGCTCTTGCCGTCCTTATAGATGCTCGCAGTGAAGCGGCGGGTATCGATGCGCGAGAATCGTCCTTGAAACTGACTGTGCCGCTTCTCCAGCTCCATAAGCGAACCCTCAAAGAAGCGGGCGATGAAGTCAAAGGTCTCCGAAACGAACGTATCCCTATCGAGGTCCGAGAACTGGTGTTTCACGCGCAGATTGCTGGACCGGGGTAATTGCGTGCTGAACGCAGGCTCAGCTGCCGCTGGCCTAGTCAACGGAGCGCTTGCCGGCGCTGCGTCATGCGCACGCGGCGCCGGTGACGCCGATTTCGCTGCGACTGCCGTGCGGATGGACTTCGCGATATTGGCGAACGCCTCATCCTGGTTAGGCCAGGACGTCACGGGCTTGCCGTCCGTCGGGACCGCGTTCAGTTTGCCGAATGGGGCACTATGCCAGTCGCAAGCGCGCAGGATGACCGGGATGACGCGCGCCTGGCCAGCCTCATGGCGCTCGATTGCCCGCTTCATTTCCGTCGCGAAGCAGTATTCTGATGCGATGAAGTTCGCGCTGACTAGCAGCAAGATGATGTCTGCATTTTCGAGCTGCTCGTCGATACTGTCGTCGAGGTTGTCGCCCGCGACGATGCGCCGGTCGTGCCATGCAGAAATGAGCCCCTCGCGCTTCAGCAGCGAAAGGTGCACTTCGAGCTGGTCGCGCAGTGCCTCGTCTACGTGTGTGTACGAGAAGAAAACTGATGCCATGCAGGTGTCCCACCAGGAAATTCAGGTCGTTGTCGAAGCCGTTGATGCGGCTTCCAAGATAGCACGATGGTGTGGCTCGAGCGGTCGCGTGGAGTGGAGCACTCCGCGCCGGCACGCACTCTGTTCAGTAGCTGACCAGGTCGAGTTCCCGGATGCGGATTGCCATAGCGGTCGGCGACATTCCGAACTCTTCCGCGAGCGATTTGAAGTGGTTGCCGAGCCCGAACTTCCGCGCGGTTGCCACCGCACGCGGGAATTCCAGGGACCCCGTTTTCGACCGGAGAAGGTCCTGAGCGCCGTTGCCGGCGATGGCGAACGCGACGCGGTCGTCCAAGTGAAGCACGTCGGTGCCAAATCGCTCTTCGAAGGCGCGGCGCAAAAGCTTCTCCGGGGCAAGGAAGCACGCGGCAAAGAAATTGGCCTCCCGCTCGCGACGGTCGGGAACAGGGGCGTCGCCAAGGAGCGGGCGGTCGCGATGAAGCGATAGTCCAGGGTGTAGGACGATGTGGCCGAGTTCGTGTGCCCCGGTAAACCGCTGGACCTCGTACGGAAGGTTTCCTGCAATACGAATAGTTGAACGTTGCACATCAACCAGCCCGGCGACCTGATACTGGGTCTTGCCTATGCCGTGCACGCCTAGTGAGCTGGCCACCACTTCATATTCGATTGCATGAACAGCAGCAGCGTGGTCAGGGCGGAAAAGCTGCAGCAGATGCGGGATGGTGTTGTGGGTAGTCCCCGCGCGTTGCCAGATTTCAAACTGGAAACGCCGCACCTCGGCTGCGATGGCAACTTTGTCGATGTCGTGCATGTGGGAACCCCGAACCAAGTTTCATTGGATAGCACTAAATGTAGTGCTTTACGTGAAAATATATACAACTAATTGTGGAGTTTGCCAAGATTTAAATTGGAGTCGAACCCTTAATAAAGGTGAACTTCGATTTCCGCGTGCGTAGGCCGGTGCCGTTGACGCTGGAGTTGCTCATCATGGATTGAAGCGGAGATTGTGTGGCTCGGTTGGCGAAGTCGGGAGATGCAGAAGTAACTACGGAGAGGAGGGGGCGGGAGGATGAAGGTTGGCCGCTGCTGCCGCGGCCCTCTCACGGAGCGAAGAGGGCCGCGCGCGGTTCAGATGTGAGACAGCTCAGACGGCGATGGGAGCCGCGATACTGGGGTGTGGGTTGTAGCCGACGATTTCGAAGTCTTCAAACTTGTAGTCGTAAATCGACTCGGGGCGGCGCTTGATATTCAGCTTGGGCAGCTCGCGAACGTCTCGAGCAAGCTGTGTCTGAATCTGTTCCATGTGATTGGAATACGCGTGCAGGTCCCCGATGCTGACGATGATTTCATGCGGAATCAAGTCGCACTGTTGCGCGACCATATGCGTAAGGAGGGCCAGCGAAGCAATGTTGTACGGGAGGCCAAGGAAGCTGTCCGAACTGCGGATGTACAGCAGTGAGGATAGCTTGCCCTCCGCAACGTAGAACTGGTAGAGCAGGTGACAAGGCGGCAATGCCATGAGACCTTGCTTTGCGTTCTCTTGTGGGCTGATGGACTCGTTCGGGAGGTACTCGGGGTTCCAGCCATGGAACAGGATGCGCCGGCTGTTCGGCTTCTCCCGGAGCGTCTTGATGACGTAGTCAATCTGGTTGATGGTCCCGCCGTCCTTGGTCGGCCACGCGGTCCACTGCTTGCCATAGACAGGGCCGAGCTCGTTGTCTTCGGTGGCCCACTCGTTCCAGATGGAGACGCCGTTCTCTTTGAGCCAACTAACGTTCGTGTTGCCGCTCAGGAACCAGATAAGCTCGTTCGCGATGCTCTTGAAATGAAGCTTCTTCGTGGTCAGCAGAGGGAAGCCCTTCGCCAAGTTGTGTCGGAATTGGCGGCCAAACACAGACGTCGTCCCCGTGCCTGTGCGGTCGCCTTTCTGGACACCGTTCTCCAAGATGTCTTCTAGGAGTTCGAGGTATTGCTTCATGTCACCATCCAACTATTCGGGTACCCGCCCAGGAGGCTGCGCGAGTGAAATTTTGCTTCGAGCTTTGAGCGCTTCAATCTCAGTTTCTTGGTTCGAGATGATGCCCTTGAGGGTCAGGATTTCCTCGTACAGAAGAGCATTTTGGTCCAAGATGAGCTTGATACGGTTCCGCAACATGCGTGGAGTAGGCTCGTGTTCTTCCTCTGAGCGGGAGGCGGCCTCCGACGCTAGCTGGCTTTTGTGAGCGGCTTTGATGGCCTTCAGTCGAACCAAGGCCCAAGGGCGGCCCCGCACAGTGTTGCGCGACAGCCCGGTCAGTTGGCAGATGGTTGCCACTGTTGCCTTGCGTTTTCCGGCCTTCGAAACATCCTCTAGCTCGGCTAAAGCTTCAATAATAAGTTTATCATTCTTCTCTGACTCGGCTTCGACATGCCGTGCCAGCTCGGCCGGACGACCATCAGCCATGGGGCCTCCTCGAATCTAAGCATTTGATATGGGTGTCAAGTTGCTGAGCCATGCCCAGCCAGATGACCTTGTACGCAGTTTTCGTTTCCAACTCAGCTTCATTGAGCGCGTACTCCCGTCGCATCTTGAGAGTGTCTGCGGACCGCTCCGTGATGACGTGACTCGAACAGTTCGGGTCACAATGATAATCGCCGTAGCAGGGAGGAAGCTCGTCCTCAGCTAGCTCGAGGAAGTTCTTCGCACAGTGTCCGATGCTGGTAGGCATCAGCTTTACCCCTCGCCGCGCCATGTCGCGAATGTACCTAGCTCTTGCCTCTCCGAACAAGCCCAGCCCCGAGAAAAACGAGTCGATGCGAGCTTTGTGTTCCTCGGCGCCCCCACCAGCGAATCGAGCGTGCTCACCGAAGACGTCGTTCAAAGCGTTCTCCCTCGCTGTCGCGACCCGATTAGCAACGCTCGTTAAGAGTTGTTTTCTATACTGCCCGTACCCTGCCGTCACTGCGTTGGGCATAGAGCTAAATTGGCTATGAAAGTGTTTGAGTTGCATGCTGATGAACGGGAGAGCGACCTGTTGATTCGCCAGTTGGGCAACAAGCGTTTCTCGTAATTGATGAACGGAGAAAGTCCAGTCCTCGAAAACCCCAATGTCATCAATTTTATCAATCCATTTAGAAATCCTTCTGCCGATGGTGGCCGGGCTGTAGGCCTTGCTGCTGCGACTTGTCTGTCCGCGGAATGGGGTTGAGAAAAGGGAGTTGTTGCCAGTTTTTTCGGTAATAAACATCAAAACATCATAAGCGTCTCGCGTTAAATCGATTGCGAGCCATCCCTCCGAAATTGGCATATCTTTGGGCTTTCCTTTGATTTCCTTTGATTTTAAGAGCCAGTATCCATGCTCAAACGCGAGACAATTTCGTTGCAAATAGCGTACTTCAGAGCGACGCATTGCGCTAAGCAGTAAAATTATCGTTATCGCCGCTGCGTGTCCATCGTCAATAATCCTGTCTATTTCGCTAAGTGAGAATCCGAAGTTTCTCTGAAAATCACCGGTCCGAAAACCATTGCCCTCGAAATATGCGTTAATGGCGCAGGCGGCCATTTCATTCTCGAACCATCTGCTTGTCTGCTCTAATGCTCGACATTCGGAGTCGTGAATTTGAAGCCCGGCGGCTGATTTTAATGTGGTAATGGCGGATTTGCATTTCTCCAGAAGGAATAGAAACTGGTCGTCTCGAAGAGTTGGGGTGCCTTCATAATCTGGGGTGACGCGCCATGCAATGGACATCGATTTTATATCTTGAATGGTCCATTGTAGAGGGGCGTTAAGATTGCACTGAATAACTGGGTCGGATATTAGATTGAGGGCTCGTCTTAAGGAGTCTGAGCGGCCGTGGTAGGTCGCTATGGCCTCTTTCAACAGAGAGAATGAAATGTCGCTGAGCTTGGTTACCGATGCACTATGTTTGTTTGCGCCGAGCCTTATCGCATGGGAGAAAAATTTGGCCAGTTCCACGGTGCGTGCTTGGACCGTTATTGGTTTGAGCTTCTCTTTCGTACCTCGGGAATTTTTTATGAGTTTGGGATAGTGACCATGGATGTATGCCGAGACTTTAAGGTCATGCACCATATCGGCTGTGAGGCAAAGGGCATATTTGCTCATTTGTGTCGAGGCGGGATGTTGGTAAGTCGTCCCGCGCCCTTCCATATAGTCCCGCCAAACGAAGCTGCTGGATGTCGGTCCGTTGTATTCTTCTGACGTCGATTCTTCGTAAGGCCAAACGTCTGAACCGAAAACCGCGCCATACACCGGCATGTCAGGCCTGAATACGGTTTGTCCTCTCTGGATGGCTGTTTCATTCGGGGTGGTCAACGAGTTTTTCACGGTCAAATTCCCTGATAAATCAGATGGTCCGTAAGGATGTCGTCCATCGTGGCTGCCTGATACTCCGCCTGACGGATTGTGGGAGCGTCGAACACCACGCCTTCCTCCAAAATTCCGTCAATGAGTTGGACCGTGTCTTCGAATAGCTCCCTTCTACTCCTGATAGCCGGTGAATCCGTTTCAAGCGCCGCCCCAACTCGCCGCCTGTAGACAAGCAGCTTCGGCAGCGAGCGCTCGGTCACAATTGCGCTGTCACATCGAATGCACATGTTCCAAAATTTGCAGACCGTGCCTTTTACATATTTGGTGGCCGCGCGAACGTCATCGCTGGGATTGAACGGATTCGTGCATCCGCAGCCCGAAAGCGTCTCGTAAAAAGCGTCCTTCTCGTTCTCTGGCTCTTGCTGCTTGGCGCGCTCGACAGCTTTTTCCACTTGCGATGCGTCTCGAGAGCGCTTCGCGATTTCGGAGAGGGCCTGCGAAACCGTCCGATTGAACGCAGGTTTCAACTTCTGCTCGTCGAGGTATGTGGCCGTCGTCATGATGCGGGCGTGGCCGAGGACTACCTGTACATCGAAGAGTGTTGCTCCGGCCAACACCAGATTCGTCGCGAGCGTAGGCCGGCATCGGGAAATCGTGAAACGAAACCCTTTGCCGAAGATAGCTTGAAATTGTTGATGTCCACGCAGAATTGACCCACCTGAGGCAGTAATTTTCATCGAATTTTGACCCA
>NZ_CAJNKE010000092.1 GCF_905232215.1 Burkholderia sp. LMG 13014
CGGTGCAGGCCGTTACTGCGCACGGCTGGCCTCGCCGTTGCGTGCGGCACCGTTCCACGGCGCGATCTTGAACAGCAGCAGCATGCCGGGAATCGCGAGCGCGGTACACACGATGAAGTAGTCGAACCAGCCGATCTTCGCGACGATGAAGCCGCTCGCGGCCGATGCGAGCGTGCGCGGCACCGACGCGAGGCTCGTGAACAGCGCGAATTGCGTGGCCGTATAGCGCGGGTCGGTCGTGCTCGCGATGTACGCGACGAACGCGGCCATCGTCAGGCCGGTGGTGAACGTTTCGACGCCGTAGACGAGCGCGAGCGCCACGGTCATCGGGCTGAAGTGCGGCGTGACGGCAATGCCGAACGCCGACAGCACCGACGCGATCGCATGGCTCGTCGACACGGTGAAGTCGTAGAGCATCGCAAGCACGGGCGAACCGGGGCCAAGCTGCGCGAGCCACGCGAAGCCGAGCGTCGACACCATCTGCAGCGCGCCGAAGATCCACAGCCCGCGGCCGATGCCGATCTTCACGAGCCAGACGCCGCCGATGATGCCGCCGGCGACGCTCGCGACGAGCGCGGTGGTTTTCGCGACGATGCCGATTTCGGTGCGCGAGAAGCCGATGTCGAGGAAGAACGACGTCGACAGCGTGGTGGCCATCGTGTCGCCGATCTTGAACAGGAAGATGAACGCGATGACGAGCAGTGCGCCGGCCCAGCCGTCGCGCTGGATGAATTCGCGGAACGGCAGCACGATCGCGTCGCGCAGGTTGCGCGGCGGCGTACCGACCACTTCGGGCTCGCGCACGACGAGCGTCATCAGGATGCCCGGCAGCATGAACGCGCCGGTGAGCGCGAACACGGCATCCCACGGCATGTGGTCGGACAGGATCAGCGCCAGCGAGCCGGGGATCAGCGCGGCGAGCTTGTACGCGTTCACGTGTATCGCGTTGCCGAGGCCCTGCTCGGTGTCGCGCAGCAGCTCGCGGCGGTACGCGTCGATCACGATGTCGGCGCTTGCGCCGAAGAACGCGACGAGCGTGGTGAGTGCGGCGACCGTCCAGATCGAGTCGCGCGGCGACACGAAGCCGAGCGCGGCGATCGCACCCGCGACCAGCAGCTGCGTGAGCAGCAGCCAGCCGCGCCGGCGGCCCGGCCGCCAGCCGGGCAGGCGCGGGACGTAGCGGTCCATCAGCGGCGCCCACAGGAACTTCCACGTGTACGGGAACTGGATCAGCGCGAACAGGCCGATTTCCTTCAGGTTCACGCCCTCGGAGCGCAGCCATGCCTGCACGAGGTAGACGAGCGTGAAGAGCGGCAGACCCGACGTGAAGCCCAGGAACACGCAGATCAGCATGTGCGTGTTCAGGTAGGCTCGCCAGCCGGGGTGATCCTCGTGAGCGGTGAGTGCGGGCGCCTCGTGTGGCGTTTTCGACATGGACAGAAACTGGGTAGCGTTGACTGATTGCGGCGGCAGCGCAGGCGGCGGCGCGGGTAGCACAGCGGCTCGGCCGCACGGGCGTGCAGGCCGTCTGCGTTCGTCAACGGCTCCCCGGCTCAGCTGCGCTTGACGCGGTAGACAGCAAGACTACCACGCCAGTTCGCTCCCCATCGAATCGGTTGGCCTCCGTGCAGCACCACGCGGTCGAGGATCGTCACGCCGACTTCGGGCGCGAGCGCCTCGAAATCCTCGATCGTCAGCACCCGGACGTTCGGCGTGTTGTGCCACTGGTAAGGCAGCGACTTCGACACCGGCATCCTGCCGTTCAGCACCGACAGCCGGTGCGGCCAGTAGCCGAAATTCGGGAACGACACGATGCATTCGCGCCCGACCCGCGCGGTTTCGCGCAGGATCGCGGCCGTCTGGTGAATTGTCTGCAAAGTCTGCGACAGGATCGCGATGTCGAAGCTGTGGTCCTCGAACAGGCGCAGGCCGTCTTCGAGGTTCTGCTGGATCACGTTGATGCCGTTCTTCGTGCTGGCGAGCACGCCGGCGTCATTCAGTTCGATCCCGTAGCCGGTCACGTCCAGTTCTTCCATCAGCAGCGCGAGCAGCGAGCCGTCGCCGCAACCGAGGTCGAGTACCGTCGAGCGCGGTTCGACCCAGCGCGCGATCGTGCGGAAGTCCGCGCGCGCGGACAGGGAATTCAGCGCTTGCTGGTTCATGCACCCACCTCGTTGGCGATTCGTTCGTAATACGCGCGGATCAGGTTGTGATAGCGCGCGTCGTCGAGCAGGAACGCGTCGTGACCGTGCGGCGCATCGATTTCCGCGTAGCTGACCGTGCGCTTGTTGTCGAGCAGCGCCTTCACGATCTCGCGCGAGCGGGCCGGCGCGAAACGCCAGTCGGTCGAGAAGCTCGCGATCAGGTATTTCGCCTGCGTGTGCGCGAGCGCGGCCGTCAGGTTGCCGTCGAACGCCTTCGCCGGGTCGAAGTAGTCGAGCGCGCGCGTGATCAGCAGGTAGGTGTTCGCGTCGAAGTAGTCGGCGAACTTGTCGCCCTGGTAGCGCAGGTACGACTCGACCTCGAATTCGACGTCGAAGCTGAAGTTGTACGCGTCGAGCGCACCGTCGGCGCGGCGCAGCGCACGGCCGAATTTCTCGGCCATGTCGTCGTCGGACAGGTACGTGATGTGGCCGATCATCCGCGCGACGCGCAGGCCGCGCTTCGGCTTCACGCCGTGCGCGTAGTAGTCGCCGCCGTGGAAATCGGGATCGGACAGGATCGCCGAGCGCGCGACCTCGTTGAACGCGATGTTCTGCGCGGACAGCTTCGGCGTCGACGCGATGTCGATGCAGTGCGCGACGCGCTCCGGATACATCAGGCTCCACGCGAGCGCCTGCATGCCGCCGAGGCTGCCGCCCATCACCGCGGCGAAGCGCTCGATGCCGAATGCGTCGGCGACGCGCGCCTGCGCGTGCACCCAGTCCTCGACGGTGACGACCGGAAAGCGCGCACCGTACGGCTTGCCGGTCGACGGGTCGACGCTCATCGGGCCGGTCGAGCCGAAGCACGAGCCGAAGTTGTTCACGCCGATCACGAAGAAGCGGTTGGTGTCGAGCGGCTTGCCCGGGCCGACCATGTTGTCCCACCAGCCGGTGCTGCGCGGATCGTCCGCGTAGACGCCGGCGACGTGGTGCGACGCGTTGAGCGCGTGGCAGACGAGCACCGCGTTCGAGCGCGCGGCGTTGAGTTCGCCGTACGTCTCGACGACGAGCTGATAGTTGCCGATCACGCTGCCGCTTTGCAAGCGCAGCGGTTCGGCGAAGTGCATGGTCTGTGGAGCGACGATGCCGATCGATTCCATTCGTTCCGCCTTATGACTGGGCAGCTAAATGGTGTCGGCGATGCGCGGAGTCGGAGGTGCGCGGCTGACGACCTCTTTAGCCGCATTTGTAGTGAACCGCCGGGACAAGGACGAATCAAGGCCCCGGCTGGTTCGCGCGCCCGCAATCGAGTCAGCAAATCGGCGCGTTTCTGGCTGCCGCCCGAGAGGCGGCAGTCGGCAAAGTATAGCGGAAATTGCGGGGCGCGGATTCGGGCGCGCCGGGGTGGCCGGCTGGCGGCCACCCCGCGTGTTGCTGCGTCGGATGCGGCGGCCTGCACGGGAGGTGTCGCTCGGCGCCGCGTATGGCAGGGGCGGCGTGGCCCGTCAGGCCGCCGCCGCCGTGCCGTGGCGTCGCGTCGCGTCGCGTTACCAGCGGTACTTCGCGGTGAATCCGCCCTTGACCACCGCGTAGTCGGACAAATTCGCCTCCACGCCGAGGCTGGCCGATACCGCGAAGCGCTTCGATATCTGCCCCGTCGCGCCGATGCGGAACGCGGCGCGGTCGCGCGGCACGCTGAACGAGAACGCGTTGCCGTCGAGCGTCAGCGACCGCGAGCCGGGGCCGTGCCACCAGTTTGCCTCGACGAACGGGCGCAGCTCGCGGCCGGCCGCGATCGCGGTGACGCCGTGCACGCGTACGCCGACGCGGGTCAGCACGTCGGTCGAGCCCTGGCCGTCGAGATAGCCGCCTGCCGTATGGTGCGCGGCCGCACGGTAGTCCGACACGACGAGTTGTGCCTGCGGCTCGACGAAGAAGCGGGTATCGCCGCGCTCGTAGAAGCGCAACGAGTGGCCGGCTTCGACCGAGCCCGTGACGGTGCGCGACCGGTACGAATCGCCGGCCAGACTGCCGCCGATCCGGTTCGCATACGCGCCGTACATGAACCACGCATCGACATACGGGCCGGACAGGATGTCGCGGTTGCCGTACCACGTGCCGTACAGGCCGACGTTGTAACCTTCGACGCTGCCGCGCGCGGTGGCATCCGCGATGCGCTGCTCGGCGGCATTCCACGGCGGCCGCGTCGACCAGCTCGTCTGGCTGCCGTACATGCCCATCGCGCCGGCCCGGATGCGGCCGCCGCGGCCGTCGTCGAAGCGGAGCAGGTCGGCCCCCGCGTGTACCAGGCGGCCGTTGCCCGACACGCTGCGTGCACCGCCCGACATCGACGTGAACTGGCCTTCGGCGCGCAGCCACGCGGCGCCGTCGAGCGGTTGCGATCCTGCGCGATCGGTGCGCAGCGACTGGTCTTCGCGCTGATGCAGCGTGTGGATCGCCATCATCGCGGCTGCGTCGGCGTTCGCGAGATACGCGTCGGGCTCGGGTGCGGTGGCGCGCGGCGACGGTGGCGTGATCTCCGGGCCGATGGGCGGCTCGGGTTTCGCGGCGGAAACGAGATACCAGTCGTCTGCGTTGCCGCCGTTGCCGCCGCGCGCGAGCATGTAGTCGTAGCCGCCGGCGGACAGCGTGCGGAAGCCGCGACGGTAGCCGTCCGACGCGGTGTCGAGGGTGAATGCCGCGGCATCGGTCGTGCCGCCGTTGCGGGTCTCGACGATCGGGATGCCGACCGTTGTCGGCGCACCTTCGCCAGCCGTGCGTTGCACGACGATGTTCGTGTTGCCCGACGCATGGCCGCCGTCGATCACGAGCCGGTCCGTGGGCGACGTATCGTCGTGCAGCGTCGTGTGGATCAGCAGCCGGCCGTCGCGGGCCGCATAGTCGCCGTTGACGACGAGCGTGCGCGGGGTGCCGGCGCCCGGTGCGGCGAACGCGATGGTCGAATCGTTCAGCGTGACGGCGCCGACCGCCGAATCGCGGGTGACCGTCCACTGGCTGCCGCTGTCGAGCGACAGCGTGCGGACGACGTCGGTCGCACCCGTCCACGTGGAGGCGCCGGTGAGTGCGACGTGGGTGACGGGCGGTGTCGGGTTGCCGTCGTCGTCCGGGACATTCACGATGTCGCCGTCGGCCTGCGCGCCGGTATCGAGCGACAACCGAACGGGCTCGCCGGACGCTGCGTACACGGACATCAGCGTTCCATTGCCGCCGAACGCGCGCGCGTCGTTTCGCAGTGAAATGGCCGCGCCGGATGCGGCGATCGCGTTGCTTCGTTCGCTGACGAGCGAGCCGCCATCGACATTCAGCATGCCGCCTGCGCCGACAGCGGCTGCGGCAGCGCCGTTGCCGGTCGTCCGCGCATCGGTGCCTGCGAGGTCGATCGTGCCGCCGGCACCGACATAGACCGCGGTGGCGTTCTCGCCATGCGTGTCGACGGTCATGTCCGCCAGCGTGGCGCGGGAGCCGTTGCCGCTCGACAGCACGCCGTACGCGCGCTCGCCGCGGGTTTCGATGCCGCCGCCCTTCATCGCGACCTGGCCGCCGAGACGCGCGATCGCGCCGATCGAGCGCTTGCCGGTGGTCGTGACGAACGTGTCGCTGGCCTGCACGACGGGGGTATCGGTGTATTCCTTCGACGCGTACAGCCCGTGTGCGCTTTCGCCATGCGTGACGACACGCGTGCGGGCCAGCTCGACGCGGGCTTCACGCGTATCGACGCCGACTGCGGCATAGCCGTCGGTTTCCAGGTGTGAATCGGTGAGCGTGGCCGTCGTAGCGCCGGGCAGGTGGATCGCCGATGCATAGTCGCCGGTCGTCCGGATGTCGGCGCGAGTCAGCGCTGCGCGGACATCGTCGTAGCTGATGGACATGCCATAGGCGAACATGCCGCTGGTGCGGATCAGCGTGTCGGCGACGTTGATGATGCCGCCGGGTACGTAAGTGACGGCGATGCCGTATGCCTCCTTGCCGCGCGTCACGATCACGCTGTCGGTGAGGTCGAGCCGGCTGCCGTTGCCGTCGAGCGATGCGCCGTGCGAATAGTCGCCATCGGTATCGATGGACACGCTGTCGGCCGACACGCTGCCGCCGTAACGGATGTCGAGGCCGGCGCTGGAACCGCCGCGGGTCCGGATTTCGGTGTCGCGCAGCTCGACGCGCGAGCCGCGCCCCCACGCGGCAGCGCCCGCCGCGACGTTGCCGGACGAGAACAGGCGAGTCTTGCCGGTGGTGGTCAGCACGCCGCCGTTGACGGCGGAGAACACGGCTTCGCCGGAGACGAGCGTCGAGTAGAAGCCCGGTGCGACCTCGAGCGTGACGCCGTCCGCGTGCTGCGCGCCGCCGCCGTTGATCTCGGCCGCCGACGGCCACGGCATCACCGCGCCGGCGAGCAGCGCGGAGCGTGCGAGACGCCGGCCGGTGCGGACGGGAATGAATGGGAACCTGCGATTCACTTGCTCACCTCGATATCAATGAAGTAGGTGAAAGTTAGCCTGTGTGGGGGATGTGTGAAATTGGACGAGTTCGAATTTCGACGGAAGCCGGTTGATTGCATGGCGTGTCATCGAAATCCGGGATGCGCGATCCGGGCGGTGCGGGCATGCCGCGGGCCGATCAGGGCCGAACGGGCGAGGGATGCAACGGCATGCCGCGCACGTCGATCAGGCCGCGCCGCGCACGCGTCGTGTCACTGAATGGCGGTGCCGCATGCCTCGGCGATGGTGCGAGGCACGGGCAGGGTGCTGCCCAGGCGCATTGGTGTTGCCGGCGTGGTGGCGGCGCGATGCCCGAGCGTGCCCGTCGCGTGTGTATCGGCAAGCGATGCCGGACAAGCGGGGCATATGCATCGCGATGCCACCGCGCCACGGCAACGAGCCGGTGCGCGGGCGCGCATTTACTGGTAGCTCATGGTGAACGTTGCAACGCCCTTCACCGTTCCGGCGGTAACGGGCCCGGTGGCGACGTATTGCGCGCTGAGCGGAATATTCGTCAATCCCGACGACGGTGCGACATACCACTGGTTCTGGTTGCCGACCGCGGCCGAGTCGGGACCATAGAAAACGGGTTGCCCATTCCTCGTCACGCGGAGCTTCACGCCCGTCGCCGATGAGCCCTGCGCCAGCGTCAGCAGGTCGCTTCGGTTCGTGACGTCGGTCAGATCGGTCAGCGTCACGAATACATTCGAGCCTGCCTTGCAGGACAGTCCGATGTTGAAACCCGTATCGCCCGCCGTGGCGCCGACACCATTCAGCTTGCCGCTGCTGACCGGCGGCATTGGTACGCGGACATCCGTCGTCGTCACGTCGCAGCTTTTTTTCATCGGCTCGATCGTTGAGCCAGAGCTGGTCCAAGTAAGGGCGTGGTGCCCTGTCGCACCGCTTCCGGGCCACCGCCTCCGGAACTCAAAGCTCAGCATGCGGAAAGGCCCCAACGGTAGTTTGGCGTTGTAGATTTTGTCGCTCAGCTTGATCATTTCATACTTGACCCTGATCGTGCCCGTGATGTCGGTGGGTGCGGGAAGCGGTGCCCCCCATTGCTGCTGGCTGCTGGTCACGGACATGACTTGACCTGTCTCCAGGTTTGTCTTGCGAAAGCCGATCCATTCAAATATCGGATACTCTGTCCAAAAGCCGGAGTATCTCCCGACGCCCGGGAACTGGGAGGGGTAGCCCGACCGGTCCAGGGCCCAAACTTCGTACCCGCCGTCCCCGCCGTTGCCTGCCTTGTTCGGGGGGCAAGAATAGGGAATGTTCACAATGAACGTTGCAATGACGGCGCCGTCCGGTGTTTGGGGCGGAACGATGACTTTCGGGAAATCGAACTGCGTAAAGCCACCATTAACCTCGTTCCAGCTATTGCCTGAAGTGACACAGACGAGCTGGGTCGGCGGGGGCAGCGGGGCCGCATGGGCGGAATTGATCGTGCCCAGCCAGGCAAAGCCGAGGCTCAACGAGTACTTCAATATTCGAGCGATAAATCTATTTTCAATCGAAATCATTTGCACCTCTTATGGCCGGCCCGACCGATTCCACGGTGAATATTCCGCTGTAAAGCGAGTGGCAAGGCCGCAGAAAAAGCTTTTCATGCAGAAGTCGCGGTTCAGTGAAGAGCAGGCGATCGGGGTGTTAGCGTTGCTTCGCGCGACGTCGATCGCCGCCGCGTAGGGCGGCATGCGCAGCGGCAAGCGCTTTTCCATCGCCGATGACGCTGGCGCGCATGGATGGTTGCCCGCGCATCGATGGATGTCCGATGCGCGGGGCGCGCATGACGCGCGCGATGTGGTTACTGATACATGATCGAGTACGTCACCGACGTGTTCACCGTACCCTGGGTAGCGGCGTTGCCCATTGCGACGTACTGTGCGTAGTACGGCAGCGTCGCGGCGCCGTTCGACAGTGCAACCGCCTTCGAGTTTTCGTCTGCCTTGCCGAGTCTGATGTTGGAGTAATCGGCGCCGTTGAGCAGGCCGACTTCGACGTTCGTCGCACCACCCGCGTTGATCAGCTGGCCGGTCGTCGAGTTGACCGTCGCGCCCGGCTCGAAGTGCGTGTAGACGTTGCCGGTCGCCGGCGAGCAGTCCTTCAGGCCGATCGTGAACGGCGTGCGGCCCGCGGTCATGCCTCCGCTCGAGAGCGCCGACGTCGACACCTTCGGCAGCGTAACCGTGAAGTCCTTGCCTTGGCCGTTGCCGTCGATCGTGCAGGTCCGCGTGCCGATCTTGCCGGTGATCGTGATGGTGCCGTCGGCGGCGTGCGAAACGGCCGGCAGTGCCGCTGCGGCAGCCACGGTCAGGGCGGCGATGCTGGAGAATGCGAATTTCATGTCAATTCCTCTGGTACTAGGTAGATAAACGGACTCCGCCGTCGCGCCGTCCGCATGCCGTGACCGGCGATACGGATGACGCGCGGTTTCGTCCAACAGTGGCCTCCCGATGCAACCCGTTCGGATTGCTGAGCAGAAGCCTGTTCCGGCCGCCGGCTGGGCCGGTGGCCGCCGGGGAGGCGAGCTGGTCGTCCGCGACAGGCCGGACAACTTGACGCTTCCCCGAAAGACGGTGACGCCGGGCGCATTGGCCGGAACGAGCACGTTGCCGAATGAAAACGAATACCGATCGATATTCGCCTCGTCCGGACCGATGCATGCGGCCCGATGTGCGCACGAAAATGTCGACTCGCGTGCCGCAAGCGCTGTGGCGAATCCGCGTGCCAGGCGTGCGGATGGATTCGCTGTATCGATGCGGCGAGTCGAAGTTCATCAAAAAAAATCTCCCGTTCCTGGACACTTAGCGCTGTGTCGTCGTGTCGTGACGTGCATCGGCGTGCGACTCGGCATTGCCCGGTGTCGACGAGCCGCGAGGACTGTTGGTTTTGGGTACGCCGTAATCGCAGATCGCATCGGCACGCGCATACACATCGCTATCGCGTTGCTTGGTCGGCAGGTGATAGGTGAACTGGCAGGATTCCGTCGCGCGATTGCCCCATTTCGCGGTCAGCGTGCCGGACTCGTTTAGCCCGCGAACGAACAGGTTGCCGCCTTGTCCGAGCGTGCCGACCATCTGGCCGTGTTCGTCCAGCACGCTGGCGCCGAACGGCGGCGTGCCGCCGTTCGGCTGACGCACCGTGAGCAACGCCGCGCGCCCGCTGACGGTCGCGAACCTGATCTTCACGATCGAGTTCGCGCGCGGCGCGATCTGCTGGCTCGTCGACAGCATTTCGACGTCCAGCGGAATGCCCTTCGGATCGAGTTCGACCGTGTTCATCTGGTACGGCGTCAGATACGGCAGTACCGCATAACCGCGGCGGTCGATCCGGACGTCCGTGCCGCTCGTGATGCGCGCGCCGACGGCGTCCTTCGCCTCGATGATCGCGGCTGTTTCACCGAGGTCGTTGGCCAGCGTGACGCCGCCCGCATGACCGACAAGCGCGCCCGATACGCCGGCGGACACGCTCGAGTAGCCGCTGCCGCCGCTCGCGCTGCCCGACAGGGTCGCGAACGGGCTGCGATACTGCGCGTTGCCGCCGCCGGAGGTCGTACCGCCGCCGGTGGTGGCATTCACGCCGTACGAGAGCGCGTTGGTCGCGCCCGCGGAACCGCTCAGCGACATCTGGCCGAGCGTGCCGCCCTGGTTGTCGTGCGTGACGCTCGTGCTCAGCGTCGGCGCGTACGACCCCCGGCCGAGCGGGAGCGTGACGTTCGCGTACACCTGGTTGTTCAACCGGCCGGTATAGCCGTCGCGCTGCCGCGAGACCGACAGGTTGTAGCTCAGGTTGAGACGACCCACGCGGAAGTTGTTGTTGTAGCCGAGCTGGAACTGCGTGGTGGTGCCCTGCCGATTCCAGTAGCTGGCCGTCGAACCCACCGCGAACAGGCTGCCGCGCCCTTCGCCCAGCGTCTGGTTCAGCGTGAGCTGAACCTGGTTGCGTTGCCGGTACGCGTCGTTCGGATCCGCGCCCGCGGCCGCCCGCTCTCGGGCGTACATCGCATCGCGCATCGTCCAGTAGCCGCGCGACGAGTAGCGATACGCGGCGACCGCGATGTTCGTGCCGGTCGGCTCCAGGAACTTGCTGTAGCTCAAGCGCACGCTCTGACCGCTCGTCGCCGAGACGCCGGGGATGCGCGCGCTGGCGTGCGTGACGTCGACGGCGAGTGCGCCCACCGGCGTGTTGAACGCCGCGCCGACCAGCCCGGCCAGGTAGCTTTCCGCGACGATCGCGCCGACATAACCGGTCAGCAGGTTGTTGATACCGCGCTGATACGTGGCCTGTGCGAAGTTCGGGTGACGGTCGAGCTGGGGCTCGCGCATCTGGCCCACCGCGATCCTGTAACGCTTGATGCCCGGGCGCAACGATTGCACGACCGACGCGTACGGCACGGTGAAGCTGTGTTTCCTGCCGTCGGCTTCGGTCACGGTGACGAGCAGGTTGCCGCCGTAGCCGGTCGGGTACAGATCGTCGATCTGGAACGGACCCGGCGCGACGTTCGTTTCGTAGAGCACGTTGCCGTTCTGCGACACCTTGACGTGCGCGTTGCTCGACGCGACGCCGCGAACCACCGGCGCATAGCCGCGCATCGAATCGGGCAGCATCCGGTCGTCCGTCTCGAGTGTGGCGCCGCGCATGCCGACGCTGTCGAACAGCGTGCCGTCGGTATAGGTCTCGCCGAGCTTCAACTGGCTGCGCCAGGCCGGCAGGTCGCGCTGCACATATGTGTTGAGGCTCTGGTAGCGGCTGTCGCCCTGCGATTGGGCCGTATAGGTGCCGTCGTGGCGGAAATGCCAGTTCCCGACGTTGACGCCCGTGTTCAGGCCCAGGTATGCCTGCGTGCTCTCATAGCCTGATGCGGTGTTGCGGAATACGTTCGCGTTGTACTTGACGGTCGCGCTTGGCACGCCGCTGTCCCACAGTTCCGGACTGACGTAGCCGCGCGGGTTGCGCAGCAGTGCCGCCTGCGGAATGCTCACGTTCAGGCGCAGGTCGCCCATGTCGAATTCATAGGCAGCATCCGCGACGAGCGTGTCGATGTCCGTGCATTCGCCCGCCTGCACTTGCGCAAGCGCGGCGCGCCCGGTGTCGGTGAGCGCCTGGTCGTCGAGACCGAACCGGGTCACCAGCGCGCGATCGAAGCATGGCTTCGCGTCGACCGAGCCGCTTTCCGCAGCGAAATGCACGGTCGAGCGACCGTTCCACCGTCCGTTGAGGTAAACGTCGACCAGGTAGTCGCCCGGCGTGACCGGGTTGCCTTTCGCGAAGCGCTCGAGATCGAGCCGCTGCCCGCGCGGCTTCATCATCAACGTGTCGTTGAAGTGAACCTGCGCGACTTCGAGACGGCTCCCCGAGGCGGCGGCCGTGTCCGCGGCGGCTTCGACGGCCCAGCCGCCAAGCGCCGCCATGACGAACAGGCAGGTCGGCTTGAGCTTGAAACACGGGGTGGCCTCAGGGGGCCGAATGTAATGATTCGCTCGCATGAATTCAACGTATCTATGCCGCATCGTCATAGTGCGAGCGACGGTGTGCCCTCGTCGGTGCGATTGCTGCACCGACGGATCCGACACGGGATTGAGTCAGGTAAGGACGGGGGCTTCAGCGTGCCGCTTTAGGCGCGTAGGACCCTTTCACGCCGGCGCCGTAGTCGTCGAGGAACGTGTAGTCGACCTGGATCGGTCCGGTGGGCGGCGACGGCACGTTGCCGACGTCGAAGCGCTCGGTGGCGCCGGGCTTGACCATGCCGCCGATCTCGTTGGACCAGGTCGTGCCGCCGGACTTGACCGTCAGCCGGGTGAACGTCACGTGGTACGGCGTCGGGTTGCTGGCTTCCAGTGCATAGCCTCCACCGGCCTTCGGCGCGAAGTTCCAGGTCACCTTCTCGGCGGATTCGTCAGCCACGCCCTGCAGCGCGGCGGGACGGAAGAACAGCTTGATGCGCGAACGAAACGCGAGCTGCAGCAGGTTCGGCGCATCAGGATCGTCGGCCGCCTGCGGCGGGACATCGAGCACGTTCAGCCAGTACAGCGTTTCCTTGTCCTGGGCGAGCGGTTCCTTCGTGTAGATCAACCTCAGGCTTTGCCCCTTCTTCGGATCGAGGCGGAACAGCGGAGGCGTCAGCATGAACGGGACCTTCGAATCGTCCGGCAGCGCGCTGGGGTTGCCGTCGTCGATCCACGCCTGAACGAGCGACGGCCTGTCGCCCTCGTTGGTCAGCTTGACCGTGACCTCGCGCTCCTTTTCCGGATACACAACGCGTGTGCCGCCGATCACCACGCTGGCTTGCGCCGCGCCCGCGCCGGCCAGCGACGCGATCAGCATTGCGGCACCCACGCGCGAGCGCCAGTTCATTGGCATCTTCATCGTCGACTACTCCTTCTCGATTGACAAACATGTACCCCGTCGGTACGGGGGCGGCCCGTGCCCACCATTCCCTCGCGTGCCCGGGCCGCCGGTCGGGAGGCCGGATTACTGGTACGAGACCGAATACATGACCGACGTGTCGACCGAGCCGGAGGTGGCCGCGCCACCCGTCGCGACGTATTGCGCGTAGTAGTCGAGGGTTGCCGTGCCGCCCGAGATCGGGACGGTTTGCGAGTTCTGCTGACCCTTGACCGCGCCGAGCTTGATGTTGCTGGCGTCCTTGTTCAGCAGGCCGATCTCGACGTTCGTCGCCGTGCCCTTGTCGTTCTTCAGATTGCCGGTCGACGCATTGACCGTCGTGCCCGGCTCGAAATACACCGATGCATTGCCCGAGTTCGGCGAGCAGTTCGACAGCACGATATTGAACGGCAGTCGGCCGGCAGTCGCGCCGGACGTGGCGAGCGCGGACGTCGATACTTCCTTCAGCGCCACGGTGAAATCCTTGCCGCTGCCGTTGCCCGAGATCGTGCAGGTTTGCGTGGTGATTTCACCGTTGATCGTGATCGTGCCGTCGGCGGCGTGGGCCGACGACGCGACGGCGAGGAGACCCGCTGTTGCCATCAGAATGGAAAGTGCTTTTTTGGACATGTAAGTACCTGTTGGTAAGGGGCTTGCGTCGAAAGACGACGCACCGACGTTTCCTTCGCGCTGACCAGGCCGGCGTTGCGATCGGGCGGTCGACAACAGCGCCAGGAAACAGAAAGCATTATTTCCAAGTAAGGCAGGCGAAAGAATTGGACGTTTTCTAAGTCGCCACCTGAATGGATGGGACTGGTACTAAATTTGTTTGAAGAATGGTTAAGCGCTACGGGCGCACGGCCGAGGCGTCGCGTAGCGGTGGCGGTGCAGGAGCGAGACGGCGAGCAGTGTGGTCAGCCGGAGCGGCAGCGCTGGAGCGCCCGCCCGCATGTCCGACGAAGTGACGCTCAGAAGAGCGGCGAGGAAGATGATATGGAGTGCGAAATAATTAGCGGAGGTTGCGTGTGCAAGTCAGACACCGGATCCGGCATCGGCAGGACCGGTTCGAGCGTATGCCCGCGAGTCAGCTCACGCGGCGCGCGGCCTTGCCTTCGTGCGTATCGACGATGCCGGCGGACGAGCCCGGCGACCGGACGCGTTCGTCGCCGCGAACGTCATTGCAGGATCAGCTGCAGGTGCGCGCCGGCCTGCTCGGAGGGCGGTTTCTGAAACCCGCCCTTCGCGAAGCGGTGCCACCGGCCGATCACATAGCAGACGAGCAGGCTCGCGCGCGCGCCGGGATCATAGTCGGCCGGCAGCACGAACGGCGTCGCGCCATCTTGCGGCGTGTTGGCCTCGGTGCGGGCAACGCGCAGGCACTGCTTGACGGTCGCCTCGATGCGGTCGAGCAGCTGGTTCACGCGTTCGGTGAGCCGCTCGTCCTCGCCGACCAGCGCCTCGCCGGTCAGCACGCGCGTCATGCCGGGGTTCTTCGCGGCGAAGTTGAGCATCGTCAGCGCGATCGTGCGTGCCTGCTGCACGCCGTTCGGCTCTTTCGCGACGATCTGGTTGACGAGTCCGAACAGCGCCTGCTCGATGAACTCGATCAGCCCTTCGTACATCTTCGCCTTGCTGGTGAAATGCCGGTACAGCGCGGCTTCCGACACGTCGAGCCGGGCCGCGAGCGCGGCGGTCGTGATTTTCTCGGGCTTGGGGGCCTCGAGCATCGCCGCGAGTGTCTGCAGGATCATCACGCGGCGCTCGCCCGGTTTCGGGCGCGCGCGGGTGGGTGTGGCCTGGCTTTCGGTTACGGCTTGGTCCTGCGGGTAAGTCGGCTGCATTTCTGTCGCCCCGATCGTGTGCCCAGTCGGAGCGATTTTAACGAACGAATGCGTTGATCGACATAGTGCGGGCGACCGGTGGTCGGTAAATGGCCGGGCAGGTGGCCCGTGATCCACACCGTACCGATGCCGAGGCGCTTGTAGCGCTTCAGGTGGCCGCGCGTATCCTCGACGAGGATCGCGTCTTCCATGCGCGCGTTCGCGGCGCGCAGCGTCCGGCGCAGCATCGTGTGATCGGGCTTCGCGCGCCAGGTTCGGCGGTCGCGCATGTGCTCGATCGCGATCACGCGCTCGAACAGCCGCTCGATGCGCAACTCGCGCAGCACCGCGCGCGCGTAGTTCTCCGGCGCGTTGGTCAGCACGAACTTGCGCCCGGGGAGCGCGGCGACGATGCGCGCCAGCCCGCGTTCGGCGCGCAGCATCGCGGGCAGGTCGGAAAACGTATGGACCGCACGCAGGAAGTCGTGCGGGTCGATCGGATGATGGCGCGTGAGGCCGAGGAGCGCGGCGCCATAGCGCTCGGTGTAGCCGTTGCGCAGGCGGTCGGCTTCGGCGCGCTCGACCTGCAGCGCGTCGATGATGTATTGCGTCATCGCACGGTTGATCTCGGGAAAGATCGCATGCGACGCGTGGTGCAGGGTGTTGTCGAGATCGAACAGCCACACCGGCGCGCCGGCGCGGGGCCGGGGGGGGGGGGGGATACACCTCAGCAGCGGCC
>NZ_CAJNKE010000093.1 GCF_905232215.1 Burkholderia sp. LMG 13014
ATGGCTCCGCTTATTGAGGCGATCCAACGCCAGGTGTTGACCGAACCCATCACTGCGTTGATCCAGGGCGAACGAGCGCACGATCCGTGGCTGATCGCGCTGGCGTGGCTGACGCGTGACCAGGAGTGTCGCTTCGACAAAGTTTTGGATTGGCGTGCGGCGGATTCCGAGTCTGGGTCGCCGGTGCGATCGATGTCTCAGACGCGGGTGCTTGAAGCTCTCCGGGCGTTGTTGGGGGCCATTGGTGCCGAAGAACTCAAGGCGCGAACACAGATTTCGAAGATTGAAGAGGGTGCCAAAGCAACAGGCACAGAGGTTGATCGATTGCTATGGCAAGTGAGGCGTTCGCGCAGGGAAGCGGCGGAGGCTGTTGGGCTGATTGTCGAAGATTTGCCTGAGGGAAAGCTATGCGTTGACGTGCTTCGGCGTACTGCCACCGAGAGGCTGGCGAAGTTAGCCAAGGTTGATAGCATGGAGATGCAGGGTGATGTTGAGGAACTGCGTGCACAGTATGAAGCTCAGCAGAGCGTTGTTTTAGAACTGGAGAAGAGTGATACAGGCGCGAAAAATACGATTGCAGTGCTGAAGGGATTGTTACCAACGCTAAAGGGCGAATTAAGCGCTGGAGCGATGCTGGTTCGTGATGCCGCTTCACCTGTCTGCCTCGTCTGCGAGGTGTCCATCGACCGTGCTCTCGCAGAGGGATGTGGGTTGTCGCACAAGATGCCAGATCTAGATAGCTTGCGTCGACGTGCTAAGCAGTTGGAAGGTAAAGTCCGGCAGTGCGAACTGGACCTAAAGGCGAACGAGGATGCCCTACGCGAGACTGCTCAAGCATTGCCGGCGGCCCGCGCGCAACAACGAGAGCTGAAAAAGGCACTCGATGCTGCCGAGAGGGCGCAAAACGCACGGTCGGGAGCGTGGCGTGGCGCGCAGATGGGGAGAGAGGGGGCGAAGCGACTCGCGGATCTTTACGAGGAGCTTGACGCGGCGAGAGCCAAATCGGACAAGCAAGCTGAAGTTATAGAGGCCAAGCGCGATCAGTTGGGAACCTATCGCGAGGCGGCACAGCGTGAGACCTTCGACCAGTTGTCTGCACTGTTTGACGCTGTGATCCGTGCACTGATCGCACCTGAGTCGAACGGCCGCGTGCTTCTTGGTGCAGATCGATTGAAGTTGAACGTTGAGCTCGGGGGCGCGCGCTCAACTGCAGCAATCGAATCGCTCAAGGTCATCGCCTTTGATCTGGCAGCCCTGTGTATGAGTATCGAGGGGAAGACATATGTACCGGCCTTCTTTGTCCACGATAGCCCGCGTGAAGCTGATTTGGGGTTGAGTGTGTATCGGCGGCTATTTGAATTGATTGCCGAACTGGAGCAGATCGGTCCCACTCTGTTTCAGTACATCGTGACAACAACGACAAGTCCTCCCCAGCATCTCTCCACCAGGCCTTGGCTTGTGGAGACGCTATTTGGTTCGCCAGCGAATAGACGGTTGCTTGGTGTGGACTTATAGTTGGCAGAAGGATTTGCTCGCGAGACGCGTTTTGGGATGCTGCCATTATTTGTGCGATTCACGGACATCGTTTCACTTCTTCGGACGCCGTTTTCGTTGTGTGTTGGAGCGCGCGGCTCCGTTAGGAGACGCGCGCTCCAACACACGCCGGTGATGTTCGGCGAGGGTCTTGTCGACGCGCCATTCGCGGTGCCGAAGTCGCTCTTTAGTTTCGTCGTAGGCACTTTCCACCTCTCCCGCGACGGGGGTGACTTCGCCTAACTCGGCGATACGATCGACGGGCGTCTTGCCACCAAGTGAGCCGTGCGGGCGCCGCCAGTTGTAGTCGAACTGCCACTCCTCAATTCGTTGGTCGATCGCATCCGCGGTCGGCAGATGATGCGACCAGAATTCGTTGCGGTCGGTGAGTTGTGAACGCTCGACCTTGCCATTGAGGTGTGGCGAGCGTGGCGGGATCGGTCGGAACTTGATGCATTCGCTCATCAAGCGTCGTTGTACCGACTCGGCGAAGAACTCGCCGCCTCGATCGGTCTGGATGCGCTGGATCGGAAACGGCATCTCCTCATTGACGCGATCAAGAAAAAGCAGCGTATTTCGGGCGTTTCTGCGTGGGTAGATTGCCAGTACCCGGAACCTAGAGCAGTCGTCGATCGCCGTGTACTGGTACACCCCTCGAGCGATCTTCATTGTGTCCATCTGGACGCGGTCTCCAGGCACCGGCCGGCTATACCGTTTCGGCTGCGTCGGCCGCCGGGATCGAATCAACGGCTTTGCACCTGCTTCGCTCAAGATCTTGTGAATGGTCGCAAGGGATAGTTCGCATTGCTCGTACAGTCTCAGTTCATTCTGGATCCGCCGTGCGCCTTTGCGCTCGGTACGCAATCGGAGGATCGTTGCCCGATCAGCCTCGGATACCTTTCTGTTCGGGCTGCCGAGTGGGCGACGGCTTTGAGACTGCAAACCTGCTTCGCCAGATTCCTGATAGCGACGTAGCCATTTGCGAAGTGTCGGTCGAGAAATGCCACACCGTGCGCATACGAGGCCGGCATTACCCGTCTCGTGATACATGCGCACCCAACGTAATCGCGCGGCGATCTCTCGATCCATCGCTTCATTTTAGTTGAAACGATGTCTATGAATCACACACATTATTCAATGGCGCGAGTTCGCTCTCTTTTAGGGCAATTCCAGATTAAAGCGAGCCGGAATCAACGATGGCGCGGAACATGCTTCCTTTGCTGTCGAATTTGGCAGTTACGGAATTTCCAAAAGAGTTTCTATCGTGCCGATCATTTCTGAGAGATGGCCAGGTACAAAATTCCGCTTGTTCAACACCGTGCGCAGACGGAATTCTTTGCTTCGCGTTGAAACCCTCTTTCTACTGTTGATGAGCCAAAATGGGTACACATGCTACTTATCCGCAAGAAACTGCTGCTGACTGGCGATTAGTGATGCGCCACAGGCGGTCTTCATGCCATGCAGGGCGACAGCGCGACCTTCAATCGAATACTGGCTCGATCCCTGAATGATCGGGAATATACCTTTACATTTCGGGCAACTGACCATATGGCCAACGCCAGCCGCTGGCTGACCACTGAGATCCATGCCTCCAAAGCCATCGAGCACGACACCACCGTGATCCGTCAAGTCGCCCTTACGAATGATGGGTTGCATTTTGCCAACTCAATACGTCATTCTTTGTCAATTGTTACTCGACTGTCGTCGTGATATTTCGAAAATATCATTTCGCATCGGTAAATTTCGGGTCCTTCACTATCTCATCATCTTCGCTAGAGTAGTAAAGAAATCCGAGCGCCTTTGTTTCCACAAGAATACCTTCTGACATTTTTCCGCCTCCGACCAACTCTTGATCGATAAGCCAGTCGTCATACCCATCTACACATTGGCGTTTGTCGAAATCACACACGACAAGGCCAGCAACGTCCCCCTCGACGATAACATGATCGCCGATGTGGATATCTAGTCCAGATGAAACGTATTTCACGATGCGCCTCCTCCCTATCAAGGTGAGTTGAGAAATGGCTCAATCGGCACCATGCTTGACGTTAATTGCTCCGGCTTAAGCACATATTTTTGCTTCGCCCAGAAGCAAATGCATTTCGGATATGGTGACTGATTGGCCTGAAATATATTGTGATGCGACCCGTACACGCCATGTTGCATTTCATTATCAGGTATCACGTCGAGCGGCCTGTACCCAAATGTGCCAACTGCGATGATCTTCCCCGACACGGTTTTGCATGGATTGCATTTGTTCGGGCAGTCATCTTTTTCCTTGACCTTTTCTTGCGTACTGTCCGTTGACCTCGTCATGTACCAAATGCCCGCTCCGATCATGACCAGCGCCCCGATTCCTGCGCCGATCAGTGTTCCCGGTCCCGGAACGACGCTTCCGATACCGGCCCCCATTGCTATTGTGCCGAGACCATCAGGATCGATCTTGTGTGTCGGAATGCCGTCCGCATAGGCGTAGAAATTTAGCCCTGCACGCAGTCCGATCGGATCCTGATTGATGTATCGACCTATAGCTGGATCGTAGTATCGATGCCGGTTGTAGTACAGCCCGGACTCTCTGTCCCTGAATTGCCCCGGAAACCGAATCGGGTTGTCGATTTCGTCGGCGATCATCGACTTCGTCTGTCCGTAGCCGTCGAAGTCTGCCGCCCACACGACGCGGCGCATCTCGTCGTAGAGTTCTTGCGGAGCGCCAAGGTGATCGGTAATGTAGAAGTGCCTTTTGCCGCGCTCGAGCCGAGCCACAGGCCCGGCATGGTCCGGATGAGCAACATAGGTCACGGACTCATCGTTACGAGGTGTCCGACCTGCACGGACCTCCTGCAGCATCCAGTCGCCGTCCCAGACGAACAGCGTCGTAGACGGCGCTGCGCCGGCGGGTGTGTGAACCTTTGCGATCCGTCGGCCGAGCGCGTCGTACCGGTATTCGGTGCGGCTGCCGTCGGCCTGTTCGATACTGCTCAATTGATGCCCGTTGTCGTAGCGGTAGCGCGTTTCCACGGATTCGGGCGTGGTTGCGGGGGTGACGGCCTCCCTGCGGGCAAGTAACCGGTCGAGCAGCCCCGGATTGTGATCCGACTCGGGAACGTCCTGTATCGGACGCTCTACGCGCCCTGTACGGTTGCCGTGCCCATCGTAGCTGAAATCAAGTTGGGAGCGTGTCAGTCCGGCGACTGTGATGAATCTTTTCAGTCGATCGCCAGGCGCCTCCGGGACGGCGGCCGCATCGGCCATCGACGTAGCTGTGCTGTCGCGTTCCGATCCGTGGTCTAGCCGCGAGAGCAGGTTGCCGGCTGGATCGTACCGATATATTTCACCCGATGGTTGCGGGACGGCTTCGCCGCCCTGCCGGTTCACACCAGTCAACCGCGCGAGCGGATCGTATTCGAAATGACGCTCGCCTCGCCACGTGTCGGCCAGCCGCGTGATCTGCCCGGCCATGTCGTAATCCCATGTGCGCCACGGACGCGGTTCCGCACGTGGCTGCCCCCGTTCATCGAGGTCCTGCAAGCGCTGAGTTTGAAGGAGCCCGGCGTCGTTGTACGCGAACAGCTGTGCGATAGGGCCTTGAGCCGCATGAATCGTCCGATGCAACGCATCGCGCTCGAAACTCGCCAGCGGTTCGCCGTCGAGCAGTAGTCCGTGGATATGACCACTGCCGTAACGTTGCCACGTCAGCAAGCCGACGCCGGGCAACTGCATCCCGCTGCGGTTGTTGGCTGCATCGAACGTGTGCTGGAGTCGCCAAACTCGCCCGTGGTGCGATTGAACCTCGGCCGTGCGTCGTCCGGCAGCATCGTATTCGTACGTGATCTGCGATGGTTCGCTGTCTTTCGGTTCGTGGCGGATCTGCGTCAGCAGGCCACGAGCGTCGTAGCCGAATGTGGTGTGTGTGCCATCCCCGAGTCGTCGCTCGATCGGCCGTCCCAGACTGTCGTACAGCAGCGTCGTGCGCAATTGGCCGTCATTGCCGTGATTGATTTGCGCGATCTGTTCGCCAACGGCGTTGTATTCGACTTGCTGGCGTCGGCCATCGAATCCCGTTTGGGCAATCATGCGACCCTGTGCGTCATACTCGAACGTGCAGCGCTCGCCCTTGGCATTGGTCAGCGCCACGACCCGCCCGAGCGCGTCGTAGCCGTAATCGGTGGTGGTGCCATCCGGCGCTTCAACCCGGACGATCTGGCCGTAGGCGTCCCGTGTCACCTGCGTCGTGCGCCCAAGCGGATCGGTATAGGCAATCGCCTGTCCTGCCCGATCGTATGTCGTTTTCCAGACGCCGAGCCCAGCCGGGGCGATCGCCGTCGGCAGTCCCGCAGCATTACCGTAAAATTTGCTCGTCTGCCCGAGTGCGTTCGTCTGGTGGGTTTGCCGCCCGCGCTCGTCGTAACCGTACTGCGTCGTGAAGCCCGAGCAGTCGGTGCGTGCGATCATCTGACCGGCGTCGTTGAATTGTGTTTTCGTCACGTTACCGAGCGCGTCGGTGTGCGCAACAGCCAAGCCATTCTCAAACGTGGTACTAGATGTGTTGCCGAGCGGGTCGATCTCCTTGACCAGATGGCCGTCGGTGTCGTATTCGCGCTGCCAGATATGCCCGGCGGGATCGGTAATTCGCGTAGGCAAGTTCTGGTCGTTGTATTCAATGCGCGTCAGCTGACCTGCGGCGTCACGGATCGCGATCGGATTCCCGGTTGCGTCGCTGATTGATTGCGTCTTGCGGCCGAGCGCGTCGATGCGCGCCGCGACATTACCCGTCTCATCGAACTCGGTCTGGTCCGCGCTGCCGTCCGAATGAACGATCTGGTCGACTGCCCATAGGCCGTTGTAGCGGTATGTCGTCGTGTTCCCGAGTGCATCCGTCACCTGCGTTATCCGGGCGGTCGGCTGGTACGAGAAGCGTGCCTCGCGCGTCACGACTGGCTGGCCGTCGGCGTCGAGTGTGTATGCGTAGGTTCTGATGCAGCGCGCTTGTGGCGTCTCGCCGTCCCACTCGGCGACGAACGTTGCGCCGGCCGGCGTCTCGTAGCGCGTCAGCAGGTGCGTGTGATACGCGTATGTCCAGGTTAGATTGCCGCTGTCGATCGCCTGAACGAGATCGCCGTGATCGTCGTATCGATACGCGGCAAGTTTCTGCGTCGAAGTGCCATGCTCGTCGAGCAGATGGACCTCGATGATGCGGCCTTCACTGTCATGCTGGCACGAGACTGTATGGCAGTTGTTCTGGATCTGATGCAGGTTGCCGCTGGGCGTATACCTAAACGACAGCGATTGCTTGTCGCGGGTCTCGTAGCGCTCCAACAGCCAATGATCGGATTCGCTCGGATGCGGGCTATACGTCTCGACGATGCCATTCGGAAAGCGTATCGCGTACCTCGTGAGCCCATCGATATCGTCAAGCCGCTGAAGCGTGTATTTCTCGATCGGATGAAAGTGTTCCTGACCCGAATCGAGCAACGGAAATTGCAGCTGTCGGCCGTCGAAGTCGATATAGACAAGCTTCGGTATATCAGCGATCGTCACACGACGTACTTCGGTCGCGTACTGAAGCTTCCATGCCACGCCGAAACTGCCGGGTCGCTGATCGGCACTGCGATAACGCCGGTTCCAGCGGATCGGCACTCTTCCTGGCAATGTGAAATCGTCGTGCGTGAGCAACTTCTGGCCAGTTGCAACGTCCACTGGATGTGCGCTAGTAGTCTTCTTAGCGCATTCCGCGCAATCGGCCTCCGTGACGGGCGCGAGACCTTTTGCACTGCCGCCGCTCTGCGTGACCGGTCCCTCGAGATAGATTCCCTTGCCCTTTAGGTGAATACCGGCCGCGTCGATCGTGATCGTGCCGCCCGGACCGATCAGTTGCGCTGTCTTCGCGCCTGAGAGGCTTGCCTGGCCCGAGTCGGTGATTCGGATCTGATTGCTATTCGCACTCTGGACCGGATCGGGGATTTGTGGGCTGAAGCTGGGGGAAATGTCGAGCGGCGTTTCCTGGTCTTTCTTGACCGCATCGCCGACGGCCTTGCCTCGTACCGTTACCTCATAGGTATGTCCCACGTGCGCGGTCCAGTCTTGTACCACGCGATCAACGCGATCCATGCCGACCGTGCTGGCCATCTGCAGTACAACATTGCGTAGATACAGGCCGCCGACATTGACGTTGTAGGCCAGACCGACGTTGAGCATTTTGCCAAGTCCGACCGATTGCACGGAGGCCAGACCGACGGTCTCAAACTTGACGCCACCAGTCGATAAGGTCCAGTTCTGGCCAATGCTGGCCTTCTCGTCGTTACCAACCGATTTTTCGCGATCGTTGCCGACCGAGTGCGATTCATCGTTCTCGACTTCGATGCGCTGATCTTTCTCCGCATGCAACCAGACTTCTTCTTGCCCCTTTCGGTCTTCGAAGCGCAGTGCGTTCGCGGTTCCGTTGTCGCCGCCTGTCGTTGAGCGTGTCAGGATGCCGCTCTGGGTCGCGTTGTCCGGCAGCGCCCACGGTGGCATGTTCGCCGCGTTGTAGACAGATGCAATAATTAGGGGGCGATCAGGGTTGCCGTCGGTGAAGGTCACGACGACCTCGTCCCCAATGCGAGGAAGCTGGATCATCCCGAATCCGCTACTGGCCCAGGGTTGAGCGACGCGAACCCAACACGAACTCGCCTGATCCTGCTTGCCGAGCCGATCCCAAGGCAGCTGGATCTTCACGCGACCAAGCCTGTCGGTGTAAATTTCCTCGCCTTTCGGCCCGACCACCACTGCTGTCTGCACGCCATGGATCATGGGTCGCGGACTCGTCAGCAGCGGCCGATACGGAATCTTCTTGCGGATGCAGCGGAATTCGGCCGTATAGATCGCGCTGCCCGGCGCGGTTAGGATTTGCGACTCCGGCTTTGCCTGATAGTTGTTCGTTCCGTGGTGCCGGATCGACGTCAATAGAAATTGCCGGTCCTCGGGCTTCGCCTGCTCGTGATCGTAGTGCGCGTCGAGCTCGAAGTACCGCTCAAGCTCGAGCCTGCGATAGTGACTCTTGCCGACGAAGATCTTGCTGTGGGCAGCCAGCGCCTCGGTCCGGAATCGGGCGAGTTGTTCGCCTCGATCGGAATCGGGAAAACCGTGGGCGCCGAGATAGTCGTAGAGCTCATAGTTGTCGACTTCACCCTGATCGACAGCCGTGTCGCGTTCGACGTAGCGCCGCGCACCAGGCGCTTTATAGTCTCCGGTCTTGAGCGCGACGCTGCCCGACGTGAATTTGCGACGCGATACGAATGATGTAACGACCGGGTTGCTTTCTAGGATCTCGTCGGTCGAATAGCGCAGCACCGGACTGTACCCGGCAATCGGACCGGCGTTGATCGACGAGTCCGTGATGATTAATGTATGGCCGTCCTTCTTGTGTTCGAAATAGAAGAACAGCCCTTCTTCCTGCATCAGGCGCAGCGCGAAAGCGAGATCAGTCTCCTTGTACTGGGTGCAGTAGCTGCGATTAACCGTTGGCGCGGACAAACGAAACACGACGTCACCGAATCTCCGGTATCGATGCATCACGTCGTTGAGGATCTCGCCGACCGTCTGTTCCTGAAAAATCCGGATATCCTGACGGCGATCCATGAAGGCGAGCCATGGCCTGGCAACGGCCTCGTAGGTTGCCAGACCGCCATCGGTGCCTGTGTGTATAAAATCGGTGACGTAGCCGTGGAAATAGCGCACGTCCGTGCTGGCAAGCGCGTCGGTCAGCTGCAGGGTGACCGTCACCGGCTTGCCGATCAATTGCTTGAGCTCGATGTTCGGGTCTTGGGACGCGAGCATGAACTTCATTTCAAACAGTTCGCCCAACCCCTCTTCGCAGACGAACTCGGTCAGCACGAGCGCTGAGCGACCGGACAGCGGCGTGTCGATCGTGAACAGCCGATTGTTTTGCAGCGCAAAGAATTGCTTTGCGATCTCTTGAAGGGAAATCGGCGACATAGGCGATGACGTCCTGTCGTTGTTGGTTCTTCTATCGGACCGGGAGGCAGCCTCCTCCCATATATCGGTCCCTCTCTCATCAGGCACACTGCCCAATCGTGTGATCGTAGCAAAGTCGTTTTCGCTAAGCACGAATTTTTGGCTATTGTTTCTTATCGATGCCGAACTGGAGGGATGTGCGCCATATTGTTGGCGAAATTGTGGATTAACGTGTCGCTGCGGCTCGCGATGCCATCGTCCGATGCGCAATAATCAGTTGCGCCGCGGCAGTGCCTGCTCACGTACCTCGAGCAAAATCGAACGGCGAACGTTATTGGGGCATCTTCAGATATGTTCATGACTGCGCCTATTGAGGTGATTTTTAACCGGCATTCAACATAAAGAATTAAGTTGACGCGCCAGAATATAGGGGAAATTCTTCTGCCGACATCGCTGCGTTGCATCACAGGAATCGTCTGCTACAACCCGAAATCAGTGAGGGCGTTGTGTACCGATACCGCGTCCATCAATATGTCGGTCGGTGCCTGATCGATGTCCTATATTTCATCACCGACGCAGCTCCGACTCACGAGAGATGCTCCTTTGATGACGGAAAGTTTCATCAATGAAATGGACTCCTTAGAGAGTGAGCCATTGGGTTGACCCGACCAAATTTGGAGGCTAGTCTTCGGGTTTTAACTAATCGAACTCCCCAAGCCTATGGCAACTTACCTTGAACTGAAAGCACAGGCGGATGCGTTGGCCAAACAGGCAGAGGCTGCACGTCTCGCGGAACTTGAAACGATTGTTGAGGCGATTCGGGAACAAGTGGCGGAATACGGTATTACGCCTGAGCAGATCTTCGGGCGAAAGCGTGGGAGCGTCGCTGGCAAGCGTGCGCCTGCGGCTCCGAAGTATCAGGATCCGAAGACCGGTGCTACGTGGAGCGGCCGCGGCAAGCCGCCTCAATGGATCGCCAAGGCGAAGAACCGCGATCGATTTCTGATTGTTGCCGCTGACGTCGAATGAGGCGGTAGTTTTTTTCGATCCTCATCGTCGATCGATCGGTCGACGATGCTGCGTTCAACATAGCGTGAGAGTGCACGCCAGAACAACGTGCACTTGTCTCTGGACTATCTTCAGTGATGCCACCGCAAATGTTGTAACGGTCTTGAATCGCCTCCGGTGTCCAAAACAGGCTGATTACTTCGTCGTGTCAATCCGGCGACGCAATGCTGTTCGACGAGCTGCGAACTTGGCATCGACCTCGACTGCCGGTACCAAATTGCCAGTATTGGCTGAAGCTCGCGACCGCTCGATCTTGGCGTGCAGCCAAGCGTCGTACTCCGTCGCATTCTCTTGCCGCATTGCGTAGTTCCGCATGAAGTCGCGCAAGAGTTGTGCGCCCGTTCGACCATGAGCCTTGGCCGCAGCCGAGAACGCAGTTTTCAGGGAGGCATCGACCCGAAACGTGTAGGTTGATTTGCTCATAGCGACGCCTTTTTTTTGTGTTGAAAGGGAAGTGAATGTAGCTGATCATGATGCTTCGCTCGAATCGCAATGTTGCGGCGGATGAGCGGCAGAAAAATAGTCAACCTTTACACGATTTGCTGCTTCGCGTACGACCGGGTTGGCGAGTGATAAGCTGACTTCCCGCAAACGCCTTTCGATGTGACGTCGAGTAACATGTGCCTGTGTTGAATACAGTGTCCGGACGAGCTGCGTTGCAAGTTCGGCGTCGTGTTTTTCCTTCGCCACGCGTTGAGCGAGAACCCACTGTCGGTGGAGTTGTGAGATCTGTCGACACTCGCTCTCGAACCAGTATCGAAGATACGTGTACTTGTAACCCAATTTCTCCGCGACGTCTTTCATCGGGTGCTCGGAGTACCCTTTGGCAATGATGGTTCGGAGCTCCTCAGTCAAAGCGTTGCGCTGCCGAACTGATAGATCTAAGGCGCGGCGTGTAGGTTTCCGGAATTGCCGTTGCGGAGGTGCTGCAAACGATTCGTCGAGTCCGTCCCGCAGCAACGCAACGGGCGTAGTGCGTAACCCTTGTGTCATTAGAAGAAAGGCCGGCAGTGACGGTTTCACATCTCGATAACGCCATTGGCTAATGACTCTCTTTGTGAATCCAAGGGCTCTCTCGATGTTCGCGACGGTGCCGTCGAAGTGATGGTCGGCCATCTCGGCAATGCGAGTCTGCAGATGTTGTGCCGTGAGCAGCTCGCTGATTTCCGGGCCTCGGAGAATCATCTCGCCGATGGCATCGATGTTATACCGCTGCTGTGGGCTGAGGCGGCTAGCTTTGGCGATTCCCCGAAGCTCCTTATGGTTTGCCGCTAGCCAGCTGCCGCACCGAGAACAAAAATCAACATGGGCGTGGCGTGGCACAAACGGCTGCACCCGTCGGCAGGTTGGGCATTCATACTGCAGTGCCATGCTATGGACTGGGCAAACCAGAATCGGGGCGGCTTGCCAGATCAACGGAAAATAGGGTTCGTGTCCCGCGTTGCGCCATTCGAGGAAGCACAGTGGGCACCATCTCGGATGCGTAGACAGTAACCCCAGTGCTCTCGGGTCGAGTAGGCCGGACCACAGCATGAAGGAGCATTCGCTAAGCTGTCGCTGGCTCGTCAAGTTTTCTAGTTTTCGGGTGAGCTCCGCTGCGTACTTTCCCACTCCGTTCATTGTCTTCAGATGAGATTCGGTGAAGCTTGAACTATGCTTGGTATGCCGAATTTTCGTACCCGGGACGATCTCGCGCTTCATAAGGACAAGCGGACTGACAGTATGAGCCTGAGCTAGGCGGATCAACACGCTATGCAAGGCTTCTCGCATGATCGAAGTCTTACCCAGCGGAGCAATCCGATATAGGCGACTTCGTTCCGGCATTTGCCAATTCGATGCTTGCCAAAGGTCGTCATCAGAGATCATTTGATTCACCTCCAATGGGATCTCGACCGGGCTTCCTTGTTCCCGGTCGGCGCTTCTTAACAGGACGACGTGACTCCGAGGAGGTGCTCGGTTTGCGAGATGAAGTTGTGGGGATGTAGTCGAAGCCAAGCTCCCGGGCAAGATCGTCTTCCTTGATGTCCTTGAGAAGAGCCTCTCCAGCTACTGCCTCCTTCAACATTGTCATCAGCTTGTAGTTAGAGAAGGCGGTTGCCTCGAGCAGCGTTCCATCCACCGGGAGATTGTGATGCAGGGATCGCTCCAGTGCTCTCTGCAACCATGTTTTAAGGATGCCTACACATCCAACCGAACGCATAAGGAAATAATCAGCGTGATTCACCAAGCTCTGGTCCCATTCGACTGGGAGTGCGTGAAGCATCGTGTGTATGGCGTCGCGGAATGAGTTGCCGTATGAGTTGCCGCTTAGCAGATCCTCAGCCGTGTATCGTCTGAAATGAACAACATCTGAGCGCCTGAGCAGTTGTGAATCGAAGTTTTCCGGTTTTATGAGCTCATAGGTGGCGGCTAGAATCATCGGGATTTCGATGTCGTTCTTGAGAGACTTGACTAGCTTCAACTGGAGCGAGAGCTGCGACCGGGAGCGGACAATGAACAGATGACTCCCTTCGTCGAACGCGATGATTTTGGTCCCTCGGTGGATGACGCAGCTTCTTAGGGCGCGCCTCAGTTCTTCCGCAACCAGTGAAGGAAGATTGCCGATGACCTCCCCGTCGAGCTCGACCAGCATTCGTTGAATGACTTTTCGTCGAATAAGGGGCTCGTTGAATCGCTCAAGCGTTCGGATAAACGCATCCTTCCAGTTGAAATCTCCACGGATTGGGGCTGGAAGGCGAACCAATATGGCTGGCACAAACGATGGATCCGATTCCAGCTCGGTTGCATACGACATGTTGATACGCTTGATGAACTCCTCGACCGCGACCGACTTGCCGACACCCGACGGACCCACAAGGGCCATGAACGAATCGGCGCGGGACGGGTTGCCAACATCGCCGAGTGAATCGAGTGCTTCCTTGAGCCGAAGATGCATTACGCGTCTTGACTGGAATTTCAGCAAGGCGGCGTACTGTGGAGAGTCTTCTGGGAAAGTAAACATCAGAATTCCTCCAGGATCTTGGGCTGGTAGGGGATGTATTCACCGGTGTCAAGCTCAACCACGTTGTCTGGCGATGTGGGTTCCAATAGAACGTCCTTCGTTACCGTGGGCACGGAGGACTCCATTTCGAGTTGATGAAGCCGTTGAAGCGCCAGAGCTTCCTCAGCTTCTGCGGTAGTAAGGAAATCGGCCAAGCGCTGAGCGTTGACAGATTCTTGGGTCCCGGCGAGGCGAAATTTTTCGCGTAACCGTTCGCTGGCCAGTTGGACTTCGCGCTGTGAGCGCCCTCGGAACACGACGTAGTGTTCGGAGCGACATTCGTGCCACTTGTTGTCGATGTACGCGTATGCGATGCCCATGTTGAACGGATCGAATCTAACGGGTACTCGTTCGCCGATCGCCGAGAGAATGCGCAGGGCCGGCGACGAGTAGTAGCAGTAGTTGACTTTGATGCCGCGAACGGTCACTTTGGCGGTCCCCTTGGCTGTCGACGGCATGGTCATCAACAGGAACGCCTCGTTGAATACAATTCGAACGTGCTGTCGACGCCCTGTTAGCGCGATGCCTGCGTTGTAGGCTTCGAGCGGGCTACACCCGAGCGCAGTGTGATGATTTTGGTCGTACACCGTGTTGAGGTATCGCTCGAACTCTCGACTGAATGTTTCGTAAGTCCAGATCGCCAGGCGCGACGGAGATGTTTCCTTGGTAACTTTTCTATATTGGCTTTCTGCCTGTGTGTTACCAAGCAGGTTGTGAATGAACGCCTCTTGAGTTGTGCCGAATAATGATTCGATCACCGACCCATCGTGGGGACGGGCGGTTTTTCTCCGCTTCTTGTGGCACTTGAGTGCAGCGACGAGTGTTTCGAAGTAAATCGAATCAAACTCAGGTCCTCTGTCAACGACGATGAACTGAGAAATCCTACAGTGTCGCCGTACGCACTCTCGTATAACCATCATGCAAGAGCGATAGGACGGTGGGTCGAAGGTGAGGTAGTACGCGAGTATCCGTCTCGTGAATGTGCACACCATCAATGTCAGCCAGATTGTCTTCAGAACGCGTCCGTCATGTCGTGCCCGAAATCGTATCGGCAATGGAGTGTGGTCGATGTGTGCGATGTGGAAGGGGTGCGTTCCGTGCGGGGGCGTTGTCGGTTCAATCCACCAATATGGAGTGATGGGGTCCAGTTCATAGGCCACGCGGGAGCCGAATCGTTTGGCTACGTCTTTTGGCGTTTTGAGTTTTCTGATTTCTCGTGCGAACGTTTTGCGACTCGGAGCTCGAAATCCCTGCTTCTCGCACCGGTCTACGACCAAGCCATACATTGCAGTCATCGTTTTGCGTTGCGGCTTCGTCCACTTCTCTTGGTATACGTTCTGCATGACGTCGATGACTGGCTGCGCGATTTTTCGACAGCGGTTGCCCTGGCATTGCTCGACGTTAGGAACTAGGCCAATGAATCCGTACCCGTAATGGAGTTCTGCTTCTCGATACGCTGCGAGCCAGTATCTCTGTGTGCGGCGCGTGCGATGAGACAGTGTGGTGGCAGCATCACGCTCGAATAGGACACGATATCGTTCGACAGCGATTTCTAGCTTTTGAACACTGACGCGTTCGAGGATTGTTAACGCGTCTCGCCGATCGGCAAGGGGTTTGTCGACCGCGGGGATGATCTTTCCCTGCTGAGCAAGTTCGTCGAGGACGGCAGGAGTAAGCTCAATGAAGTTTGAGTGGCCGCCTGGCGTCTCATCGATACTGCGACATGCTATCGACGAATCCCCGAGGTTCAGGACTTCCCAAAGCCGCCCGTCCCACTGGAAGCGAGCGCCGGGGCTGATCGAGAGCGAGACCGATTGACGGGGCGATGTAGTTTCGGATTTGGCGAATGAGCGGTACGCGACGGCTGCATATCGGTCCCTGAAAACCAACGCTTCGTGCGGATTCGTTAGGCGATCACTGAACAAATCGAACACAACCCGCCCAGATGAAATCTCGGAGTACAACGTGTCGGCAATATCAGG
>NZ_CAJNKE010000094.1 GCF_905232215.1 Burkholderia sp. LMG 13014
CAGGCGGCCAAGTGCCCGCGCGCCGGCGCCCCGGTGAACCGGCATGCGGCGCCTTCGGGGCGCCGCGATTTCGTCAGACGCAAAGGTTTGCGCTACCTATAAGAAGCGTGCATCGATCACCGCATGCCGGGGTCGAAAAATCGTCAGACCCCTGATATCGGGTGAGCCACGGGTGGTGCTTTCCGTCCCGCCGATGCTGCGCTACCATCCGCTCGCGCCCATGTGAAACGGGTCGTCATCCCGTCCCTTCCTGGCCGGCAATTCTTGCCGCCAACGCCGCTCCGGCGCCGTCCGGGCGCCGCGCGCGCCGCACCTGCTACTCCCTTTCAACCAGTCATGTTACTGTCACGCCAGTTTCATCGATTGTCACATTACCGTCATGAGGAGCCCCTAACCTTCGCGGTGCCGTAGTCATCCGCTCACACACTGGAGGTCTCATGAAATTGATGCAAACCGCGATTGCCGGCCTGGCTGGCGCGCTTTTCGCCGTCGCCGCTCACGCTGCCGACATCACGGGCGCAGGCAGCACGTTCGCGATGCCGATCTATACGAAATGGGCTGCTGACTACCAGCAGACCGGCGGCGCGAAGGTCAACTATCAAGGTATCGGTTCGTCGGGCGGCCTGAAGCAGATCGTCGCGAAGACGGTCGATTTTGCCGGTTCGGACGCTCCGCTGAAGGATGACGAGCTCGCGAAGGAAGGCCTGTTCCAGTTCCCGACGGTGGTCGGCGGCGTGGTGCCGGTCATCAACGTGCCGGGCGTGAAGGCCGGTGAACTGACGCTGTCGGGCCCGGTGCTCGGCGACATCTACCTCGGCAAGATCAAGAAGTGGAACGACCCGGCGATCGCCGCGCTGAACCCGAAGGTCAAGCTGCCGGACACGGACATCGCCGTGGTTCGCCGCGCTGACGGTTCGGGCACGAGCTTCATCTGGACGAACTACCTGTCGAAGGTCAACGACGAGTGGAAGTCGAAGGTCGGCGAAGGCACGACGGTCAACTGGCCGACGGGCACGGGCGGCAAGGGCAACGACGGCGTCGCAGCCTTCGTGCAGCGTCTGCCGGGCGCAGTCGGCTACGTCGAATGGGCGTACGCGAAGAAGAACAACATGGTCTACACGGCCCTGAAGAATTCGACGGGCACGGTGGTCGAGCCGAAGACGGAAACGTTCAAGGCAGCCGCTGCTGGCGCGAACTGGTCGAAGTCGTTCTACCAGATCCTGACGAACCAGCCGGGCAAGGAAGCATGGCCGGTCGTCGGCGCGACGTTCGTGCTGCTGCACGCGAAGCAGGACAAGCCGGAGCAGGGCGCGGAAACGCTGAAGTTCTTCAGCTGGGCGTTCAAGAACGGCGAGAAGGCTGCTGACAGCCTCGACTACATTTCGCTGCCGCCGGCAGTCGAAGTGGAAATCCGCAAGCAGTGGAAGGCCAAGGTGACGGACGCTTCGGGCAAGTCGGTCGCCGCCGAGTAAGTATTGCAGCGGTTCGCTGCCCGGCCGTGCAGGTCGGGCAGTGTGTGCGGTAAAGCCGGGCGTTACGGCGTCCGGCAATCAAAAGCAGGCACCCATGTCTGATATTTCCTATACGTCCTCACGGTCCGCCGACGTTGCGCAGCAACGCGCGCCGAGCCGCCTCGGGGATGTCGTATTCGGCGGTCTTGCACGGCTGGCCGCCATCGTGACCCTGCTGCTGCTCGGCGGGATCATCGTTTCCCTGATCATCGCGTCGATGCCGACCATCCAGAAGTTCGGCCTCGGCTTCCTGTGGCAATCCGAGTGGGATCCCAACTCGGACATCTATGGCGCGCTCGTGCCGATCTACGGCACGATCGTGACGTCGCTCATCGCGCTCGTCATCGCCGTGCCGGTCAGCTTCGGCATCGCGCTGTTCCTCACCGAGCTGTCGCCCGTGTGGCTGCGCCGCCCGCTCGGCATCGCGATCGAGCTGCTCGCCGCGATTCCGTCGATCGTCTACGGCATGTGGGGCCTGCTCGTGTTCGCGCCGATCTTCGCGGAATATTTCCAGAAGCCGCTCGGCCGTCTGTTCAAGGACGTGTGGATTCTCGGCCCGCTGACCGCCGGCCCGCCGATCGGTATCGGCATCCTCGCCGCGGGCGTGATCCTCGCGATCATGATCATCCCGTACATCGCATCGGTGATGCGCGACGTGTTCGAAGTCACGCCCGTGCTGCTGAAGGAATCGGCATACGGCATCGGCTGCACGACCTGGGAAGTGATGTGGAAGGTCGTGCTGCCCTACACGAAGACCGGCGTGATCGGCGGCGTGATGCTCGGCCTCGGCCGCGCACTCGGCGAGACGATGGCCGTGACCTTCGTGATCGGCAACACGAACCTGCTCGACAGCGTGTCGCTGTTCGCGCCGGGTAACAGCATCACGTCGGCGCTCGCGAACGAATTCGCAGAAGCGCAGCCGGGCCTGCATACGTCCGCCCTGATGGAACTGGGCCTGATCCTGTTCGTGATCACGTTCATCGTGCTGACCATCTCCAAACTGCTGCTGCTTCGTCTCGAGAAGGGAGAGGGCAAGAAATGAGCGAGCCCATCATGAATTTCCCGGGGCCGGACGGCGCCGTGCTCGACGCGATGCGCAACCGCCTGCAGCGCAAGCGCAAGGCCGTCAACGCGATCGCGTTGACCGCGTCGCTCGGCGCGATGGCCTTCGGCCTGCTGTGGCTCGTGTGGATTCTCTACACAACGGTGCATCTCGGCATCGGTGGCCTGTCGCTGCAGCTGTTCACGGAATCGACGCCGGCCCCGAACACGGAAGGCGGCGGTCTCGCGAACGCAATCGTCGGCAGCCTGCTGCTGTGCGGCTTCGGCACGCTGGTCGGCACGCCGATCGGCATCCTCGCGGGCGTCTATCTCGCCGAATACGGCCAGAAGAACCTGCTGGCGAGCACGATCCGCTTCATCAACGACATCCTGCTGTCCGCGCCGTCGATCGTCATCGGCCTGTTCGTGTACGCGATCGTCGTCGCGAAGTCGGGGCGCTTCTCGGGCTGGGCCGGCGTGATCGCGCTCGCGCTGCTGCAGATTCCGATCGTGATCCGCACGACCGAGAACATGCTGAAGCTCGTGCCGAACGCGCTGCGCGAAGCGGCCTTCGCGCTCGGCACGCCGAAGTGGCGCATGGTGCTGAAGATCACGCTGCGCGCCTCGGTCGGCGGGATCATCACGGGCGTGCTGCTCGCCATCGCGCGGATCGCCGGCGAAACGGCGCCGCTGCTGTTCACCGCGTTGTCGAACCAGTTCTTCTCGTGGGACATGAGCCAGCCGATGGCGAACCTGCCCGTCACGATCTACAAGTTCGCGATGAGCCCGTTCGCCGAATGGCAGTCGCTCGCATGGGCGGGCGTGTTCCTGATTACGCTCGGGGTGCTGGGACTCAACGTTCTGGCGCGCTCGATCTTCTCGAAAAAGTAACGGCGGAGCAATCCGATGAATATGGCAGAAAGCCACCTGAATCCTGTCGAGCGCACCGCAGCGCCCGCCGGCACGCAAGATGCGGCGCACGGCCGTCCGCTCGAGCCGCTGAACGCGAAGATCGAGGTCAACAACCTCAACTTCTTCTACAACAAGTTCCATGCGCTGAAGAACATCAACCTGAGCATTCCCGAAGGGAAGGTGACGGCGTTCATCGGCCCGTCGGGCTGCGGCAAGTCGACGCTGCTGCGCACGTTCAACAAGATGTTCGCGCTCTATCCGGAGCAACGCGCCGAAGGCGAAATCCTGATGGACGGCGAGAACCTGCTGACGACGAAGCGCGACATCTCGCTGCTGCGCGCGCGGATCGGCATGGTGTTCCAGAAGCCGACCCCGTTCCCGATGTCGATCTACGACAACATCGCGTTCGGCGTGAAGATGTTCGAAAAGCTCACGCGCTCGGAAATGGATGACCGCGTCGAGTGGGCGCTCACGAAGGCCGCGCTGTGGAACGAAGTGAAGGACAAGCTGAACCAGAGCGGCTACGGCCTCTCGGGCGGCCAGCAGCAGCGTCTGTGTATCGCACGCGGCATTGCGATCCGTCCGGAAGTGCTGCTGCTCGACGAACCGTGCTCGGCGCTCGACCCGATCTCGACCGGCCGCATCGAGGAGCTGATCGCGGAGCTGAAGAGCGACTACACGGTCGTGATCGTCACGCACAACATGCAGCAGGCCGCACGCTGCTCGGATTTCACGGCCTACATGTACCTGGGCGAGCTGATCGAATTCGGTGAGACCGAAAAGATCTTCATCAAGCCGGTGCGCAAGGAAACGGAAGACTACATCACCGGCCGCTTCGGTTGATGACGGAGAACAACAGCCATGTCGGATAAACATCTGTCGAGCCAGTTCGACGCGGACCTGAATGCCGTGTCGTCGAAAGTGCTGGAAATGGGCGGGCTCGTCGAGTCGCAGATCGTCGGCGCGATGCAGGCGTTGAACGATTTCGATCGCGACGCGGCCGAGAAGGTGATCACGAACGAAGAAGTCCTGAACACGATGGAAGTCGACATCGACCAGGAATGCGGCAACATCATCGCGCTGAGGCAGCCTGCCGCGCGTGACCTGCGTCTTTTGATGTCGATTTCGAAAACGATTACGAACCTCGAGCGCGCAGGCGACGAGGCCGAGAAGATCGCGAAGCGCGTGCGCCGCCTGGTCGACGAGCCGGCCGCACGCACGGTCAACATCGCCGAGATCAAGGTGTCGGGCGAAATGGCCGTGACGATCCTGCGCCGCGCGCTCGACGCGTTTGCACGTCTCGATACGGTGGCCGCCGCGCAGATCGTCAAGGACGACAAGGAAATCGACCAGGAATTCCGTGCGTTCGTGCGCAAGCTCGTGTCGTACATGCAGGAAGATCCGCGCACGATCTCGGTCGGCCTGGAATACCTGTTCATCGCGAAGGCGATCGAGCGGATCGGCGACCACGCGAAGAACATTGCCGAGTTCATCATCTACATCGTGAAGGGCACGGACGTGCGGCACCAGCCGCGCGACACGCTCGATCGCGAAGCCAACAGTTAATCGACTCCGTATAGGAAGAATAGAGGTGCCGATGCCCAGCAACATACTCGTCGTTGAAGATGAGCCCGCGATTTCCGAACTGATCTCGGTGAATCTCCAGCACGCCGGTCACTGCCCGATTCGGGCGTACAACGCCGAACAGGCGCAAAACCTGATCAGCGACGTGCTGCCCGATCTCGTGCTGCTCGACTGGATGCTGCCGGGCAAATCCGGTATCGCGTTCGCGCGCGACCTGCGCAACAACGAACGGACCAAGCACATCCCGATCATCATGCTGACTGCACGCGGCGACGAGCAGGACAAGGTGCTCGGCCTCGAAATCGGCGCGGACGACTACGTGACGAAGCCGTTCTCGCCGAAGGAGCTGATGGCGCGGATCAAGGCTGTGCTGCGCCGCCGCGCGCCGCAGCTGACCGAGGACGTCGTGTCGATCAACGGGCTGCGCCTCGACCCGGCCACGCATCGCGTCGCCGCGCACGGAGAAGGCAACGAGATCAAGCTCGACCTCGGCCCGACCGAGTTCCGCCTGCTGCATTTCTTCATGACGCATCCGGAGCGCGTGCACAGCCGCACGCAACTGCTCGACCAGGTGTGGGGCGACCACGTGTTCGTCGAGGAGCGCACCGTCGACGTACACATCAAACGATTGCGCGCGGCCTTGAAACCGGCCGGCTGCGATGCGATGATCGAGACCGTGCGCGGCAGCGGCTACCGGCTCGCCAAGCACGCGTAACGTATCCCCGCATGCCGTGTGCCACGGCATGCCGTTCATTCTTTCGGGCGCTGAATCATGAACATCATCTGGGCGCGCTTTCTGGTGTCGCTCGTGCTGCTCGTGCTGATCGGCGTATTGGTCGGCGTTTTCGCCGGCCCGACCGCGGGCCTCGTGTTCGTGGTCGTGATGCTGGTCGCGCAGGGCTTTTTCAGCACCTTTCATACGCAGCGTCTGTGGCGTCTGCTCGATGCGCCGGTCTATGGCGAGGTGCCGAGCGCGCCGGGCATCTGGGGCGAGATCTACTATCGTTTGCACAAGCTCGCGAAGCAGTGGCATGCGCAGGTGCGTCAGGTCGAGCAGCAGCATTCGCGCTTCATCCAGGCGATCCAGGCGTCGCCGAACGGCGTCGCGATGCTCGACGACCACGACCAGATCGAGTGGTGCAATGCGATCGCCGAGGTTCACTTCGGCCTCGATGCAAAGCGCGACCTGCGCCAGCACATCACCAACCTGGTACGCCATCCCGAGTTCGTCCGCTACCTGAACGCGCAGCATTACGACGAGACGCTCGTGATGCGGGGCATGGGCGATTCGCGGCAGAACGTGCTGGAAGTGCAGGTGTTTCCGTATGGCGAGAACCGCAAGTTGCTGCTCACGCAGGACATCACGGAGCTCGAGCGTACCGATGCAATGCGGCGCGACTTCGTCGCGAACGTGTCGCACGAGTTGAAGACGCCGCTCACCGTGCTGTCGGGCTTCCTCGAGACGATGCGCGAGCTGCCGCTGAACGAGGAAGACCGTGCACGTTATCTCGAGATGATGGAGCAGCAGGCATCGCGGATGCGGCACATCGTCACCGACCTGCTGGTGCTCGCGAAGCTGGAGGGCGAGAGCAAGCCGCCGCTCGATCGCGCGATCGACATGCGCGCCGTGTTCGACCATCTGAAGGAAGACGCGCAGACGCTGTCGAACGGGCATCATGACATTGCGTTCTCGATCGACGAGACGCTCGGTGTCACCGGTGCGCAGACGGAGCTGTTCAGCGCGTTCGCGAATCTCGTCACCAACGCGATTCGCTATACGCCGGAAGGCGGCAAGATCGTCGTGACGTGGCGGCGCGAAGGCGCGCAGGGCGTGTTTTCCGTCACGGACAGCGGCTTCGGCATCCCGGCCGCCGACCTGCCGCGGCTCACCGAACGCTTCTACCGCGTCGACCGCAGCCGTTCGCGCGATACGGGCGGCACGGGGCTCGGGCTTGCGATCGTCAAGCACGTGCTGCAGCGGCACGACGCGCATCTGTACGTGCAGAGCGAGGAAGGGCGCGGCAGCACGTTTACCGCGCGGTTCCCGGGCTCGCGCATCATCGCGATCCGGCCGGCTGCGTACGAGGCATGAACGCATAAGGCATCCGTCGCTCGCCCGGCGAGCGGCGGCCTGTCGGCTCCGCCATAAAAAAACGCAGCCCGCGGGCTGCGTTTTTTTATGGCGATGCGGCGCGCGACTCGCGCCGCGCTGCCGGATCAGGAGCAGAACTTCCCGAGCAACCCGAGTTGCGCGTTGCGGATCGTCTTGCCGGCGCGGCGCCGGCGGTAGTGGCCGTCGCTGTGCATCAGCCACGCCGACTGGTTGTCGCCGAGACACACCGACAGGCCTTCTGCGATCACGCGCCGCTTGAGCTTGCGATCGCGAACCGGGAACGCGACTTCGACGCGGCGGAACAGGTTGCGGTCCATCCAGTCGGCGCTCGACAGATAGACGTCCTCGGCGCCGTTCGCGTGGAAATAGTAGATCCGGTGATGCTCGAGGAAGCGGCCGACGATCGAGCGCACGGTGATGTTGTCCGACAGCCCCGGCACGCCGGGCTTCAGCGCGCAGACACCGCGTACGATCAGGTCGACCTTGACGCCGGCCTGCGATGCTTCGTACAGCGCGGCGATCACCGTCGGCTCCAGCAGCGCATTCATCTTCGCGACGACGCGCGCGCGCTTGCCGGCGCGTGCATTGTCGATCTCCGCGCGGATCGCGTCGATGATGCGCGGATGCAGCGTGAACGGCGACTGCCACAGTTCGTGCAGCGTGAGTTCGCCGCCGATGCCGGTCAGTTGCTGGAACACGTGATGGACGTCCTCGCAGATCTTCTGGTCGGCCGTCATCAGCCCGAAGTCGGTGTAGAGGCGTGCCGTGCGCGGGTGGTAGTTGCCAGTGCCGAGGTGCACGTAGCGGCGCAGCGACGCCTTGCCGGCCTGCACGACGCGCCGCACGATCAGCATCATCTTCGCGTGGCACTTGTGGCCGACCACGCCGTATACGACATGCGCGCCGACGGCTTCGAGCTGCGACGCCCAGTTGATGTTGGTTTCCTCGTCGAAGCGCGCGAGCAACTCGACGACGACGGTCACTTCCTTGCCATTGCGCGCGGCTTCCATCAGCGCGTCCATCAGCGGCGAATCGGTGCCGGTGCGGTAGATCGTCTGCTTGATCGCGACGACGCTCGGATCCTTCGCAGCCTGCTGCAGCAGTTCGAGCACCGGCTGGAAGCTCTCGTACGGGTGGTGCAGCAGGATGTCGCCGTTGTCGATCGCGTCGAACATCGTCGGCGTGTTCGTGATCGCGGCCGGGGTCGACGCGGTGAACGGCGTGAACTTCAGGTCGGGGCGGTCGACGAGATCGGGAATCTGCATCAGTCGCACGAGGTTCACCGATCCGGCCACGCGATAGCAGTCCTTCTCGCCGAGTTCGCTTTCCACGAGCAGGCGTCGCACGATGTGCGGCGGCGTGTCGGCCGACACCTCGAGGCGCACCGCGTTGCCGAGGTGGCGCGCGGGCAGTTCGCCCTGCAGCGCGACGCGCAGGTTCGTGATTTCGTCTTCGTCGACGAACAGCTCGCTGTTGCGCGTGATACGGAACTGGTTGCAGCTCTTCACGACGAGTTGCGGGAAGAGTTCGCCGACGAAGCGCTGCATGAACGAGCTGAGCAGCACGAAGCCGTGCTCGAAGCCCGACAGCGCGTGCGGCATGCGCACGACGCGCGGCAGCGCGCGCGGCGCCTGCACGATGCCCATCACGGCCTGGCGACCGAATGCGTCGCGGCCTTCGAGCTCGACGACGAAGTTCAGGCTCTTGTTCAGCACGCGCGGGAACGGGTGGGCGGGATCGAGGCCGATCGGCGTCCGCACCGGCAGCAGCTCGTCGAGGAAGTAGCGCCGCGCCCATTCGAGCTGCTCCTCGTTCCACGTGTCGCTCGCATGGAAGTAGATGCCTTCCTGTTCGAGCGCGGGCAGCACGGTTTCGTGCAGCATCGTGTACTGTCGATGGACGAGCCGCTGCGCGCGTTCGACGACGAGATCGTAAGCATGTTGTAACGACATGCCGTCGGGCGTCAGCGCGCCGGGGTTGTCGCGGATCTGCTCCTGCAGGCCGGCCATCCGGACTTCGAAGAATTCGTCCAGGTTGCTGCTGGTGATGCAGATGAAGCGGAGGCGCTCGAGCAACGGGACTTGAGGATCGGCTGCCTGGGCCAGCACGCGCTCGTTGAAGCCGAGGATGCCGAGTTCACGATTGAGAAGCGGGTAACGGACGGACATCGGCAGAGTAGGGGGTGATTCGGGCGATGATTCGAAAGGACGCTCGGAAACTCTCACGGTACGATGACGTGCTGATGACAAGGGTGTATTTATATCGGGAAATTCTACGCTGTAACCGTTTCGTCTCATAAATGTTTCGACGATATGCAAACGAGCAGTGTGCATGCCCGTGAAGCGTGGCAATGGCAAGCGTTCCACGCTTAAAATGTCGCCTTTGATTGATCGCCCATGGCTGTCGCACCGGCCGCCGCGGGCGAACGCGCACGGAGCCCCCTTCTGATGGTTACAACCCCCCACTTGCTGGCTGCCGTGGATCTCGGCTCGAACAGCTTCCGGCTGATCGTCGGTCGCGTCGAGGAAACGTCGGCGGGCAGCCAGATCTATCCCGTCGACGCGCTGCGCGAGCCCGTCCGGCTGGCCGCCGGCCTGTCGAGCGACAAGATGCTCGATCGGGCGTCGCAGGAGCGTGGCTGGGAGGCGCTCAAGCGGTTCGGCGAGCGCCTGCGCGATTTCCATCCCGACCATGTGCGCGCGGTGGCAACCAACACGCTGCGTGTCGCGAAGAACGCGGGCGAATTTCTCGGTGAGGCCGAAGCGGCACTCGGTTTCCCGATCGAAGTGATTGCGGGCCGCGAAGAAGCGCGCCTGATCTATGCGGGCGCCGCGCACTCGGTGCCGGCGAGCGCCGGCAAGCGGCTCGTCGTCGACATCGGCGGCGGCTCGACCGAATTCATCATCGGCTCGCACTACACGCCGATCGTGATGGAGAGTCTCTATATCGGCTGCGTGAGCCACAGCCGTACCTTCTTCCCGGCCGGCAACGTCGACGAATACACGATGCGGCAGGCCGAACTCGCGGCCAAGCGCGAGATCCAGATCATCTCAAGCGAGTACAAGAAGGCCGGGTGGGATCAGGCGATCGGCTCGTCCGGCACCGCGCGCGCGCTCGCGGAGCTTGTCGAGGCGAACGGCTTCAACGATCCGGGCATCACGCACGGCATTTCGCGCGGCGGCCTCGAGCGCCTGAAGCGTGCGCTGATCAAGTCGGAGAACGTCAACCGGCTGAAGCTGATCGCGCTGAAGCCCGACCGCGTGCCGGTGCTCGCGGGCGGCCTCGCGATCATGCTTGCGGTGTTCGAGGAGCTGGGTGTCGACTACGTCGATACGACCGACGGCGCGCTGCGCCTCGGTGTGCTGTACGACCTGCTCGGCCGGACGCAGCACGAGGACATGCGTGCGGTGACCGTCGAGGGCTTTACGCGCCGCTACGGTGTCGATCGCGCGCAGGCCGAGCGGATCGGCGCGCTGGCGGTGCGTTTCTACGATGAACTCGAGGAAGCCGACGACGAAGCACGCGAGGAAGGGCGGATGTTCCTCGGCTGGTCGGCCGCGTTGCACGAGATCGGCCTGTCGATCTCGCACAGCGCGTATCACAAGCATTCGTCCTATATCGCGAGCAACGCGGACATGCCGGGTTTTTCGCGTACCGACCAGGCGCGCCTCGCCGCGCTCGTGCTCGGTCACGCAGGCAAGCTCGGCAAGCTGTCGCAGGCGCGCGAGGTCGAGTGGCCGCTGCTGTTCTGCCTGCGGCTCGCGGCATTGCTGTGCCGGCGTCGGACCGATGCGGGGCTGCCGGACATTTCCGTTTCGCAGATGAAGAAGGGCGGCTATGAAGTGCGCCTGCCGAGCGCGTGGGTCGAGCAGAACCCGCTGACCGACTACAGCCTCAGCCAGGAGGCGGCCGAGTGGGAGAAGGTCGGTATCCCGTATCGCGTGGTGTACACCGGCGCGTAAAAGGTTGCTGGCGGGGCCGGGAGCGGCCGGGCAGCAGGATGGGCTTGCTGCCCCTCGGGATGGCCGTTCGGGCGTCCTGACGGCCGCTTAGTCCGACGAGCAGACGATCGCGGTCAGGAACGGAAACGCCTGCCTGACGGTCGCGTCGCTGCCTGCCTTGCGCACGGCTTCTTCCACCGCGCTCTTCGTGCCGCGCACCACGACGCCGTAGGCCCAGTCGCCGATCGGCGTGCCGTCGCCCGTGCGGAAGATCGGGTCGTTCGCCTGGTATCCGAGTACGACATACACGCCGAAGCCGTACGCCGTCAGCGAGTGGCTCGTGCGGAATGCGTTGACCGAGTTCGATTCGACGTGCATCGGCTCCGACTGGATGTCGCCGGCGGCGAGCAGCGGCGCGACGAACTTGTGGCCGGTCGAATGGCAGTCGAGCGCGTCGTCGAGCGCCTTGGCCGACGCGGAGCCGGAGGTTGCCAGTGCGAGCAGCGATGCGCAGAGGGCGATCTTGAGAATGTTGTTTTTCATGCGCGGATGCAGGTTGTCCACGCGCATTATCGCGTGTTCCGGCCCGTGTCGTGTGCGGGCTGCGGGCGGCTCGTTGGCCCGTATCGCGTCGGCAACCCGACGGTCTGGCCAGACGAACTTCGATTATTTCCAGCTGGTCTTTCCACGAACCTTTTCGATGATGAAGCTATCCGCACATGCCGCATGCGCGTTGATCCTGGCCGTGACCTCGGTTACCGCGGCGCATGCCCGCGATCTCGACAAGAGCGACCCTGACCGCGCGCAGATACTGGCAGCCGTCCATCGGCTGAACGACAGCAATTCGAACCTGAAGGACTATCGCTATGTCGTGGTCGATCTGGTGAAGGACCGTGACGCCGCGTTCTTGTGCGTTGCATTGGCGGATCAGGACGGCGGCTTGATATTGACGGACGACCAGGCCGGGATCATGACGTTCGCGCTGGAAAAGCGTGATCCGCGATGGGTGGCGATCAATCTCGGGGGTGTCGGATTTGCTGCCGGCGCCAGGCCCGTGCAATCGGATTGCGTGGTGAACGGCCGTACCGTGAATACGCGGGCTGATATCAATGCCGCATTGAAAGCGAAAGGCCGTCAGCCGTTTGCTTCGCGCTGACCGTCGAAAAGTGTCCGCCGGAGGCGGGCGTTGTAGCGTCGATGCCTCAATGGACCCCTACAATGGATTGAGGCGCGGCGAGAATCCCGATCGACGTTTCAAGGGCCCGGAAATGGAAAAGGGGCTACGGTGTTTAACCGTAACCCCTTGATTCCTTTGGTCGGAGCGATAGGATTCGAACCTACGACCCTCTGATCCCAAATCAGATGCGCTACCAGGCTGCGCTACGCTCCGACAAGCCAAAGAGTATAGCGTTGAATGAATGATCAGGTCAATTGCGATATGCGGGTAAATGCCGCGGCGGCGAACCGGTCGAATTTGCGACAATTCGCACGGTAATCGGCCGGCCCGGACGCATGGGCGCGGAGCCGCTCGCCGAAGCAAGGAGAACATCATGATGAACCTGATCCTGTGGCGCCACGCCGAAGCCGAAGACTACGCGACGAGCGACCTCGCGCGCCAGTTGACCGTTCGGGGCCGCAAGGACGCGCAAGCGATGGCCAAATGGCTGCGTGGCCGGCTCGAGACGAATGCCGTGATCCTCGCGAGCCCGGCGGCCCGCACCGTGCAGACCGTCGAGGCGCTGACCGACCAGTACCGGACGGTCGACGCGCTCGCGCCGGGCGGCAGTGTCGACGACGTGCTGGCGGCGGCCGGCTGGCCGGAAGGCATCGCGCCGACGGTCGTGATCGTCGGGCATCAGCCGACGCTCGGCAGCGTCGCCGCACAGCTGATCGCCGGTGACGATGACAGCTGGAGCGTCAAGAAGGGCGGAATCGTGTGGCTCGCGAGCCGCACGCGTGACGGCAGCCGGCAGGCCGTGCTGCGGGCGGTATTGACGCCCGACCTGGTGTGAGGCCCGCCTGAAGCGCCTTGTAGGGATTCATCATACGGTTTCGCAAGCTTTCTGCTAAAGTCAATTCGGCGACACGTCATTGAAAGGACATGGTCGTGCCACATAACGGTCACGGCCGATTACTACATTGGCGGGCATGTCGTCCTATTCCTTACGACCAGGAAAGCCTAATGCGAGAACTGCCGACGCCTACGCTCCCTTTTGCCTCGCTGCCCCTCGACACGTCGCGGCGCCACCTGCCGCGCGCTGCTGAAACCGTCACATCGGAGTATCGCCTGCGCGCCGCGTGGGCGCGTACCGAAGACGAATTGCGCGAAGCCCAGCGCCTGCGTTACAGCGTGTTCGCCGAAGAGATGGGCGCGCAGGTCAGCGGCCCCTCCGGTCTCGATGTCGATCCGTTCGATGCGTACTGCGACCATCTGCTGGTTCGCGATCTCGACACGTTGAAAGTCGTCGGTACGTACCGCGTGCTGCCGCCGCACCAGGCGGCGCGGGTCGGCCGCCTGTACGCCGAAGGCGAATTCGACCTGTCGCGCCTCACGCACCTGCGCGGCAAGATGGTCGAGGTCGGCCGCTCGTGCGTGCACAGCGACTACCGCAGCGGCGCCGTCATCATGGCGCTGTGGGGCGGCCTTGGCGCGTACATGATGCAGAACGGCTACGAGACGATGCTCGGCTGCGCGAGCGTGTCGATGGCCGACGGCGGCCACTATGCGGCGAACCTGTACCAGTCGCTGTCGGCCGGCTCGCTGACGGCGCCCGAGTATCGCGCGTTCCCGCACACGGCCCTGCCGGTCGACGAACTGCAGACGGGCACCGTCGTGGCGCCGCCGCCGCTGATCAAGGGTTACCTGCGTCTCGGCGCGAAGATCTGCGGTGCACCGGCCTGGGATCCCGATTTCAACTGCGCGGATTTCCTGACGCTGTTCCGACTGTCCGACATCAACGCGCGCTACGCCCGCCACTTCCTGGGCTGAGCCGTCCGAACCGCATCGCGCCTCCGGGCGCGCGCAAGCGAACGCCGTCGCGTGGCCTCAGCCGCGCGGCGGCGTTGGTCCATCTGACCAACGTGCGTGAATCGAACCCTGTTAATTTCGGCGATACGCGATTGCCAGCGTGCCGCGGGACGGCACGTTCGCGAACGGCCCGGGGAGGGGCCGGACGGCAGCGGCGCGCTTAGTGCTTGCGCCGCCAGTCGAGCAGGTGGTGTTCGGCCATCCAGTGATGGATCATCCCTTCGCCGCCATGGCTGCGCTTGTATTCGCGCGACTCGAAGAACGACAGGGCGACGAGCACCATCAGACCGACGAACAGACCGATCAGGCCGGCAATTTCTTCAGACGACATGGCAGCCTCCTTTCCACGGCACAGCGCCATGCGTACATAGTAGGACATGCGCGGCACGACTCCGAAGCCCGATTTCCGCTAGACTCGGCGCGGTCCCGGCGTGCGATGGGCGCGCCGATTTCCGGAGCCATACCCGATGACCCGTTTCGTGCTGGCCGTGCTGGCCGCATCTTTCCTCGCCGCCTGTACCAGCGATCCGCACCAGGCCCGTCGCGGCCATCCGCCGGAAGATCCGGCCGACTATCACGGCGTGCCGACCGACATGACGCCGCCGTCGATGCTCGACGCGCCGCCGCCGAAACCCGTGCAGTAACGGCCGGTTCGGCCCGCTGTCAGGCGCGGGCCGCGGGCGCGTCGGTGCCGATGTGCCGCAACAGCCCCGGCAGGTAGCGCGCCAGCGTCGCGCCGCGTGCGCCCATGAACAGCAGCAGCGCGAACCAGAGGCCGTGATTGCCGAACGTGCCGACGGCAGCGAGGGTGGCCACGACAAAGATCGAGAATGACGCGACCATCGCGCGCATCAGCGACTGTGTCTGCGTGGCGCCGATGAAGACGCCGTCGAGCAGGAAGCCCCAGACCGACACGATCGGGGAAATCGCGGCCCACGGCAGGTAGCGCAGCGCCACGTCGCGGATCTCGGCCTGATCGGTCAGGCGCGCGATGATCCAGCCGCCGGCGGCCCAGTACACGAGCGCGAACAGCAGCGCGCCGAGCGCCGACCAGAACAGCGTGACGCGCACGGCCTGCCGGAACGAGCGGCGGTCGCGCGCGCCGGCCGCCGCACCGACGAGTGCCTCGGCCGCATGGGCGAAACCGTCGAGGCCGTACGCCATGAACGTCTGGAAATTCAGCAGCAGCGCGTTTGCGGCGAGCGTCGCATCGCCCTGTTTCGCACCGAGGTGCGCGAACCAGCCGAATGCGCCGAGCAGGCACAGCGTGCGCAGGAA
>NZ_CAJNKE010000095.1 GCF_905232215.1 Burkholderia sp. LMG 13014
CGGTCACCACGAATACGCTCGCGATCGATCAGAACGTCGAGCGCACAAAAGACGCCGACGATGAATACCGGCAGGCCGACAAGATCTTCAAGCATGTAACGCCACGCATCAGGCGACAAGACATGATCGACGATCACCGCCTGACCATGCCTGGAAAAGGTGGCCGCGGTGGCGTTGATCGCTCGACACAGAGCGGCCACCCGAATCTGCACCAATGGCTTCTCGACCGCCCAATAGTTGGGCGGCTCCATGTTCCGAAACACATCCAGCTCGACGTGCAAGTGATGCTCGTCCAGGTTTTCGCACAGAAACCTGGACAGCGTGCTTTTGCCGGCGCTGCTCGGGCCGTTGAGTATGACGATGGCCCCGAGGCGGGGGTCCGGCATTTCAGTGGTTCGCATTGGGGTATCCATCGACGGCGTGCCGACGCAAGACGCAATTGTTGACGAAGTGAATCACGATGTCGAACCGCCGCTATCGGCTGCGGATTCGACCCGTCGATGCAACGAATTGATGAAAGCACGCAGCCGGTGTATCGAAGTCCGGTGTCGTTCGAGGACGCTCATTGAGCCCTCGCAACAGCGTTGCGCTGGGGCCGATTGAATAGCCGGAACGTCACCCGGCAACGGACGTTCGCAATCGCATGGAGATGCGACCTGTCAGCCGTGCTGGGCTACCGCGCCAATCGTTCCCGCAGGAACTCGATGAAGCGCTGCGTTTTCGCCGGCAGCAACCGCGTTTCGGTGATGGCATAGACAGGCAGCGGCGTGCCGTGCCATGCCGGCATGATGCGCCGCAGCTTCCCGCTGACGAGTTCATCGGAGACGATTTCCTCCGGAAGCAGCACGATGCCCATGTCGAGCGTCGACAGCCGGCGGATCATGCCAACGCTGTTGAGCGCGAACCTCCCCCCCACCGACACCGTGGCGGTTTCCGCCCCGTCGTGCAGCTTCCATGAATCTGCCTTCAGGATACTCAGGCACTCATGCTGCGCGAGGTCAGCGGGCCTGCTAGGTTCACCCGACTTTTCGAGATAACCAGGCGACGCGTAGAGGCAAGGCGTGAGCGAGGCCAACGTGCGTGCGATCAGTTGCGAGCTTTCAGACTCCCCAATGCGGATCGCCACATCGAAAGGCTCGCTGACCATGTCGACCCGTCGCGGCGTCAGGTCGAAATCGAAGGTGATGCCGGGATAGAGGCCCGCAAACTCCGCGATCAGGGGCGCCAGGTAGGTCACGCCGAAATCCACCGGTAACGATGCACGCAGCACACCGCTTGGCTGGGCCAGCATTTCGCCGAGCTGCTCGTGTGCCAGCCGGGCTTCGTCGACGATGCGCTTGCAGCGCTCGAAATAAATCTGACCTGCTTCGGTCAGCTCGATCTTCCGTGTCGTGCGATGCAACAGGCGAAGCCCGATCGCTTTCTCCAATCCGCTGATCCGACGCGACAGTGTCGAGTTCGGCATGCCCATCGCCTCCGCGGCAACGCGAAAGCCCTTGGCCTTGACGACCTCGACGAACAAGGCCATGTCATTCAGCAGTTCCATTCAGATTGCTCCATGACGGGATCAATGTTATCCAAACTACCATATTTATCCCGTATAGGGATCGCGCGATGATGCCTCCATCCAACCCAATGAAGGAAAGTCATCGTGAACAAACTGTTCGATCCCATTCGCGTCGGCCGCTACACCCTGCAGAACCGTCTGGTGATGGCCCCCATGACTCGCAGCCGTGCCCAGCAAGACGGTACGCCGGGAGAACAGGCCGCCGAGTATTACGCTCAGCGCGCCAGCGTTGGCCTGATTGTGACTGAAGGCGCCCAGCCCTCGGATGATGGCCAGGGCTACCTGACCACGCCGGGCATCTATACCGACGCGCATGTCGCCGGATGGAAGAAGACGACCGATGCCGTGCATGCCAAGGGCGGTCGCCTCTTTATCCAGTTCATGCATGCCGGGCGCATGTTCCACCCCGACAACACACCGCATCATCGCCAGGGTGTCGCGCCGTCGGCCATCGCGCCAGGCGCATCGATGTTCACTGCCACCGGTATGCAGGAGATTCCCGCGCCACGCGCACTGTCGACCGATGAGGTGCGTCAGACCGTCCAGGATTTCCGCCATGCCGCTCGCCGCGCGATCGACGCCGGTGCCGACGGCGTCGAAATCCATGGCGCCAACGCCTACCTGATCCATCAGTTCTTCGCCCCGAGCGCCAACACTCGCACCGATCAATACGGCGGGTCGATCGAGAACCGCGCTCGCTTTGCCATCGAGGTCGCCACCGCGATTGCCGAAGAGATCGGCGCGGACCGCACTGCCATCCGGCTCTCGCCGGGCACGACGATCTGGGGCATCGACGAAGGTGTCGAAGGGCCGAACCTGTACCGCTATCTGGTCGCAGAACTGAACAGACTGGGGCTGGCCTACCTGCACATCATGGAGCAAGGCAACGAACCGCTGCTGGCCGACCTCCGCAAGCTCTGGCAGGGCACGCTGATTCTGAACCGGCCGGGCCGCCCGCGTGAGCAAGTCGGGACCGACGTGGCGACGGGGCTGGCCGACCTGGAGGCCTATGGCCAGATGATCCTTGCGAACCCGGATTTCGTCGCCCGGCTGAAGAGCAGCGCGCCGATGAACGACGCGGACCGCAATGCCTTCTACGGCGGTACGTCGCGGGGCTATACAGACTACCCGACGCTGAACGAAGCACCGGGCGCATGAGGTGAACGTGATGCCAGTCATTGCCCCGCTGCAGCGCGCCAACCATGGCAGCCACTTCCACGCTTATGCCCTGCGCGGCGTGGCCGGTCTGATCGACCCCTTCCTGGGGGTCGATCACGCGTGGATGAGTGGGCCGACATTCCCGCCGCATTCCCATGCCGGCTTTTCGGCAGTCTCCTACCTGTTCCTCGACTCGGAAACGGGCATCGACAACCGTGATTCGCTTGGCACCCGAAACGTGATCCGGCCCGGCGGGCTGCACTGGGCGACGGCGGGAAGCGGCATCGTTCACGAAGAAGTACCGGCACAGGCCGGCAAGACTGTTCATTCGTTGCAGATCTTCGTCGACCTGGCTCGGGAGCGACAGAACATCGCGCCGTTTGCACTGATGCTTGAGCCGCAGGACGTGCCGGTGGTGACGTTGCCGGGTGCCAAGGTGCGCGTGCCGGTCGGAAGCTTCCGGGACGGATGCTCCCCATTGAAGCCGCCCACCGACGTAACGATGCTGGACATTTCGCTGGAGGAAGGCGCTGAACTGACCGTGCCTGTCGCTGCGGGCCATTGCGCGTTCGTCATGCCGATCCGTGGAACGGCCAGCATCGATGACCAGGACTTCTCGCACGACGATCTCACGCTCCCTGTCTTTCCGGCACCGGACACACCCCACGCGATCACGCTTCAAGCCCGCCGCGGCAGCGCCAAGGTCATGCTTTTTGCCGGCCCGCCACTGCGTTCCACCGCAACCTAACCACAAAGGAGTTTCTTCATGGCTTTCGAGCGTTTCACTGGCGACAACGCCGCACTGTTGCTGATCGACCACCAGGTCGGCACCATGGGCTGGGTACGTTCCATTCCTTTCGAGGAGATGAAACGCAACGCGCTCATGCTGGCCAAGACCGCCAGCATCCTGAAGATGCCGGTGGTGCTGACCTCCAGCATGGAGGAATACGCACAGGGGCCGTTGCTTGACGAACTGGAAACCATCTTGCCGAACGAGTTCGCCGCGCGCGTCAAGCGAGCAGGTATCGTCAACGCGATGGACGACGAGCACTTCGCTGCAGCCGTCAAGGCAACCCGGCGCCGCAAGTTCATCATCGCGGGTGTCACCAACGACGTCTGCACCGTGTTCCCGGCACTGAGCCTCGTGCGCGACGGCTGCGAGGTGCAAGCGATTGCCGACGCAGGCGGCTCGCCGAGCAAGATCGGTGACGACATGGCCTTGCGTCGCATGGAGAAGAACGGCGTCACGCTCTCCAGTACGAACCAGGTGATTGCCGAGCTTGCGGGCAACTGGAGCACGCCCGAAGGGATGCGGATCATTCAGGAAGTGATCATGCCCGCCTTGCAGGGCTGAGGAAGCGAGCACACGTTGTCAGGCCAGAGGTGCGGATCCAGATGGCCTGCCAAGGTGCGCCGACCGCAAGCGGAACGCCGGGCACCGCACTCGCCGAGCGTAGCGCCCGGATGTCCCGCAGGCGACGTCAAGTAGTCCTTCAACAAGGGCGCGGCCAGCGACAGCCTGCGAACTCGGCGAATGGAAAATTACTCGCGCCTGAAAGTGAGAGCGGCTCTGCCTATTGGATTTCCAGGCACTAGCGGATTGGGCATCCAGGCCGGTAACCAGGACCATCATTCGCCCATCGGGGCTGAAAATCAGGTAACCGTTGGGGTCGGCGCCCCACGGTTGCGTGCGCTCTTTGAATCCTGAAGCTCAGCATCAAAAGAAACCAACCGCCAGCAACCGTGGAGCTTAGCGTCGTGCCCGGACATCGCCCCTCCTGTGGTCATTCACCGGGATGCCCCGGTCTGCAGAATTCAGGGACTCCGTCGTCCAAAGCTGGACGCTAACCCCGGTTACACGCTCTGACTGACGGCTCGTTGTAACAGCACGCGAGACAGAAGCTTGTGAAACGGCATGATTACAGACAAGTAGCCTTTTCCAAGGCGATTATTGATTTTGACCAAGGTTGAAATCGTCACTTCCGATCCCTTCGAACTCGGCTGGATGCCTACCCAGATCCGAAAATCCAGATGCTTGTCGTTACCACCGACGACAATTTCAGAATTCGTATTCGAGATAATGGGAAACACGTCAACTTTCCCCAGCCCGCGATCGCCAAAGTCAATACCTGCCTTTAGTCCGAACGGCGCCACAATCAGGTTACGCAAGGCCATCAGAGATCGGACCATGTGGGGCGGATCTGCGAACACGGCGCGCGCCGCTTGTTCGGCGTTGGCGTAGGTCCGATCTGCCTGACCGGAATAAGCATCGGAGAAATCAATGCACGCCAATCCAGACGCACGAATTGCGGCCGTCGGCGTGGGAATCAGCAAGACTTTGTTTGTCATGAGTGTCCCGGGTGAAATTCACCATGTAATCGGTACAGCAACTAGTGCGGGCGAAGTGCAGGCCGACTCAACCCTGCACGACGCGCCCCGTAGCCGCATGCAGTCTCGATCGACGCGGCTTTTCGATAAAACCCTCTTTTTTTGCCACAGCGATCGGCGTCCTGAACTTCACGGTTTAGTTGTTGGGTGGCCTTTACTTGCTGCCCAATATTGTCGCCGATTCGAGGTGGGTGGTCGAAAGTCGGATTCTGGCTGATAGCTACCTTTCGCCATCGCCGACAAATGGCCGGATGGCGAACTTCGACCGCCCCGTGCGGGCTGCCGGTAAACTCGGGCTGCCAAAGCAGCTTTTCCCGGTCACATGAGCACGTAACCCACCGCAGCACCTGCACCCGTCACTCCAATGATGCATCAGCACTTGCGCCTTATCTGATAGGGCTTCGCGTACAAAGCTACGCCAAGACCTGCGCTCGGCCTTTTCGGGATCGGCAGTGTCTCGTGTACTCGGTAGTGCGGATGGGAGACCAACGCTCCCGGCATGTCGCCATCTTGTGATTGAACGTGCACAGACCGCCGCACTTTGCCGCAGAGGAAAGTGGCATCACTGGCTGCCGCTGACTTCCCGCTTGGGAAGCCAGTGCAATCGCGAATGCCAATATCAGTCCATCGGTAGCATCAGTGGATTCCAGACTATCTCCCACAGATGGCCGTTGATGTCACGAAAATATCCGGCGTAACCGCCGTAGAACGTGTCGTGTGGAGCCTTGATGATCTCCGCGCCTGCACGCTCTGCCGCATCCATCGTCTCGTCGACTTCCTTCCGGCTCAAGACGTTGTGTCCTATCGTGAAGGCCGTAGGCGAGACGGGCTGCTTCGGCAAGCCCGTATCGTGAGAAATATCGTCCTGCGCCCAGAGCGCGAGCTTCAGGCCGCCCGAGAGATCAAAAAAAGCAACTGCGCCATGCTCGAACTCGCGACCGATGATGCCTTCAGTCGGAAGACCGAGACCGTCACGATAGAAGGCAAGTGATTGTTCGAGATCGGCAACGCCGAGGGTGATAACTGAAATTCGAGGTTTCATGTCCATACCCATGCTATTGGCGCCTGCACAATACAGGCATCCTGATAGTCTTGGGCCGTTACGGAGCGCAACGGAAGGACCCGCTGAGCGGGGGCCGGGCCAACCTTCCCGAGCCTAACCTGTTTTAGACGAACCTAAACTATATTCGCGCGAATATGCCGGGTCAATGCGGCGCTCTCAAGGCAGCCGACGTTGCGAGAACACGGGTGCGCCCAGGCACGATGTTCTGGATTGTGTCCGCATCGCCATGCGACGGCCAGGGCCGTCAAGCTCGGGCATGGACGCGGATTACGCCCCCCTCCTCAACACCGACAACTGGCCAGACAGCCAACTTCGCGCCCACACATGAAGCCACTGGTAAACTCGGGCAACCAAAGCAACAACTTCACGCCTGACTTATGACCACGCTGTCGCCCGACGCCTTCGCCGGCCACACTCCGATGATGCACGGGTCTATGGCCCTTTAAAATCAATAACTTAAAAATCGAGTTACGCTAAAAGTTACGCTACTGTGTCATGGGAATGCCTGACGCCTTCTCGGCGATGTCACGCAGGCCGGGCACCAGCACCAAGTCGCCGAGCACACCCTCGACCGTCCGCTGGGCGTTGCAATGCTTGGCATAGGCCAAGAAGGACATCACCCGCTGGCGGACGTGCTCAAGATCGACCTCGCCGTGGTAGAACTGGCTCGCCAGCTCCCTGAAGTCGGCCCGCGCCCGCTTGATGTTCCTCTTGCGCGGCAGCACATGGGTGGGCCAGATGCGGTAGCCGCAAAAGTCGATGCCGCGCTGCCAGGGATGAACTGCCGTCTTCGGGTTCAGCCACAAGCCCAGATCGCGCACCGTCTCGCCCAGGGCCTGCATCGCCTGCTGGGCGGCCAGCTTGCCCGGCAGGATGGCGATGAAATCGTCCATGTACCGGACGTAGTACCGCAGGCCGAGGTCGTCCTTGGCGACGTGATCGAGGCGGTTCAGCATGACGTTGGCCCCGAGCTGGCTGGTCAGCGCGCCCACGGGCAGGCCCACGCCGTTCTCGTGCCCGTAGCCAGCGATGATGCGGCGCCACAGCCAGAGCACGTCCGGGTCAGAAATGACCCGCTCCACCTCGCGCATGAGCACGTCATGGCGGATGCTGGCGAAATACTTGCTGATGTCCGCCTTCAGCACGTAGAGGCCGTCACCGTGGTTGCGCTTGGCGACGCGCAGGAAGTGCTGCACGCGCGCCACGGCGGCCTGGGTTCCCTTGCCCTCGCGGCAGGCGAACGAATCGGAAATGAACCGGCGCTCGAAGTGCGGGCCGACGACGGCCACCAGGGCGTGATGCACCACGCGATCAGCGAACGGCGGCGCCTGGATGGCGCGCAACTTCGGCTCGCGCACGATGAACTCGCGCTGCGGGCCGGGCGTCCAGGTTTTCTCGATCATGGCCGCCTGGAGCGCAAAAAGGTTGTCTTCCAGGCTTTCGGCGAAGCGCAGCACGTCGGGCCGATACCGCTTGCTGCGGCGCGCCTCAAGGTAGGCGCGGTAGATGTTGTCGAACTGGGTGATGCTCGGCCATAGGCCGCTGATGGTCTTCGGCATGGGGTTCCTGTTGGGGGTGGTCGGGCGCCACCACGTTCGCCGGCGTACCGGGTACTGGCCGTGGCGCCCTGTTCATCTTCGACAGCATGGTCAGGACACAGGCCCCAAAGGAAATGCACTGGACGGTGGCCGCTTGAACCGCCCGCCTTCTGGCAATGTCGTTTGCGAGGCGGCCACCGATGTTGGAGTTCGAGAACTCCGCGTCGTTGTTGACGTTGAGATGGAAGGCACCGGCGTTCTGGCCGTTGCCCCAATTGCCGCCGGAGTAAGCCTCTGCCCCATCGCTTGGGAGAGTGGCGCGCTACATGGCCTTGCCTCCCTCGTTCTTAATCCAGGCCCCTACCATGCGGCCTATCTCGTTCGTGTGCCGCATCCAGACTTCCAGCCGGTGCGTGTTGATGTAGCCCAGCCGGTGGGCCTTGCGGATGAGGCCCCGGAACACCTCGATTTCTACGTCCAGGTCGAACAGCGCGGCGGACTTCTGCCTGCGCTTCCACGCCACCACGACCTGGCGAATCACCCTGTTCATGGTGCCGCGCATCTCGGCGCACAGCAGATGCCGTTCGAGCTTGGGGAACTGGTGCAGCACCGTGTGGGTGTAGGCGTCCAATTCCTCCAATTTCGTCATCAGCACCAGGTGGGCGTCGCTCATTGGGGCCGGCCCTCCCCGCGCGTGAAGGGGATGCTGGCCAGCAGCTTGCGGCGCAGGCCGTAGGTTTCCGCATGGCTCGCGTGCGCTATCCACGACATGACCGATTCCCTGATCTTCGAGAGGTCGATCTTGCCGGCCGCGTACTGCCTGCGCAGGCGCTTGAGCGTGCGGGTGATGCGCGAAATCGAGCTTTTCCTGATGCGCCGGTGCGTCGTCCATATCCGGTAGCCCAGGAAATCCACAGCGCGGCCGAACCGCTCGCCGACGGGGAACACCTGGGTCTTGGCGTTCGTCTTGAGCCGCAGGCGCTCCCACAGGAACCGCTCGATCTGGGCGCGGATGCGGTGCAGGTGGGCCTTGTCGTGATGCACGATCAGGAAGTCATCCATGTAGCGCAGGTAGTTCTTCTCCCGCAGAACATGCTTCACGAACTCGTCCAGCTCGTTCAAATACACGTTGGCGAACAGTTGCGAGGTCAGGTTGCCGATGGGCAGGCCGACGGGGTGCGGGTCGCCTGGCATGGCCGTCGAGTCGATGATGCCGTCTATCAGCTTCAGCGTGCGGCGGCACCGGATGCGCCGGCGCACCAGCGACTTCATCACGCCGTGGTCGATGCTGTAGAAGAACTTGGAGATGTCGGCCTTGAGCACATACACATGGCCGTGCTCGCGCTTCACCTTGCGAAGCATGGCCTCGGCGCGGTCGGCGCCCTTGTGGGTGCCTTTGCCCGGCCGGCAGGCGTAGCTGTCGAAAATGAAGCGACGCTCCCAGATCGGTTCGATCACCGACACCAGCGAGTGCTGGAGCACGCGGTCGCGGAACGGCAGCGCGGCAACGAGGCGTTCCTTCGGCTCATTGACGATGAACTGGCGGTAGTGCCCCGTCTGGTACATGCCCCAGATAAGCTCGTTCTGGAGCTGAATCAGGTTGCCTTCCAGGTCTTGCTCGAACTTCTGGACTTCGCGCCTGTCGCGCTTGCCGCGCCGTGCGAGCATGTAGGCCGCGTGAAGGGACTCGAAGCTGTAAATGTCCGGGTAGAGATTGTTGTACGTCTTCGCCATAAAAACCCAAGACCCCGAAGGGCGGCGGCTGCGAACGGTCGCCCAATCGGGCTACTGGTTCGGGCCGCCTGTTCAATCTTCCGGCTTCAGGTTTCCCGTGGCCGGGGGATGCGCGTCCTTTTGAGGGTGTGCTGCCGTCAGGCCCGTGAGCCTGCCGTTCCTGACTTTCCCCAAGAGCGGGGCGGGAGCCGATGTTCGTGTTCGTGTTCGACCGAGCGTTGTTCAGGTTCAGCGCGAACACGCCCGAGATGGCGGCGTTGTTCCAGTTGCCGCCACGGATCGCCAGCCGTTTTCAACGCGCACCCCCATTGCCGTCACCGGCAAATGCTTTGACCCAACCGCCTACCATCCGGCCGATTTCGTCGTTCAGGCGCGACCAGTGCTCATACTTCTTGAAGTCGATGTAGCCCATGTTCTTCGCCATCCGCACTTGGGAGCGCAGCAGGTCGAGTTCAGCGTCCAAGTCCTGAAGCGTGGTCTTCTTGTGGTATCGCTTGTTGCACACCACGATCAACCGAAGCACCGCCCACATGGTGGCGCGAATCTCCGCGCCGAGGACGTGCCGCTCCATCTTGGGAAACTGCCTGACGGCCGTGTGGCCGTACTCGATCATTGCTTCGCACCGCTGCCGAATCAGTAGGTCGTTCTGGACTGGCCGCGTCACGCCTGCGCGGCCACCAGCCGCCAGTTGTTGCAGACGACCAGGCCATAGAAGCCGCACAGGCCCGCCGTGACGTGGGGCGTATAGACCCAATCCGGCGCCTGCACGCCCAGGCCGACGTAGAACGCCGCGAGAGCAACGACCTTCACGACCACCAGCGCCGGCACCACGCCAATCCAGCTCATGGCCTTCGCCATGATGGGGTTCAGCTCACGGCCGCCGCCGTCCAGCACGCGCACCGTGAGCACTGCATCGGCGACGTTCAGCAGCACCAGGGCGGCGAACAGCGCCACGAAGGGCACGCTCACGCCGAGCTGCCAGCCGAGGGCCACCAGCAGCGTCGCCGCGACGGGAAACGCCAGGTCGAGCTGGCTGTCGAGGCTCCACTTCCAGAGCTGGAACCCGGCCAGCGGGTTGAGCGTGCCGACGGTGCCGCCGGCGACGGCCAGCTTGCGCTCGAACTGCGCGTGCTCGCGGCCGAGGAAGAAGAAGACGCCAGCGGCGGCGCCAATCCACCAGTTGCCGGTGAGCACGCCCACCGCGATTTGCAGGAGCACAGCGTAGATGGCGTGCTCGAAGTTCGTTTCGTTCATCTTGGATTCCCTGAGCGGTTTTCTTGGAGAGGCCCGAGGGGTGGGCTATCGCCCACCCCATCAGATGACACGCCCCAGATTTCAGAGCACAAAAGCGGGGCGGGAGCCGAGGGTCGTGCTCGGGTTCGACCGAGCGTGGCTCAGGTACAGCGCGAACACGCCCGAGACGGCGGCGCCGTGCCAGGTGCCGCCACGGACCGCCAGCCGCTCGCCTTCCACGTTCAGGTAGAAGCCATCGCCACCCAGGCCCGTGCTCGCCACCGGGAACAGGCCGTACTTCTTCAGCACGGTCAGCGCGGCGGCCGACACCGGCGTCGTGCCGGGGTTGGTCATGCCCTCGAAGGACTGGCCCGAGGTGCGAACCAGCGTGTAGTTCGCCGTGCCCGACGTGTTGTAGCGGACGGACTTCGGCGTGGTCGGCACATAGTCGCCGCCGGCGATGGTGCCGGTGAAGGTCGGGTTGATGAGCAGGCCGGTATCGCCGTCGATGGCCTTCCAGGCCGAGGACGTGGCGCCCAGGTCGGTGGCGTTCAGCGCCGCGTCGTTGTTGGCGATGACCTGGATTTCACCGGCCACCACGCGCAGGCCCGGCGACCATTCCCAGATGTTGCCGCACAGGTCAGCGATTCCGCCCACGCTGTTGTCGTGGCGCCAGCTCACCGGGCCGGAGCCGGTCAGCGTGCGGCCGGTGGTGCTCGTGTCGCCAGGCGTGCCACCGTCAGCGCGACGGCCGGTTTCCCAGGTGGCGTCCGAGCTGCGACCGTAGTTGCTGTTCCCCCTGGGCATGTAGCCGTTCTTCCAGCACCACAGCGCCAGCGCCGTGAATTCGATGCTGCTGATGGCGTGCCAGCCGGGGCCGTTGGCGCGCGCCAGGTTGGCGAAGTAGTCGAAGTTCTGCGACACGGTGGGATCGACGCCCGGCAAGCTCAGGAACTCGCCGTTCTTGTTGATGCCCTGGTAGGTGCCGATGAACAGCTCGGACTTCTCGACGCCGCCGACGATGAACGCCGGATGCACGCCGGAACCCAGGCCCGCGTCGATGTCTTCCAGGTTGAACTTGGGGATGACGTTCATGTACGAGGGCTGACCGCTGGCGGTGTAAAGCACCGTGACTTTGCCGCCGGTGGCGGCCTCGACGGACGCGCGCAGGTCGTCCTTGACGAAGATGGAAGGCATGTAGGTTTCTCCTGATGAATCGGTCGGGATGGCGCCGCGCGCTTAGGCCGTAGGCCAGAGCGTGACGACGACGGCGTTCGGGTCGAGCGGCAGCGGCTCGCGCAGCTCGGTCGGCTGTTCGTCTTCGCCTTCGGCGGGGACAGTGACCGTCTCGTAGCGGCGCGCCGGAATCTCGATCTGCGCGAGGTAGGCGCCGTTGCCGCCTTCGCTGGGGCCGCCGATGTTCTGGCGGACTTCGACCGAGACGGCGATGTCCTGCTGGCGCTCGGCGCAGTCGATGGCGACGCCGGCGACGGTGACATTGGCGCCCGACACCGAGAAGTCGGCGACGGGCTGGCCGTCCTGCTTGAGGATGATTTGCATGGATTGCTCCTTTCCTAGTTGTTGAGCTTGCTGGCGCGCCAGCGCAGAACCACGTTGTCGGCCGCACTCGCCAAGCGGACGGTGAATCCGTTGGTGGCACGGCTGGCAACGACGATGTGCCGGCTGTCGCAGGGCGCGCCGTCGGCGGAAACCACGTCGAAGGACAGGCCGTAGTCGTTGGCGCCCAGCGTTTGCAGGGCAGGCGACGCACCGGCCGGGCTGTCGAACAGTTGCGGGAACTGCGGCTCGACGCGGCGAACATCCGTCATTGCCACGCCAGTCAGGTTCGGGTCGGTGGCATCGGTCGAGTTCGCCGGGATGGTCAGGTTGTAGATGGTGATCGCGCCGTCGGGCACGCTGGTGCCGATGGGCGTTACCGCCAGGCGCCACAGGTTGTTGGCGTCTTGGAACAGATAGGCATACACCACCACCGAGCTGGTGCCGATGTTGCTGGGCACCGAGGCGGCGTTATTGCCGTCCGACACGGAGTAGGCCCGGCCGTTGGCGAAACACACACCGCTGGTGATGTTCAGGTTGCGCGCCGCCGTGGTCGATTTCGACACCGAGCAACCCTTGACGACGCCCCGGTTCTTGATCGTGACGACGCCCTCCTGCTGGGCCTGTTCTCGCAGCGCGCGCACGCCGTAGTTCGCCAGCGCGGCCTGGTCGAGCGCGAACTTCAGCGCGGCGGCCGTGGCGTTCTGCATGTCCACCGAGGTCGCGCCGATGTTCGAGTCCATCTCGGTCAGGCGGGCGGCCAGGTTGGTCTTGCCGCCACGGGCGTTGTTCAGCTCGGTTTCGCGGGCCGTCAGGCGCGACTCGTGATCGGCGAAGTTCTCGTCGATTTCCTGGTAGCGGGTGTTCCACAGCGACGGGACGGCATCCGGCTCGTTGTTGGGAATCGGGGAAATGTTGGGATGGGGCAGTGCCATTGTGGAAACTCCTTTCAGAAGCGCAGCTTGATGCTGATTTCGTAACGCTCGTCGTTCTCCTTGAACTTCGGAGCAAACGTCTTCAGGCCGACAAGCTGCCCGTTGGCGTCGATGAGGGCCACCTCGGAGATTCCGGCGCCGACAACCTCATTGGCCTCGACCGCGCCCTTGCCAGTCACCGAATACAGGTCTTCCTGCGTGATCGCCGCGAGGGGCTTGCGCAGGATTTCGTGGTTGAGCGCGGTCGCGCTGGCGGACGGGGCTTTCGGCGTCAGGTCGGCGTTGTGCCCACCATCGCCGAAGGCCATGTAGGCGACAGGCGCGAGCTGTGCGCCGCCGGCCATGCGGGCCGCGATGCGCTGGCGGTAAGTGTTGACGACGACGGCTTCAGCCATGTCAGCCCTCCTATGAACGTGATGCCGGCCATTCTGGTTGCCAGGAACACCCCGGCTTGGCGGCTTTTTCCGAATCCAGACGGCCCACAACGGCCCGCCGGGCGGAGACGGTCAGCCCTGGGTGATGGCGGCCCGGCAGGAAGGCGCAACGTGCCAGCGCCGGTAGGTGCCGCCCGCCACCGAGAAATCGCCCCTGGTCGAGTCGCGCAGGTTCCCGGTTTCCTCGTCATTCCAGGCCGTGCCGGCCGCGCGGTAGTCGAGCGCGTAGCGCACCTCGGCGGCCGATGCCGCGCCGGCGGCCAGCGTCAGCACCACGGTGTCGCCGTCCTTGATGGCGATGGAGGAAATCGTCAGCTTGTTGCCCGCGCTGTCATTCACGCGGAACCCGTAGTCCGTCGTCTGCGGCATGGTCGCCACGTCGAACACCAGCGGCCGCAGGGGCACGCTGAACTTCCACTCGATGGTGCTGCCCTTGCGCACGGCGGCCACCGAACGGATGAAGGCAGGCTTCTTCCGGTCGATCAGGTACTGCTTGACCGCGCGGCCGAACTGGTGGCCGGTGCGGTACTCGCTGATGTTGGTGATGTGCGTGCCGTCGGTGGCCGGCTCCATGTGGTAGATCGGCCCGCCGAAGAAGAACCCCGGCTCGTTGAGGCACAGGTCGAGCTGCGCGCGCGAAATCTGCCCGTTCAGGTTCCCGTTGTTCGGGGTCTGGTACATGATGATCGGCACGTCGAAGCTCTGCCCCGTGACGCCCTTCACCCAGGCCGAGAACCCAGCCTGGAAGGCCACCATGCCGTTGTAGTAGGTCTGGTAGGCGGTGCCGCTGTTTGCCTCGCCCTGCATCCAGGGCATCGCCACGACCTGGTACGACTTGCCGGCCTCGTCGGCGCGGGCCTTGGCCTCGGTCACATGGTCTTTCAGCACCTGCACCCAGGCGCTGTTCATGTCGAGCTGGGCCAGCGAGTAGCCGCCGTGGCCGGGCGCGGAGCAGAACAGCACCACGCTGCCCGGCGCGATGCCATCCTCGGACAGCGACAGCTCCGTGAAGGCGTGCGCGAGGCCGCTGCATGGCGTTTCGCCGCGGTTCGAGCCTTCGGACGCCGCCGTGTTCTCGATCAGCCCCTTCACCGTGTCGGTGCCGGGGTTCGTGCCCAGGCTGCCGGCCTTGCTCGCGCGCGGGCCGGCGCCGAACGTCAGATGCCCATAGCGCGGCGTCGTAGAAAGCGGCGGCCGCGAGGTGGCGCCCACGGACAGGGATTGCCCATAGACCACCACATGGTTCCAGTCCGCCAGTCCGTCGGGCAGCACCGAGGCGTCCAGGTCGTCCAGCGGCTCCGGCTCGTAGCCCGGCCCACCCGGCACCTTGAACACCTCCAGCTTGAACTCCGGCGCGGCCGGGCCGCCGATGCGCCAGGCACCATCGAGGCGCAGGCGGCGCACGTCGCCCGAGGCGTATTCCACGTCGCCGGGGATGTCTGCCGCGATGGCGAAGTGCCCGATGCGCGGGTACTGGGTCATCTTCATGGCGCGCAGGCGCCGGCCGTCCAGGGGGAAGTGCCCGATGCGGTTCTCCGCGCCCAGGAACCACGTACCGTTGAGCTTGCGCGAGGTGCCCTTGAGCTTCGTGGCGGCGGGCCGCGCCAGGCGCTCGGGGATGGCCCAGGCATTCGCCGTCGAAGTCATGCCCAGGGAGCCGTCGGCCAGGAAAGCCTCGTCGCGCTCGATGGCGAAACC
>NZ_CAJNKE010000096.1 GCF_905232215.1 Burkholderia sp. LMG 13014
AGCGCACCTGCGCGGCGCACGAGTGCGTCGGCATGATAGATCGGCACATCGGCCAGGCGCTCGAAACCGCCGTTCGCGGCATTCGCCGCAACGCGCACCGGCGCGACCGACGTCTGGTTCGACAGGCGGCCCGCGACGCCGGCGTCGCCGAGCGCTGCGAGACGCACTTCTTCCGAGGTCTCGTATTCGAAGTTCGGCAGGCCGAGCAGGCTGCCGAGCACGCGCAGCACCTTCCAGCCCGGACGCGTGTCGCCGAGCGGGCGCACGACGCCGTTGAAGCTTTGCACGGTGCCTTCCGCATTCACGTACGTACCGGCCGTTTCCGTGAACGGCGCAACCGGCAGCAGCACGTCGGCATAGTCGAGGCCGTGCTTGAACGGCGACATCACGACGACCATCTCAGCCTGGTTCAGCGCGGCGAGTGCCTGCGCCGGATCGGCCGTGTCGAATTCCGGTTCGACGTTCAGCAGCACGTAGCCCTTGCGCGGCTGCTCGAACGCTTCGCGTGCGTTCAGGCCGCCTTCGCCCGGCAGTGCGCCGACGACGTGCGCGCCGACCGTGTTCGCAGCTTCCGTCAGGAAGCCGAACGTGGCGCCGGTGTTGTCGGCGATCCACTTGGCGACAGCGTGCAGCTTCGCGAATTCCGGATGGCGGACCGCGACGTTGCCGAGCAGCACCGCGCGGCGTTCGCCGTTCGCGAGCGACTGGGCGACAGCCTGTGCAGCCGGCGATGCCGTGACGCCCGCGAGCGTGTCGGGCAGCGCGACGCCGCGCAGTTGCGCGACGGCCGCAGCGATGCCGGCCAGCTGGTCGAGCCATGCCGACGGTGCAGCAACGATACGTTGCGCGGTCGGGATCAGTGCGTCGTCACCGGTTGCGTGCAGGAAGTGCAGCTTCGCGCCGTTCTTCGCGGCCTGACGCAGGCGGGCGGCGAACAGCGGGTGGTCGCGGCGCAGGAACGAACCGACGACGAACGCGGCGTCCACGTTCGACAGATCGGCGATCGGCATGCCGAGCCACGGTGCGCCCTGGACCGGCGCCGAGAAATCCTGCTGACGCAGACGGAAGTCGACGTTCGGCGTCTTCAGTTCGTTGGCGAGCTGCTTCACGAGGAACAGCTCTTCAGCGGTGCTGTGCGCGCTCGCGAGCATCGCCAGCGCGTTCGCGCCGTGATCCGCGGCAATGCCCTTCAGGCCCTTCGCAACGTATTCGAGTGCGGTCTGCCAGTCGGTCTCGATCCACTGGCCGCCCTGCTTCAGCATCGGCTTCGTCAGGCGCTCTTCGCTGTTGAGGCCTTCGTACGAGAAGCGATCCTTGTCCGAGATCCAGCATTCGTTGATGGCTTCGTTCTCGAACGGCAGCACGCGCATCACGCGGTTGTTCTTCACCTGCACGACGAGGTTCGCGCCGACGGAATCGTGCGGGCTCACCGACTTGCGGCGCGACAGTTCCCACGTACGGGCGCTGTAGCGGAACGGCTTGCTGGTCAGCGCGCCGACCGGGCACAGGTCGATCATGTTGCCCGACATTTCGGAGTCGACCGTCTTGCCGACGAACGTCGTGATTTCCGAGTGCTCGCCGCGGCCCAGCATGCCGAACTCCATCACGCCGGCGATTTCCTGGCCGAAGCGGACGCAGCGCGTGCAGTGGATGCAGCGCGACATTTCTTCCATCGAGATCAGCGGGCCCACGTTCTTGTGGAACACCACGCGCTTCTCTTCCGAGTAGCGCGACGACGACTTGCCGTAACCGACCGCCAGATCCTGCAGCTGGCATTCGCCGCCCTGATCGCAGATCGGGCAGTCGAGCGGGTGGTTGATGAGGAGGAATTCCATCACCGACTGCTGCGCCTTCACGGCCTTGTCGGATTGCGTATGGACGATCATGCCGGCCGACACGGGGGTCGCACAGGCAGGCACGGCCTTCGGCATCTTCTCGACTTCGACGAGACACATCCGGCAGTTGGCCGCAACCGACAGTTTCTTGTGATAGCAGAAGTGAGGAATGTACGTATCCGCCTTGTGCGCAGCCTGGATCACCATGCTGCCTTCGGGCACCTCGACCTTCTTGCCGTCTATTTCAAGTTCAACCATGATGGTGAATGGTCCTTAACCTATTTCCGCCCGTTCGCGCCTTCGCCCGACCGTGCGCTCAAATTCCGCAACCGGGTACGCTTCAGGCTGCCGCCGCGTGCGCGTGGCCGCCGACCATGCAGTGCTTGTGCTCGACGTGGTACGCGAATTCGTCCCAGTAGTGCTTGAGCATCCCGCGTACCGGCATCGCCGCCGCATCGCCAAGTGCACAGATCGTGCGGCCCATGATGTTCTCGGCAACCGAGTTCAGCAGGTCCAGATCTTCCTGGCGCCCTTCGCCGTGCTCGATACGATTCACGACGCGATACAGCCAGCCGGTGCCTTCACGGCACGGCGTGCACTGGCCGCACGATTCCTCGTAGTAGAAGTACGACAGGCGCAGCAGCGAACGCACCATGCAGCGCGTCTCGTCCATCACGATCACCGCGCCGGAACCGAGCATCGAGCCCGCCTTCGCGATCGAATCGTAGTCGAGATCCGTCTGCATCATGATGTCGCCCGGGATCACCGGCGCCGACGAACCGCCCGGAATCACGGCCTTGATCTTCTTGCCGCCGCGCATCCCGCCGGCGAGCTCCATCAGCGTCGCGAACGGCGTGCCGAGCGGCACTTCGTAGTTGCCCGGACGCTCGACGTCGCCCGACACCGAGAAAATCTTCGTGCCGCCGTTGTTCGGCTTGCCGATCTCGAGGTAATTCTGCGGTCCGATGGACAGCAGGAACGGCACCGCGGCGAACGTCTCGGTGTTGTTGATCGTGGTGGGCTTGCCGTACACGCCGAAGCTCGCCGGGAACGGCGGCTTGAAGCGCGGCTGGCCCTTCTTGCCTTCGAGCGACTCGAGCAGTGCCGTTTCTTCGCCGCAGATGTACGCGCCGTAACCGTGGTGCGCGTGCAGCTGGAACGAGAATTCCGAGCCCATGATGTTGTCGCCGAGGAACCCGGCGGCGCGCGCTTCATCGAGCGCGGCTTCGAAGCGTCGATACACTTCGAAGATTTCGCCGTGGATGTAGTTGTAGCCGACGGTGATGCCCATCGCGTACGCGCCGATGGCCATGCCTTCGATCAGCGCGTGCGGGTTCCAGCGCAGGATGTCGCGATCCTTGAACGTGCCCGGCTCGCCTTCGTCCGAGTTGCAGACGAGGTACTTCTGCCCCGGGAACTGGCGCGGCATGAAGCTCCACTTCAGGCCGGTCGGGAAGCCCGCACCGCCACGGCCACGCAGGCCCGACGCCTTGACGTCGGCGATCACCTGCTCGGGCGGAATCTTTTCTTCGAGAATGCGGCGCAGCTGCTTGTAGCCGCCGCGCGCGACGTAATCTTCGAGATGCCAGTTCTCGCCGTTCAGACCAGCGAGGATCAGCGGTTTGATGTGACGGTCGTGGAGGGACGTCATTTCGAGAGCTCCTCAAGCAGCTGGTCGATCTTCTCGCGGCTCATGAAGCTGCACATTCTGTGGTTGTTCACCAGCAGCACCGGCGCATCGCCGCACGAGCCCATGCATTCGCCTTCCTTCAGCGTGAACTTGCCGTCGGGCGTGGTTTCGCCGAAGCCGATGCCCAGCTTCTGTTTCAGGTAGTCGGCCGTCGCTTCCGCGCCACCGTCCGGGCCAAGCTGGCACGGCAGGTTCGTGCAGAGCGTGATCTTGTGCTTGCCGACCGGGTTGAGCTCGTACATCGTGTAGAACGTCGCGACTTCCTGCACGGCGACTGCCGGCATGCCGAGATAGTCCGCGACGAACTGCATCAGTTCGGGCGACAGCCAGCCGTGCTCTTCCTGAGCAACGGCCAACGCCGACATCACGGCGGACTGTTTCTGATCGGCGGGATACTTCGTCAACGCTCGATCGATTTCCTTCAGGCCTTCAGCTGAGATCATTTTCAGACACGACTCTTTCAATTCCTACCGAACGAACATCCTGCCGCACACTGGGGTGCATGGACGGCAGACCTGGCGCTCACTCTGTTGACAGCTTGCGAAGCCGCGCCGGTTCAGCGCGCATCGCGTGTGACTTGCTGCTCGCCGCCCGCTCGCGCGGGCGGCGCTAACCATTAGCGATCGATCTCGCCGAACACGATGTCCTGCGTACCGATGATCGTGACGGCGTCGGCGATCATGTGACCGCGCGCCATTTCATCGAGCGACGCCAGGTGAGCGAAACCCGGTGCGCGAATCTTGAGGCGATACGGCTTGTTGGCACCGTCCGACACGAGGTAGATGCCGAATTCACCCTTCGGATGCTCGACCGCCGCGTACGCTTCGCCTTCCGGCACATGGAAACCTTCGGTGAAGAGCTTGAAGTGGTGAATCAAGTCTTCCATGTTGGTCTTCATGCCGACGCGCGACGGCGGGGCAACCTTGTGATTGTCCGTCATCACCGGGCCCTGATTCTTGCGGAGCCACTCAATACACTGTTTCGCGATGCGGATCGACTGGCGCATTTCTTCGACGCGCACCAGATAGCGGTCGTAGCAATCGCCGTTCACGCCGACCGGCACGTCGAAATCCATGCGATCGTACACTTCGTACGGCTGCTTCTTGCGCAGATCCCAGGCGATGCCCGAGCCGCGCAGCATCGGGCCCGTCAGGCCCATCTGCAGCGCACGTTCCGGGCTGACCACGCCGATCCCGACCAGACGCTGCTTCCAGATCCGGTTGTCGGTGAGCAGCGTTTCGTATTCGTCGACGCACTTCGGGAAGCGCGTGAAGAAATCGTCGATGAAGTCGAGCACCGAGCCGCTGCGCGCTTCGTTCATCTTCGCGAGCGCCTTCTCGTTGCGAATCTTCGACGCCTTGTATTGCGGCATTGCGTCAGGCAGGTCGCGATAGACGCCGCCCGGACGGTAGTACGCCGCGTGCATCCGGGCGCCGGACACCGCTTCGTACACGTCCATCAGGTCTTCGCGTTCGCGGAATGCGTACAGGAACACGGCCATCGCGCCGACGTCGAGTGCGTGCGCGCCGATCCACATCAGGTGGTTCAGCACGCGCGTGATCTCGTCGAACAGCACGCGGATGTACTGCGCGCGCTCCGGCACTTCGATGCCGAGCAGCTTTTCGATCGCGAGCACGTAGCCGTGCTCGTTGACCATCATCGACACGTAGTCGAGACGGTCCATGTACGGCACGGACTGGATGAACGTTTTGGATTCCGCGAGCTTTTCCGTCGCGCGGTGCAGCAGGCCGATGTGCGGATCGGCACGCTGGATGACTTCGCCGTCGAGCTCGAGCACGAGGCGCAGCACGCCGTGCGCTGCCGGGTGCTGCGGGCCGAAGTTGAGCGTGTAGTTCTTGATTTCTGCCATGACGCCCCCTTAATGTTTCAGACCGCCATAGCGATCCTCGCGGATCACGCGCGGCGTGATTTCGCGCGGCTCGATCGTCACCGGCTGGTACACGACCCGCTTCTCTTCCGGGTCGTAACGCATTTCGACATAGCCCGACACCGGGAAGTCCTTGCGGAACGGGTGGCCGATGAAGCCGTAGTCGGTGAGGATGCGGCGCAGGTCGGGGTGGCCTTCGAACACGATGCCGTACAGGTCGAACGCTTCGCGCTCGTACCAGTTCGCGGAGGTCCAGATGTCGACCAGCGATGCCACGATCGGCAGATCGTCGTCCGGCGCGAATGCGCGCAGGCGCAGGCGCCAGTTGTTCGTGACCGACAGCAGGTGCGACACGGCCGCGAAGCGCGGGCCGTCGTAGGCGCCGTCGCCGAAGGTCTGGTAGTCGACGCCGCACAGATCGAGCAACTGCTCGAAACGGAGCTTCGGATCGTCGCGCAGGATCTTTGCGACTTCGAGGTAATCGCTCGCCTTCACGACGAGCGTCAGTTCACCAATCGCTTCGGTGAGGCTCACCACGCGCGCGCCGAGCGCGGCTTCGAGGTTTGCCTTGAGGGTCTCGATTTTGCTTGCCATATTGAGGGGACGCTCGGGGCTTTATTGACGGGCGATGGTGTTGGTGCGACGGATCTTCGCCTGAAGCTGGATCACGCCGTACACCAGCGCCTCGGCGGTGGGCGGACAGCCCGGCACGTAGACGTCGACCGGCACGATCCGGTCGCAGCCGCGGACCACCGAGTACGAGTAGTGGTAGTAGCCACCGCCGTTCGCGCACGATCCCATCGAGATCACCCAGCGCGGCTCGGCCATCTGGTCGTACACGCGACGCAGCGCGGGCGCCATCTTGTTGCAGAGCGTGCCGGCGACGATCATCACGTCCGACTGACGCGGGCTCGGGCGAAACACGACGCCAAACCGGTCCAGGTCGTAACGGGCCGCGCCCGCATGCATCATTTCGACGGCGCAACACGCGAGCCCGAACGTCATCGGCCACAGCGAGCCGGTACGCGTCCAGTTGATCAGCTTGTCAGCCGTCGTGGTGACAAACCCTTCCTTCAAGACCCCTTCGATACTCATTTGCTTTCCACTCCAGACGAGCGACCGAGCGTGGCCGCCCATGCAAACCGGCGATTAACCCATCACTCCCAGTCGAGGCCGCCTTTCTTCCAGATATAGGCAAAGCCCAGCAGGAATTCGAGCAGAAAAATCATCATTGCGATGAAACCCGGCCAGCCGATATCCCGGAGCGCGACGCCCCACGGAAACAGGAATGCGGTTTCGAGATCGAAGATGATGAACAGGATGGCGACGAGGTAGTACCGGACGTCGAATTTCATCCGGGCGTCTTCAAAGGCTTCGAAGCCGCACTCGTACGGTGCGTTCTTCTCGACGTCCGGCTTGTTGGGACCAAGGAGCTTGCCGATGCTGACCAGCGCTATACCTAAACCAGTGCCCACGAGGAGGAACAACAAGACGGGGTAATAGGCTGCGAGGTTCAAGGCAATCCTCTATCGGTTGGTTCTGAGCGTCCGGAGAATACCACTTCCGGCGGAAGGAATCATTTCGGAGTACAGGCGATCGCAAGACAACCGCAAGCACACCCCAGAAATGAAAAATGCCAGCCACTAGAAGCGGCTGGCATTGAGTAACTTTGGTGCCGACGGCGAGACTCGAACTCGCACAGCTTTCGCCACTACCCCCTCAAGATAGCGTGTCTACCAATTTCACCACGTCGGCACTGCATGCAACCGGGGGTGTAACTACTTGTTTCCCGCGAATCGCTTCAAGAATTAAATTCTAACCTGACTTCCAGAATTGTTCAACGCACAAACGCAAAAATTTTAACTTTTTATTTCGGGACGTCCTGGCCCGGCGCGCTTGCAGCCGAACCTGCGGCAGCGGATGCCGCGACAGCCGGTGCCGATGCTGCAGGCGCCGATGCCGGTGCGGTCGCAACCCCACCCAGCACGCCTGCCGACGGCGTCGACTTGTACGAACCGAGGTACGTCAGCGCGAGCGTCGCGACGAAGAAGATCGTTGCGAGAATGCCCGTCGTGCGCGACAGGAAGTTCGCCGAGCCCGTTGCACCGAACAGGCTGCCCGACGCGCCGCTGCCGAACGCAGCGCCCATGTCGGCACCCTTGCCGTGCTGCAGCAGCACGAGACCAATCACACCGAGCGCAGACAGCACCTGCACCACAATAATCAGCGTCTTGAATAACAGCATCACACCCACCCGAATGGATCAGGCGACCGGAACGACCGGCCGCCGTCATGGTTCAATTCGATCTCGGACCGCTCAGCGTGCGGCCCGGCAGATCGCCAGGAAATCTTCCGCCTTCAGCGACGCGCCGCCGATCAGGCCACCGTCGATGTCCGGCTGCGCGAACAGCTCTTCCGCGTTGTCCGGCTTCACGCTGCCGCCGTACAGTACGGACACGTCCGCCGCGCCCTTTGCCGCGAGACGCGCACGCAGGAACGCGTGCACGTCCTGTGCCTGCGCCGACGTCGCGCTCTTGCCCGTGCCGATCGCCCAGACCGGCTCGTATGCGACGACGATGCGCACGGCCTCGTCGGCCGTCAGCACGGCCAGCACTGCGTCGAGCTGCGCACCGACCACCTGCTCGGTCGCGCCCGACTCGCGCTCGTCGAGCGTCTCGCCGACGCACACGACAGGCGTGAGCCCCGCCGCAAGTGCGCGCTGCGTCTTCGCCGCGACCGTCTCGTTGCGCTCGCCGTGATACGCGCGGCGCTCCGAGTGACCGACGATCGCATAGCGTGCGCCGAACTCCGCGACCATCGCGGCCGCCACTTCACCGGTGAACGCGCCCTGCTCGTGCGCCGACACGTCCTGCGCACCCCACGCGACACGGCCGCCGTCGAGCTGCGCCTGAACCTGCGCGAGATACGGGAACGGCACGCACACGCCGACCGACGTTTCGGCCGCCACCGCGCCCGCGCCCTGCACCACTTCGTTCAGCAACGCCTGGTTGCCGGCCAGCCGGCCGTGCATCTTCCAGTTGCCGATCACACGCTTAGTTCTCTGTTTCGACATCGTGTCTGTCTCGTCACCGCTTGGTCATTAACGCGCCGGAAACCGGCCGTCAGGTTTGATCTGGCGAAGCAAACCGGCGATTTTACTGCGCGCGGCTTGCACCGGTCAAACCGCGCATGTCAAGCCCGGCCGCACGGGCCGTCAGGCGTTCGTACCCCAATCGAGCACGATCTTGCCGGTGTGCTCGCTGCTTTCCATCAGCGCGTGCGCCTGCGCGGCGTCCGCGGCCGGCAAGACGCGATAGATCACCGGCTTGATGCGGCCATCGGCAAGCAGCGGCCACACGCGCGCCTTCAGTTGCGCGGCGATCTGCGCCTTGAACTCGACCGGACGCGGGCGCAGCGTCGAACCCGTGATGGTCAGCCGGCGACGCAGGATCTCGCCGAGGTTGACGTCGGTCTTCGCGCCACCGAGCAGCGCGATCAGCACGAGGCGGCCGCCATCCGCTAGCGCGGACAGTTCGCGCGGCACGTACGAGCCCGCCACCATGTCGAGGATCACGTCGACGCCGCGATCGTGCGTCAGCGACTTCACGACCTCGACGAAGTCTTCCGTCTTGTAGTTGATCGCGCGTTCGGCGCCCAGCGCCTCGCACGCGCGGCACTTGTCGGCGGTGCCGGCCGTCGCGAACACGCGAAAGCCGAGCGCATGCGCGATCTGGATCGCCGTCACGCCGATGCCGCTCGAACCGCCCTGCACGAGCAGCGTTTCCTGCTCGCCGCCCTCGCCCGCGCCGAGCTGCGCACGGTCGAACACGTTGCTCCACACGGTGAAAAACGTTTCGGGCAGCGACGCGGCCTCGATATCGGTCAGCCCGTCGGGCACCGGCAGGCACTGCAGCAGCGGCGCGACCGCATACTCCGCATAGCCGCCGCCCGCGAGCAGCGCGCACACGCGATCGCCCAGCTTCAGGCCGAACGGGTTCAGCGCGGCGTCGGACAGGTCGCCACCGACGATCTCGCCCGCGACCTCGAGGCCAGGCAGATCCGACGCACCCGGCGGCGGCGCATAGGCGCCCTTGCGCTGGAACACATCGGGCCGGTTCACACCGGAAGCCGCCACCTTGATCAGCACTTCGCCGCGCTTCGGTTCGGGGCGCGGGCGCTCCGCAAGCTTCAGCACGTCGGGGGCACCGAATTCGGTGATTTCGATGGCTTTCATGGTGATGGTCGCTCCAGGATCAGGATCGGAATCGGATGGCGCGCCCGCACGCGGCACGGGCGCCTGACCGGCGCTGCTGCGCCGCACAACGATGCTACAGAAAAAACGGCCGGCACGCTTTCGCACTGCCGGCCGTTGGTCCGCCTGCCCGCTTACTGCTGCGGCGGCGTGTCCGACTGCGACGCCGCCGCTGCTTCATTCAGCAGCGCCTTTGCCGACAGACGCACGCGCCCCTTTTCGTCCGTCTGGATGACCTTGACCTTCACTTGCTGGCCTTCCTTCAGGTAGTCGTTGATGTCCTTCACACGCTCGTTGACGATTTCCGAGATGTGCAGCAGGCCATCCTTGCCCGGCAGCAGGTTCACGATCGCGCCGAAATCGAGCAGCTTCAGAACCGTGCCTTCGTACACCTGGCCGACTTCGATCTCTGCCGTGATTTGCTCGATGCGCTTCTTCGCTTCGGCCATGCCGTCGCTGTTCGTGCTCGCGATCGTCACGACGCCGTCGTCGGAGATGTCGATGGTCGTGCCGGTTTCTTCCGTCAGCGCGCGGATCACCGAACCGCCCTTGCCGATCACGTCGCGGATCTTTTCCGGGTTGATCTTGATCGTGATCATGCGCGGCGCGAATTCCGACAGTTGCGTGTTCGCACCCGAGACTGCCGACGTCATCTTGCCGAGGATGTGCATGCGGCCTTCCTTCGCTTGCGCGAGCGCGACCTGCATGATTTCCTTCGTGATGCCCTGGATCTTGATGTCCATCTGCAGTGCCGTCACGCCTTGCTCCGTGCCGGCCACCTTGAAGTCCATGTCGCCGAGGTGATCTTCGTCGCCGAGGATGTCGGTCAGCACCGCGAACTTGTTGCCTTCGAGGATCAGGCCCATCGCGATACCCGCGACGTGCGCCTTCATCGGCACGCCGGCGTCCATCAGCGCGAGGCAGCCGCCGCACACCGAAGCCATCGACGACGAACCGTTCGATTCGGTGATTTCCGACACGACGCGGATCGAGTAGCCGAATTCGTCGGCGCTCGGCAGGCACTTGACCAGCGCGCGCTTCGCGAGGCGGCCGTGGCCGATTTCGCGGCGCTTCGGCGAGCCGACGCGGCCCGTTTCGCCGGTCGCGAACGGGGGCATGTTGTAGTGGAGCATGAAGCGCTCGCGGTACTCGCCTTCGAGCGCGTCGATGATCTGCTCATCACCCTTCGTGCCGAGCGTCGCGACGACCAGCGCCTGCGTCTCGCCGCGCGTGAACAGCGCCGAGCCGTGGGTACGCGGCAGCACGCCGGTACGGATCTCGATCGGGCGCACGGTGCGCGTGTCGCGGCCGTCGATGCGCGGCTCGCCGTTCAGGATCTGCGAACGGACGATCTTGGCTTCGATGTCGAACAGCACGTTGCCGACCGTTGCCTTGTCGGCTGCGGCCGTACCGGCTGCCTGCGCGTCTTCCTCGAGCTTCGCCGAGGTTGCTGCGTAGACTTCCTTCAGCTTCGTCGAGCGTGCCTGCTTGTCGCGGAGCTGGTAAGCAGCGAGCAGGTCGTTCTGTGCCAGCTCGGTCACGCGCGCGATCAGCGCTTCGTTCTTCGGTGCCGGCTGCCAGTCCCACTCGGGCTTGCCGCCTTCGCGCACCAGTTCGTGGATCGCGTCGATCGCGACCTGCATTTGCTCGTGGCCGAACACCACGGCGCCGAGCATCACGTCTTCCGACAGTTGATCGGCTTCCGATTCGACCATCAGCACCGCACGTTCCGTACCGGCGACGACGAGGTCGAGGCTCGATGCCTTGATCTGGTCACGCGTCGGGTTCAGCACGTATGCGTTGTCGATGTAGGCCACGCGAGCGGCACCGACCGGGCCGTTGAACGGCAGGCCCGACACGGCGAGCGCAGCCGATGCGCCGATCAGCGCGGGGATGTCCGCCGGGATTTCCGGGTTCACGGACAGCACGTGGATCACGACCTGGACTTCGTTGTAGAAGCCTTCCGGGAACAGCGGGCGCAGCGGACGGTCGATCAGGCGCGACGTCAGCGTCTCGTGCTCCGACGGACGGCCTTCGCGACGGAAGAAGCCGCCCGGGATCTTGCCGGCCGAATAGGTCTTCTCGAGGTAGTCGACGGTCAGCGGGAAGAAATCCTGACCCGGCTTCGCCGACTTCGCGCCGACGACGGTTGCCAGCACGACGGTGTCTTCGACGTCGACGATCACCGCGCCGCTTGCCTGGCGAGCGACTTCACCGGTTTCGAGGCGCACCTTGTGCTGGCCCCACTGGAATTCCTTCACGACCTTGTTGAACATGGACATGGTTGCTCCTTTGAATTCATGCATTTCATTCGCCGCGCCGGCCATCCAGCACGGCGGCGTCCCGACCGAATCACCCGGAGCAAGGTGTGTTTTTTATGCCATTCCAGCGCGGCGCTCACGCAGCGACGCGCTGGAATGACACAAATCCTGCCCCGGCATCAGCCGTTGCGGCAGCCCCGCACGAACGTGCCGGACAGCCTGCGATGCGTGTGACGCTACGCACCGCGCAAAAACAAAATGCCTGTATCAGCGGACTGACACAGGCATCTTGCTGGCGGCAATCGCCTCGATTACTTACGCAGACCCAGCTTCTCGATCAGTGCGCGGTAACGGTCGGCATCCTTGCCCTTGAGGTAGTCGAGCAGCTTGCGGCGGCGGCTCACCATGCGCAGCAGGCCGCGGCGGCTGTGGTGATCCTTCGCGTGGGTCTTGAAGTGACCCGTCAGTTCGACGATACGTGCGGTCAGCAGAGCGACCTGGACTTCGGGCGACCCCGTGTCGTTGGTAGCGCGGGCGAACTGAGCAACGACTTCCGACTTCTTGATATCTGCAACAGACATGTGATTTCCTTTCTAACTGAACAGGCGGACACGGAAGAATGGCCGTGCCGTGACTTACAACCGGCGGGCATTGTAGCACAACTCCGCACCGTTCTTACCTCCTCCTGTCACGGGCGCGTCATCGAGCACGCGGACGGCATCTCCGTGCGCTGCGCCGGCACCGCGAGCACCGTCCGGAAGCCATAGCCCGAACCCTCGTTGTCGAAGCGCACGCCCGGCGTGCCGACCTTGTCCATCTCCATCACGTAAAGGGGCTGGATCAACTGGTGATCCTGCGCGCGCATCCGCGACGCGTGGAAGCCATCGTCGAACGACAGGCCTTCGAGCGCGCGCGCAACCGCGACGGGGTCGGCCGACCCCGCGCGGTTCAGCGCGGCGGCCAGCATCTCGATCATCAGGCTCATCCGGCGCACCGGATAGTCGTCCTGGGCGGCCGGAAAACGGTTCCGGAACGCGCGGTAGAACGCATCGGATTTCGCGCCGCCCGCGTTCGGGTGCCAGTCCGCCACGGCCACGACCCGCCCGACCCCGGCGTCGCCGAGTGCCGCCGGCGCGCCGAGGCTGTTGCCGTAGAACGTATAGAACTTCGCGTTCAGCCCCTGCTCGCGCGCCGCCTTCACGAGCAGCGTGAGGTCGTTGCCCCAGTTGCCGGTCACGACGGCGTCGGCGCCGCTCGCGCGGATCTTTGCGATATACGGCGAGAAATCCTTGATCCGGCCGATCGGGTGGAATTCGTCGCCGGCGATCGTCACGTCCGGGCGCCGCACGGCCAGCGCCTGCCGTGCGAGCGCGCTGACGTCGTGGCCGAAACTGTAGTCCTGGTTCAGCAGGTAGACCTTGCGCAGCGCGCGGTCGCGCGCCATCACGTCCGCGAGCGCGGCCATCCGCATGCCCGCGTGCGCATCGAAGCGGAAATGCCAGAAACTGCAGCGCGCGCCGGTCAGCGCCGGATCGTCGGCCGAATAGTTGAGGAACAGCATTCGGTTGTCCGGATCGCGCGCGTTCAGCTTGTCGAGCGCCACGACGAGCGCGGCCGCGACGGCCGAGCTGTTGCCCTGCGTGACGAACCCGATATGGCGGTCCGCGGCCGCGCGCAACTGCACGAGTGCCTCCTCGGGGCTGCCCTTGCTGTCGAGCACGACGAGCTCGAGGGGATGCGCACCGTCGCGCAGCTTCACGCCGCCGGCCGCGTTGACCTGCTCGACGCCGAAGCGCAGGTTGCGCTCGACTGCCGCACCCGCGTTCGCGAACGGGCCCGACATCCCTTCGATCAGCGCGATCCGCACCGGCTCGCCGCCGGCAAATGCGGACGACACCAGCATCCACCCCGCGCTCAACGCGAGCGCGCACCGCTTCCACCCCTGCATCGGCCACCTGCCCTTCAATCTGCCCGAGAAGCGCGGATCATAGGCCGGTGCCCGTGCCGCCCGCAAGCGCGACGGCGCTGGTGATCCGCACCGATTTTTTCCACGCGACGCGCGGCCGCGCGCCGTCCGTGATAAAACGGGAATTGTTTCCGTGTTCGGGAGAATCCCATGCGCATTCGCATTTCCGCGCGCCTGCCGGTGCTGCTTGCCGGCGCTGCCGCGCTGCTGGCCGGTTGCGCGCAACCGTGGCAGCAATACCAGGCCGGCCAGGACGAGTCGGCGATCGTCGCGCGCATGGGCCCGCCGCGCGAGATCTACGACCTGCCCGGCGGCGGCAAGCGCCTGATGTGGCCGACCCAGCCGATGGGCGAAATCACCGTCGCGGCCGACGTCGACGCGGCCCACAAGATCGTCAACGTCCGCCAGGTCCTGCAGCCGAGCGAGTTCTATCGCGCCGAGATCGGCAAGTGGACGAAGACCGACGTCCTCGTCAACTTCGGACGCCCCGTCGAGACGTCCTACTTCCCGCTGATGAAGCGCGAGGTGTGGACCTATCGGTATCTCGAGGACAACGTCTGGTACATGATGTACAGCTTCTACTTCGATCCGCAGGGCATCCTGCGCATCACGCAGAAAACGCCCGACCCGCTGCACGACCCCGACCGCCGCAACCTGTTCTGACCGATTACGCATTGACGCGCAATTTTCACGATGGCCATTCACGAATCATTGCGTGAATGGCCATTTCGTTTTTTCCGCTCTTCTATTTAATTTGGCAAATACGGCGGAAATCTTTTCCGATCGATGACAAGCCGATGGCAATACGCTGACACCCCCGTCATACGGGCCTTTGCGCGGAAACAGGCACACGCCGTGCATGTCATGCGGCGAAATGGTGCATGCAATGCACTGCGCCAAATCAATTTGAAACAAATTGTTTCAGCACCCCCGAAGTGCTAGGGCATACCCCTAATATCAGTCGAAACCAAACCTTTCAATTTAGAAAGAATGCCATTACGTCATTTCCGCCGATATTCGTTTGCCTTTATCACAAAGGAGTCCTCATGAATCGCCCCAAGAGCATGCTGGTTGCCAACATCGCCTGGGCCCGCGAAACGCGTGAATACACGCCCGGCTTCTTCGACGCGCTCGCACGCGGCCAGAACCCGCGCGTGCTGTGGATCGGCTGCGCCGACAGCCGCGTGCCGGCCGAAACCATCACGCACTGCGCACCCGGCGAGCTGTTCGTCCATCGCAACATCGCAAACCTGTTCCATCCCGACGACGACAATTCCGCCAGCGTGCTCGAGTACGCAGTGCGCGTGCTGCAGGTCGACCACGTGATCGTGTGCGGGCACTACGGATGTGGCGGCGTACGCGCGTCGCTGCTGCCACCGCC
>NZ_CAJNKE010000097.1 GCF_905232215.1 Burkholderia sp. LMG 13014
ACGGCCGTGACGGCGTCGCCGAGATCGTCGGGCAGCGCGATCGGGCCGGAGCGGCCGCGATACTGGCCGATCGACTGATGCTCGAAGCGCTCGAGCTTGACGCCGAAAGCCGCTTCGAACTGCTGGATCGTGCCGGACAGCACGACGACGCTTTCGACCGGATCGACGCGATCGACCGTCAGCTGGTGACGACGTGCGAAGTCCTCGGCCTTGCGAATGTCGTCGGGATTGGCGGAAAAGCGTTGCGCGAAGGTTGCGCGCGACACCGGTTTCGCTTGCGCGTCGCCGGTGGCGAGCTGGTGAAGCAGCGTATCGAGTTGCCCTTCTTCCTGCCGCCGCAACATGATCGTGACGTGGATGCGTTCTGCCGGATCGCACGGGCCGAGGCACTTGGACTCGGCGACGATTCGGGGTTCACGGTCGGCGTGAAGATGCCTTGCCATGTTCAGACCCTCCTTGGTACCGCGTTGCACGGAACAGCCAGGAAATCGGACAGGGCCGGCGGGAGACGGTTCCGTTCGGTCGGTCGGGTTCGCAGCAGCGCGAAGTAACAGGGAGTTTAGAACAGTCAGACGATTTGCGCGCACGCTCTTCTGCGACGGGGCGCGCGCGCGGGCCGGCGTTGCGCACGGCCTTCATCCGGTACGGCGACGCGCCGCGCGACCTGCGCCGGCGCGACGCCGCCTCGGTACTCAATCCATCGACAGGCGCAGCGCGAAGCCGATCAGCGCGGCGGAAAACGTCCAGCGCTGCACCGTCTGCGCGAGCGGATGCGCACGCATCCACGCAGCGATCCGCGACGCGCCGAACACGCACGCGAGGTCGAAGCACACGCCGGCCGCCACCAGCAGCGCGCCCAGCTCGAACATCTGCAACACGACCGGCCCGGCCTCGGGGCGCACGAACTGCGGCAGCAGCACCGAGCAGAACAGCAGCGCCTTCGGGTTCAGCAGGTTGGTGAGCAGGCCCTTCACGAACGACTGGCGCAGCTCGCCTGCGGTGGCCGCCGCATCGCCGTCGCCGAGCGCGAACACGGGCGAGCGGAACACCTGGATCGCGACATAGGCGAGATAGAGCGCGCCGCCGTAGCGGATCACTTCGTACAGCCACGGCGCGCTGCGGATCAGCGCGGCGACGCCGCAGGCGGACAGCGTCACGTGCGCGGTGCGCGCGAGCGACAGCCCGGCGGCCGCCGCCATCCCCGGCCGCACGCCGCGGCCAATGCTGGTCTGCAACACCAGCGCCATGTCCGGCCCCGGCACCGCATAGATGGCCGCCAGCGCGGCGAGATAAATCAACAGCAAATGCGTGGAAATCATGGTCTGCCCCTGTCCTCTTACGACGATATGTTGCCGCCAGAGTGCGAGGGATTATTGGCCATCTTTGGTTCAGGATTGGCAATCCGTAGGGGAATCCGCCACAATCACGAAATCCCGACAAGGATTCCGCCAAAATGACCGAACTCGACAAAACCGACCGCGCAATCCTTGCCGCGGTGCAGCGCGATGGCCGCCTGCCGATCGCGCGCCTCGCCGATTCCGTGGGCCTCTCCGAGACGCCCTGCGCGCGGCGCCTGAAGCGCCTCGAAAACGACGGCTACATCGAGCGCTACCGCGCGCAGCTGTCGCGCCAGGCGCTCGGTTTCGGCGTCGTTGCGTTCGTGCTCGTGCGGTTCGCGACGCACGATCGCAAGACCGCCGACCGCTTCGAGCGGGAAGTGCTCGGCATCGAGCGGATCCTGGCGTGCCACAACGTGGCGGGCACGGCCGACTATCTGCTGCAGATCGTGGCGCGCGATCTCGACGACTACGGCACGTTCCTGCGCGAATCGTTGCGGATGCTGCCGGGCGTCACGTCGATCGAATCGGCGCTGTCACTGCGCGAGGTCAAGCATGACGCGGGGTTGCCGGTGCCGTGATGCCGGCAGGCGGATGGCGCACGCACGCCGAACCCGGCACCCGATTCGTCACTTCGACGCCGATCGATGTGGGCCGCATCGGGCCGCACCGCCGCAACACTCGTTCACATTGTTGATGCCAGCGGCCTACGCGATGTCGGGCGGCTGGTGTGCGCGTTCGAGATCCTCGAGAAACGCTTCCACGAGCGGATTGCCGCGCCCGTTGCGCGCGACGACCATGTGGAACGTCACGTCGTAGCGCAGTTGCTCCGGATTGAGCGACGTGAGCAGCCCCTGCGCGACATACGGCGCCGCGAAGTGCTGCGGCAGGTAGCCGAGGTGGTGGCCCGACAGGATCAGCAGCGCGACGGCCTCCATGTTGTCGGCGGTCGCGGTCACGCGGTCAGGCGTCGTCGACATCTGCGCTTCGGGCAGCGGATACGAGCGCCACGCCCATTCGAAGCCCGCGACGTCGGCCGGCGTCAGCGCGCCAGCGCCGTCGAACAGCGGATGGCCGCGGCCGCAGTACGCGACCTGGCGCTCGATGAACAGCGGCGTGTAGTGCAGCGACGGCACCCGGTGCCAGAAGTAGCCGACCGCGATCTGGATCTCGTCGCTCAGCAGCTTCTCCTCGAGATCGCCCGGCGCGCGCACGGAGATCGAGAAGCGCACGGCCTCGTCGCGGGTGCGGAACGCGGCGATCGCCTCGGCGATCCGCGCGTTCTGGCTCACCGGCGTATGGCCAATCAGGCCGATGTGCAGCGTGCCGACCAGTTGGCGGTCCATATGCCGCGCCACCATCCCGAACTCATCGAGCGCGGCCAGCAGCTTGCGGCTCATCGCGTGGAACCGCTCGCCCTTCGGCGTGAGCCGGAAGCCGCTGCGGCCGCGTTCGCAGAGCCGGTAGCCGAGCCGCGTCTCGAGCGACGACAGCTGCGCGCTGATCGTCGACTGCCCGACGTTCAGCACGGCCTGCGCGGCCGATACGCCGCCCGCGTCCGTGACCGCGAGAAATACGCGGATCAACCGCAGATCGAGGGTCGACAGATTCCCCAGCACGCTCATCCCCTTCCATACATCGATGAAAATCGATGTTTACGTCGATATCTTCGCATTCTTCTTTCCGGCCCGAGCGCGTAAAACTGTGCGCCAAGCCGCGTCGCATGATACGGCAACCCCACATCGGAAGAGACAGCCCATGAACGACCACACCCATTTCCAGCCGCTCGGCGGCAATGAAATGCCGCGCTGCGGCGGCATCGCGACGATGATGCGCCTGCCGCACGTGGCGAGCGCCGAAGGCCTCGACGCCTGTTTCGTCGGCGTGCCGTTCGATCTCGGCACCTCCAACCGCACCGGCGCGCGCTTCGGCCCGCGCCAGATCCGCACCGAATCCGTGCTGCTGCGCCCGTACAACATGGCTACGCGTGCCGCGCCGTTCGATTCGCTGCAGATCGCCGACATCGGCGACGTCGCGATCAATCCGTACAACCTGCACGATTCCATCGCACGCATCGAAGCCGCATACGACGCGATCCTCGAGCACGACTGCAAGCCGATCACGCTCGGCGGCGACCATACGATCGCGCTGCCGATCCTGCGCGCGATCCACCGCAAGCACGGCAAGGTTGCATTGATCCACGTCGATGCACACGCCGACGTGAACGACACGATGATGGGCGAAAAGATCGCGCACGGCACGCCGTTCCGCCGCGCGGTCGAGGAAGGCCTGCTGCATGGCGACAAGGTCACGCAGATCGGCCTGCGCGGCACCGGTTACGCCGCCGAGGACTTCGACTGGTGCCGCGAACAGGGCTTCCGCGTCGTCCAGGCCGAGGAATGCTGGAACAAGTCGCTCGCGCCGCTGATGGAAGAGGTGCGCGCGCGCGTCGGCGATACGCCCGTCTACATCAGCTTCGACATCGACGGCATCGATCCGGCCTACGCGCCGGGCACCGGCACGCCGGAAATCGCGGGCCTCACGGTGCCGCAGGCGCTCGAGATCATCCGCGGCGCGAAGGGGCTGAACATCGTCGGCTGCGATCTCGTCGAAGTCGCGCCGCCGTACGACCCGTTCGGCACCACGGCGCTGCTCGGCGCGAACCTCGCGTACGAGCTGCTGTGCGTGCTGCCGGGCGTCGCGTACCGCGACTGACCCCGCGCCGACACTTATTCCAAATCAGAGGATTCCAGAGGAGCACATATCAAGATGGGGACTTCCGTCAAGCAACCCAAGCGGGCGGCGCTCGCGTCGTTCGTCGGCACCACGATCGAGTGGTACGACTTCTATAGCTACGCGACCGCCGCCGCCATCGTATTCGGGCCGCTGTTCTTCCCCGGCGAAAACCGCTTCATCAGCCTGCTCGCGTCGTTCGGCTCGTTCGCGGTCGGCTTCTTCGCGCGTCCGCTCGGCGGCGTGATGTTCGGCTATCTCGGCGACCGCTTCGGCCGCAAGCGTTCGCTGCTCGCGACGCTGATGCTGATGGCCGTGTCGACGGTCGCGATCGGCCTGCTGCCGACTCACGCGCAGGCCGGCGTGATCGCACCGGTCCTGCTCGTGCTGATGCGCGTGCTGCAAGGCATCGCGGTCGGCGGCGAATGGGGCGGCGCGGTGCTGCTCGCCGGCGAGCATGCGCCGGAAGGCAAACGCACGTTCTTCGCATCGTTCGCGCAGCTCGGCAGCGCGAGCGGCCTGATCCTGTCGATGCTCGCATTCGGTGCGATCAGCACGCTGTCGAAGGAAGACATGATGAGCTGGGGCTGGCGCGTGCCGTTCCTCGCGAGTTCCGTACTGCTGATCGTCGGCTTCGTGATCCGTGCAAGCGTGTCGGAATCGCCCGAGTTCGAGGAAGTGAAGAAGAGCGGCAACATCGCGCAAAAGCCGCTGCGCGAAGCGCTCAAGTACTGGCCGCTGCTGCTGCTCGCGATCGGTGCGAACGTGTATGGCATCGCCGGCGTGTATTTCAGCAACATCTTCATGATCAGCTACGCGACGCAGTTCCTGTCGCTCGACCGGTCGATGGTGCTGCATTGCATGACGATCGTCGCGGTGCTGCAGTTCGTCGTGCAGCTCGCGGCCGCATTCCTCGCGCAGCGCTTCGGCACCACGCGCGTGCTGCTGATCACCGGCGCATGGGCCGCGATCGTCCCGTTCCTGATGCTGCCGCTCGTGCACATGGGCACGCCGCTGTCGATCACGGTCGGCGTCGGCCTCGCGACGCTCGCGGAATCGGGCTACTACTCGGTGGTCGCCGGCTTCGTCAGCGGCATCTTCGTCGCACGCATCCGCTACACGGCGATCTCGATCGCGTACCAGGTGTGCGGCGCGCTCGCCGGCGGCCTCACGCCGCTCGTCGCGACCATCATCGCGCAGAACACCGCGCCGCAATGGTGGCCGCTCGCGCTCCAGTACACGAGCGCCGCGCTCCTGTCGTCCCTGTGCGTGTGGCTGATCTCGCGGCGTGTGAGCATCGACGACGCGGGCGCGCCGAGCCGGAAGGAAGAAGTGCCGCTGCCGCGCGGCGCGCGCACCGCGTAACGTCCCGCGACGGGCAGGCAACCTCGCCTGCCCGTTTTTCATTAGGCAGCCCGGCGGTGCGCCGCACCGCCTGCCTCACCCCACATTCATCGCCTGCCTCGACGGCGTCGCGGCAGGCGGGCGCACGCGGTCGCCTTGCCGAATCGTGTGCGACCCAGGAGACACGACCGCCATGAACCGCCCCGACACGCTCGATCTCGGCCGCACCGAATCGGCCGGCCTGGCGATCGAGCACCACTCGATCGACTACATTCCGGAACACGAACGCCACGCCAAGCTCGCGAGCCAGGGGCCGTTCTGGTTCCTCGGCAACTTCCATTTCTTCACGATCTCGATCGGCTTCGTCGGGCCCGGTATGGGCCTGTCCGCCGGCTGGACGACGCTCGCGGGCGCGCTCGGGATCATGTTCGGCACGATCTTCATGGCGTTTCACGGCTCGCAGGGCCCCGAGATGGGGCTGCCGCAGATGATCCAGTCTCGTGCGCAGTTCGGCTATCGCGGCGTGATCGTCGCGCTGCTCGCGACGCTGTTCGTGTTCGTCGGCTTCAATGTCGTCAACGTGTCGCTGATGGTCGACGGCGTGCACAACGTGTTCGGGATCGACGGCGGTTTCGTCGCGATCATGGCCGTCGCGACCGGTGCGCTGCTCGCAATCTACGGGCACGACCTGATGCACCGGACCTTCACGTGGGCACTGATCGCGACGCTGCCGCTCTATGGGCTCGTCACGCTCGCGCTCGCGTTCGGTCACGCGGCGCCTGCATCGGGTGTCGCGGCCACCGCCCCCGCCGTCGCACCTGGCTTCAACTGGATCGGGTTCGCCACGCAGTTTGCGATCGCCGCCAGCTACAACATTTCGTATGCACCCTACGTGTCCGACTATTCGCGCTATCTGCCGAAACACACCAGCCGCGCGAAGCTGATCGCGGTCATCTTCGCCGGTGCCTCGCTGTCGGGCACCTGGATGATCGGGCTCGGTGCGTGGCTCGCGCAGAAGCTGCACGCGGCGGACGCGCTGGTCGCGATGAACGACGTCGGCACGTCGCTTGTGCCGGGCCTCGGCAAGCTGATCGCGATCGTTTCGCTCGTCGGCTTCCTGCCGATCATCGCGCTCAACGCATACAGCGCGATGCTGACCGTGCTGACCGGTATCGACTCGATCGTGCCGATCCGGCCGACGCGCCGCGCGCGCGTCGCATCGATCGTCGCGATCAGCACGTTCGTGCTCACGTGCGTGTTCGCGATCCGCGGCAACGGCATCGCGCTGCTGCAAACGTTCCTGACGCTGATGCTCTACTTCCTCGTGCCGTGGACCGCGGTGAACCTCGTCGACTATTTCTTCGTACGACGCGGCCACTATGCGATCGCGCATTTCTTCACGCCGGGCGGCCTGTATGGCGCCTGGCAGCCGCGCGGCATCGTCGCGTACCTGGTCGGCTTCGCGGCGATGGTGCCGTTCTTCTCGATCGTCGATGCCGAGGCGAACCGCGAGATCTTCGTCGGCCCGTTCGCACGCCTGCTCGGTGGCGTGGATATCGCCTGGCTCGTCGGCCTGGTCGTCGCGGGGGCCGTGTACTGGCTACTGTCCCGCTCGCTCGATCTGGACCATGAGCGCCAGGTGATCGCGGCAACGCCGGCCCCTGACGCACTGCCCGGCACGCACGGACACCGGGACATGTGACGTAGCAAGCGGCAATCGTCAGCTTTCTTGATTGCCGCCTTCCGGCGCGTCCTTCGTGTCATACATCGTGCCGATCCCGATCGGTTCGCGACCGTTCGCCTTGCGCTGCAGGTTGGTACGCGCAGCGAATACACACATCCGCAGTACTCCTGCTGATAAAACGTGTCGCGCTTGCTGATCTCGATCATGCGTGCCGAGCCGCCGACCTTGTGCCGGTTGTATTCCCGGGACATCAACCCCGGATAGCACGCGGCGCGCTCGAAACGCATGTCGAAGCACATCGTGCAGCGCACGCCGCGCTCGGGCTCGTTTTCGTGCTCCATCCCGCGCGCATGTGCGAACCCGTCGTCGCGATCGTCATCATGTCGATTCCTTGAAGACGACTTTCCGGACCACATTGCGCAGCACGGCGTCGGCGATCTCCCCACGTTCCTTTGCCGCGCCAAGCTCCATGGAATAAAAATCCAGGTCGAGCAACGCAGCTTGCGCTTCATCGCATTCAACCCACGCGCGGGCAATGGTACGCAACGCGTCCCGATCGGTCCGCCGCAGCCGGTCCACCACCGCGCGGCCGACCTCTTCGTACATCGCCCCACAATCGTCGCTGTCGTCGTCGAGCGACTTCAGCAGCCGTTCGATCGCATCGTTTTCCACATTTCTCACCTTGTCCTCCTCAGCGTGCTGCCACGAATACACCGGGAAACGTTTGGTCAGCTCGGCGACCTGCGCACGCACACGCTCGATCGCCAGCTGCTCGACGACGTCCACGTATTCGCAGCCGCCGTCGTAGCGCTTGCCCGGAAAACCTACCGCGTATTTGTTCGTGAGTTACGAGCCCCGTGCGGCCATCACGGCCGGGCTCGTGTAATTTTCCGACGCGATCAGCTCGATGTGATCTTCCTGGCGACGGTTTTCCTTCTGGATGGCATCGACCAGTTCCGGATCGGGCTGGTCAAACGCGTAGCGGTTACGTTCGAACATGGCAGGAATGGGATCCCCCAAAACACAGTGGACGCACCCCGTCCCGGCGCCTGCCCGGGACGATCTCGATCGGTGCGACACCCGCCGCCGGATCATCGATCCGGACAGCAGGCACGCAGCATTCGCGCGCTACTGCACCTGGTTGCGCAGCGTCTTCGCGGCGGCGACCATGTTCGTCAGCGCCGGAATCACTTCCGCCCACTGGCGCGTCTTCAGGCCGCAGTCCGGGTTCACCCACAGGCGTTGCGCCGGAATCCGTTCAGCCGCCTTCTTCATCAGGTCGACGATGTGATCCTGCGTCGGGATGTTCGGCGAGTGGATGTCGTACACGCCCGGCCCGATCTCGTTCGGATACTTGAAGTTGTCGAACGCGTCGAGCAGCTCCATGTCCGAGCGCGACGTCTCGATCGTGATCACGTCCGCGTCCATGTCGGCGATCGACGCGATGATATCGTTGAACTCCGAATAGCACATGTGCGTGTGGATCTGCGTGTCGTCCCGTACGCCGTTCGCGGTGATGCGGAACGACTCGACCGCCCACTTCAGGTATTCGCCCCACTGCGCACGGCGCAGCGGGAGCCCTTCGCGCAGCGCGGCCTCGTCGATCTGGATCACGCCCACACCGGCCTTCTCGAGATCGAGCACTTCCTCGCGGATCGCCAGCGCGAGCTGGTAGCACGACACCGAGCGCGGCTGGTCGTCGCGCACGAACGACCAGTTCAGGATCGTCACCGGGCCGGTCAGCATGCCCTTCATCGGCTTGTTCGTCAGCGACTGCGCATACGTGATCCACTCGACGGTCATCGCCTTCGGACGGCTGATGTCGCCGAACAGGATCGGCGGCTTCACGCAGCGCGAACCGTACGACTGCACCCAGCCGAACTGGCTGAACGCGTAGCCGTCGAGCTGCTCGCCGAAGTATTCGACCATGTCGTTACGCTCGGCTTCGCCGTGCACGAGCACATCGAGTTCCAGCGCTTCCTGCTCACGCACGCTGCGTTCGATTTCGGCCTGCATCGCCGCGCGGTAGCCTGCTTCATCCAGCGCACCGGCCTTGAACTGGCTGCGGGCCTGGCGGATCTCGCCGGTCTGCGGAAACGAGCCGATCGTCGTCGTCGGGAACGCCGGCAGGTTCAGGCGGGCCGACTGCTTCGGCGCGCGCTGCGTATAGGGGCTCACGCGGTTGCCGAGCTGCGCGTCGATCCGGGCGATCGCAGCCTTCACCGCCGGGTGGTTCACGCGCGGCGAATGGCGGCGCGACTGGATCGCGGCGGCGTTCGCGGCCAGCGCATCGGCCATCTTGTCGCGGCCCTGGTTCAGCGCGGTCGCAAGCACCTTCAGTTCGTCGAGCTTCTGCAGCGCGAACGCGAGCCACGAATGGATCTCGGCGTCGAGCTTCGCTTCGCTCGCGAGGTCGACCGGCACATGCAGCAGCGAGCACGACGGTGCGAGCCACAGACGGTCGCCCAGTTGCTTCGACAGCGGCTCGAGCCAGTCGAGCGCGGCGTTCAGGTCCGTCTTCCAGATGTTGCGGCCGTTGATCGCACCGACCGACAGCACGCGCTCGGCCGGCAGTTCGCGCACCAGTGCGTCGATTTCGTCACGGGCGTTGATCGCATCGATGTGCAGGCCGTCGACCGGCAGCGACGCAGCGAGCGCCAGGTTGCCCTGCAGCTGGCCGAAGTACGTCGCGAGCAGCACCTTGATCCGGCGCGTTTCGAGTGCGGCATACGCGGTCTTGAATGCTTGCTGCCATTCGGCGTCGAGCTCGGTGACGAGGATGGGTTCGTCGATCTGTACCCATTCGACGCCTTGTGCGGTCAGCGTGTCGAGCAACGCGCCGTACACCGGCAGCAGCTTCTGCAGCAGCGCGAGGCGATCCGAGTCGTCCCTCGCCTTGCCGAGCCACAGGTACGTGACGGGGCCGATGATCACCGGCTTCGCCTTCACGCGCTGCGCGTTCGCTTCGGCGAGTTGCTGCAGCAGGCGCGAGGGATCGAGCGAGAAATTCGTGTCGGCGTGGAATTCCGGGACGATGTAGTGATAGTTCGTGTCGAACCACTTCGTCATTTCGCCGGCCGCGACGCCGCCGCAGCACGCGGCATGCTCTTCCGCCGACTGCGCAGAACGGCCGCGCGCCACGCGGAAATAGTTGTCGAGCGCATCGCCGTGGAAGTCCTGCACGCGCTTCGGCAGGTTGCCGAGCGTGAAGCTCATGTCGAGCACCTGGTCGTAGAACGCGAAGTCGCCGATCGGCGCGAGATCGAGGTCGCGCTGGTCGCGCCAGTGACGCTCGCGCAGTTGCGCGCCGAGCGCCTTCAGTTCATCGCGCGACGATTCGCCCTTCCAGTAGCGTTCGAGACCGAACTTGAGTTCGCGCTTGGCGCCGATGCGCGGGAAACCGAGATTGTGTGTCGTCGCCATGGCGCTGCCGTCCAGAAGTAGTGAAGGTCCGGCAACCATGATAGGGATTTCAAACCATGAAATAAAATGGCATTATTTCATTCATCCATTAAAGTTATTCATGCACATGCAGGATGAGCGATAACCATGCTGGAACGATTCCATCTCGTCGTCATTCGTGAAGTCGAGCGCCAGGGCTCGCTGACCGCAGCCGCCAACGCGCTGCACGTCACGCAATCGGCGCTCAGCCATACCGTCCGGAAAATCGAGCAGCAGCTCGGCACGCCGATCTGGGATCGCGAGGGGCGCGGCCTGCGGCTGACGCAGGGCGGGCAGTATCTGCTGAAGCTCGCGAACCGGCTGCTGCCGCAGTTCGAGCTGGCCGAGGAGCGAATGAAGCAGTACGCGAAGGGCGAGCGCGGCACGCTGCGTATCGGGATGGAATGCCACCCGTGCTACCAGTGGCTGCTGAAGGTCGTGTCGCCGTACCTGTCGCGCTGGCCCGACGTCGACGTCGACGTAAAGCAGCGCTTCCAGTTCGGCGGGATCGGCGCGCTGTTCGGCTACGACATCGACGTGCTCGTGACGCCCGATCCGCTGAACAAGCCGGGGCTGCGCTTCGACCCCGTGTTCGACTACGAGCAGGTGCTGGTGGTCGCGGACGCACACCGTTTCGCCAACGCCGATTACGTGACGCCCGAGCAGCTGACCGACGAAATCCTGATCACCTATCCGGTCGAAACCGACCGGCTCGACATCTACAACCAGTTCCTGACGCCGGCCGGCATCGTGCCGAAGCGGCACAAGTCGATCGAGACGACCGACATCATGTTGCAGATGGTGGCGAGCGGGCGCGGCGTGGCTGCGCTGCCGCGATGGTTGGCCGACGAATATGCTGACCGGATGCCGGTCGTGCCGGTCAAGCTTGGCAAGAAGGGGATCGCGAAGCAGATCTTCCTCGGCATCCGCGAGGCGGATGCGTCGATCGACTATCTGGCCGCGTTCGTCGCGCTGGCGCGCGAATCGACGTGGAGCGCGCCGCGCATGCTGCGCTAGGCACGCCCCGTTGCAATGCGCGTCAGGCGGCGCGCATGCCGATACGTTCGCCGCGCTCGACCCATGCGCCGAACAGCAGGCCGATCGTCGTCCACATGATCACCTGCATGCCGATCGCCGCGGCGCGGAACTTCCACAGCACGACGGCCGGGAAGGCAGCCGGCACTTCGTTGATCGACGGCAACCCGAGCTGCACGGCCGCGATGATCGCGATGAACACGAGCCCCGCGACGATCGACGCATTCCATTGCCCGAGCTTCGCCAGCAGATGGCGGCGCACGCTGACCGAGAACACCATCGTCGCGATCGAGATCGCGATCATCAGGAAGAACAGCCCCGTGCGATAGCCGATCGTGTCGGGGTCGCCGACCGACGGCGGATTGGCCGGGTACTTGATGTTCGGCACGATCACGAGCGCGATGAACGCCGCCAGCGCGAGCCAGGCGGCCAGCGGCCGTGCCGGGAGACGGCTGCCTCGGCCATACGCATACGCAAAGACCAGCGAGAACAGCCCGCCGAACGCCGCGCCATAGGTCACGACGCCCGTCAGCAGGCCGAAGCCGGCCTGCGTGTGGCGGCTCACCAGCTCGGGTTCCGGCGCGTCGCCCTTGGCGGCGTCGAGTTTTTCTTCGAAGGAGATCGCCTGATCGACTTGCGGTTCGCCGACGATTTTCGCGAAACCGAACGTGAGGAGGCCTGCGGCGATGCCTGCGAGCATCCCGCGCATGAGCAGCTTTCCGACCATCATGAACTCCGCGTCAGTGGCAGGGGAAGCCGAGCAGATGGCGGCCGTCGTGGACGAATTCGTGCACGTACATGCCCGGCACGAGCGACGTTGCGCCTTGTTCCGCGCCAACGAAATAGAGGGCGAGCAACAGGATCAGGCCGACGAACACGGCCCACGGCAACAGTTCACGGACGGGGATGGGCGCCGGTACGACCGCCGGCTTCAGCACTGCTTCGCTCATGGATGCACCTCAGGGGAATCGCGCCCCGGCAAATGTTGGATGGGTACGAAGGCAGGTCTGGCTTCCGGGATCATGGATCACCGGTTACAGTGGCGCGACCGCGCCGGAATTGCACCGGCTTCCGCGTTTCGTATCGGGCGAATTGTACGCGCGAACGTTCGCGTATTGAAGCGGCGAAAAGTGGACGAACGCGCCCGTCCCGGTTCCCCCGAAAACCTCCATGAACATGCATGCCTCGCTGCGCCTGATTGCACACGCATCGACCCGGGCGATGCGCACCGGCACGTTTCCCGACGACGACCCTCTCGACGCGCACGGGCTCGCCGACGCCGCGGCGCGGCGCGACCGGTGGACGGACGTCGCCGGCTCGCTCGTGCTGTGCAGCCCGGCCCGCTGCGCGGTGCAGACCGCCGATGCGCTCGGCCTGCACGCCGACATCGACGACGCACTGCGCGACATCGACTACCGAAACTGGCGCGGCAAGCGGCTGCACGACCTCGCGCGCGACTGGCCTGACGAACTGGGCGCGTGGATCGGCGATCCGTTGGCGTCGCCGCACGGCGGCGAATCGTTCGATGCAACCATGCGCCGCGTCGGCGCGTGGTTGAACGCACTGCAACACGGTCGAGACATCGTCGCCATCACGCATGCGCCAATCGTGCGCGCGGCCGTCGCGCATGCGCTGCGGATCGATTCGGGCGCGGCAACCCGCATCGACGTGGCGCCGCTATCGTGCACGACATTCGCTGCGTCGCCGCACGGCTGGTTGTTGATCGCGGAAGGCGATCCGCGCGACACTGGTGCATAGCCTCCTGCCGTGTTGCGTTCGCGATATGGGCCACGACGCCCGCCGACGTGTTGTGTCGTATCGCAATCGCATGGCGATGTTCACCTTACGTCGCTGCAAGACCCGCCGTTCGTCATCCCTGCTGTCATCAAACTGACTGCTAGCCGAAGCTAGGATCGGTCGCGGTTCCCTTACGAGATACCGTCATGAATCAACCTGCTTCGTCTGCCCCGAACAGTCCGGGTTCCGTCGAGCGCACCAGGCAGCTCGGCTATGCCGTCTTCCTGCTGGTGCTCGCGATCGGCGCGGTCTATATCGCCACGCACCTGATCGACGATCTGTCGCCGATGCACGAAGGATCGCTGTTCCCGTACCTGATGCTCGGCGCGGCACTGCTGATCGCGCTCGGCTTCGAATTCGTCAACGGTTTCCACGACACCGCGAACGCGGTCGCGACCGTGATCTATACGCACTCGCTGACGCCGAACGTCGCGGTGATCTGGTCCGGCCTGTGGAACTTCCTCGGCGTGATGATCTCGAGCGGCGCCGTTGCGTTCGGCATCCTGCAACTGCTGCCGGTCGAGCTGATCCTGCAGGTCGGCAGCGGTGCGGGCTTCGCGATGGTGTTCGCGCTGCTGATCGCCGCGATCGTGTGGAACCTCGCGACCTGGTATTTCGGGTTGCCGTCGTCGAGCTCGCATACGCTGATCGGGTCGATCATCGGCGTCGGGCTGATGAACCAGCTGATGCACGGGCCGTCCGGCACGAGCGGCGTCGACTGGGGCCAGGCGCTCGGCGTCGGCAAGTCGCTGCTGTTCTCGCCGATCGTCGGCTTCCTCTGTGCGGCGCTGCTGCTGCTCGTGCTGAAAGCCCTCGTGCGGATTCCGGAGCTGTACAAGGAACCGCCGAAGGACCAGCCGCCGCCGTTCTGGATTCGCTGCCTGCTGATCCTGACCTGCACGGGCGTGTCGTTCGCGCACGGCTCGAACGACGGGCAGAAAGGGATGGGCCTCATCATGCTGATCCTGATCGGCACGGTGCCGACTGCCTATGCGCTGAACAAGGCCGTCACGCCGGCCGAGACGCAGACGTTCGTTGCGGTCGCGAACCAGGCCGCCGCGACGTTCGGGAAGTACACGAACGGCGTCGCACCGTCCGCGAACCCGCGCGCCGACGTCGAGCTTTACGTCCAGCATCGCGAGCTGACGCCGGCCGTGATCCCTGCCGTTCAGCAATTGTCCACGTCGCTCGCGACCGCGGTCGGCGCGTCGGGCTCGATGGCCGCCGTGCCGCAACGCGACATCGACAACGTGCGCAACACGATGTATCTGGTATCCGAAGCGATCCGCCTGATCGAGAAATCCGGGCAACCCGCATTCGCCGCCGACGACAAGCTCGCGATCGACAACTATCGCAAGCAGCTCGATCACGCGACCAAGTTCATTCCGACGTGGGTGAAGGTTGCGGTCGCAATCGCACTGGGCCTCGGCACGATGGTCGGCTGGAAGCGGATCGTCGTGACCGTCGGCGAGAAAATCGGCAAGCAGCATCTGACGTACGGACAGGGGGCGTCGGCCGAACTCGTCGCGATGCTCACGATCGGCGCGGCCGACGTGTACGGATTGCCCGTGTCGACGACACATGTGCTGTCGTCGGGCGTCGCGGGCACGATGGCGGCGAACGGCTCCGGGCTGCAATGGGGCACGGTGCGCAGCCTCGTGCTGGCGTGGGTGCTGACGCTGCCGGCGTCGATCGTGCTTGCCGGCGGGCTCTACTGGTTGTTCCGGTCGGTGGCTTGAGCGAGCGGCGACGGCGGCCGGTGAAAGCCGGTCGCGTCGCCTCGCGCAGATTCGACCCTCGCCTTTCCGCTGAAGCGCGCCCGGCTCCCCTGTTCCCCGGTTCCCCGGCCTGTCACTTAAACACATCTCCGAGCCCACGAGACTAGGCATGATGTC
>NZ_CAJNKE010000098.1 GCF_905232215.1 Burkholderia sp. LMG 13014
GCCTTCACCGGCAGCGGCCAGCGCGCGGGAATCGTCAGGCGCGGGTGGGTCGGCGGCGCATGCGCGGACAGCAGCGTCGACGGTGACACCTGCACCGACACGTACGGCGTGCCGTGCAACTCCTGCATGAAGCGCGCGGAGAATGCCCACAGCGTGCCGACGAGCACCGTATCGCCGTCGGTCAGCGCACGCAGCGCGTCGTAATGCGGACGCAGCGTCGGCGCGATCACCTGCCACAGCGTGCGAAACGACGTGCGCGCATCCCACAGCGCGGGGTTCGCCATCGCGGCCTCGTATTCGGCCGCGGTGCCGATCGGCACGAACGCGAACCCGCAACGGCGCACGGCCGCCTCGAACGGTGCGTGCGTGCAGAACACGACGTCGTGACCGCGCGCCGCGAGCGTGCGCGCGACGCCGAGCAGCGGATGCACGTCGCCCGCCGAGCCGATCGCGGTCACGATCATCTTCGCCATCGCGCGCCTCGCGGGGTTCAGTAGAAGCCGGGAATCAGCGCCGCGACCTCGCGGCGGTACTGCGTGTACGCCGGCCCGAAATACCCGGTCAGCCAGCTTTCCTCGACGCGCACCTTGTACGCGAGCGACGCGAACACGAGCAGCACGCCGATCGCGCCGCGCCATTCGCCGCCGATCAGTGCGGCGCCGACGAGCGCGATCAGGCAGCCCGTATAGATCGGGTGACGCACGAGCCCATACGGCCCCGTGCGGACGAGCTCATGGTCTTCCTTCAGCGTGACCGATACGCTCCAGTTCGTGCCGAGATGCAGCCGCGCCCACACCGAGAACAGCAGCCCGGCCGCCAGCACCGCGAGCCCGCCCTGCGCCTGCAGGCCGAAGCGCTGCCAGTCCGGCACGAGCGCCTGCCACGACGGATCGGGCAGGATGATCAGCGCGCCGCCGACGATCAGCGGAATCGACTGCAGCGTGCGCGAGCGCGACGCTTCCTTGCGCACGGTCGTCTTCGCGCCTTGCGAAGTGGCGATCCAGTAGGCGAGCCACACGGCCCACGGAACGACGATGGCGATGGTCTGAACGATATTCACGGCTGGCCTGCCTCGTTGGGATGGGAATTCGGATGCGCCGCGCGTACCGGCCGCCCGGCGTGCTGTGTCACGACGACAGCGCGTGCATCGGTGCGGGCACGCGCGCCTGCGCGGCGGCGAGCGCCATGCCGGCGGCAAGCGACGACCCGCCGCAGAAAAAGTCGAGCAGCGCCGAGCGCGTGTATTCGCGCTGCGCGCGGCCTTCGATGTCGAGGAAATGGCCGGCGTCCGGTACCGTCCCGAACCGCGCGCGCGGCACGTGCGCGCCGAGCTGGCGCACGTCGGCGGGCGTCGTGTATTCGTCGCGCTCGCCGTTCAGGAACAGCAGCTCGCAGCCGATGTTCGAGAACTCGCTGAAGTAGCGCGCCGGCTGCAGCGACAGGATCTGGTCGACGTGAAACGCGACCTGGTCCTGCTCGTCACGCGGCAGGCGCGTGAGATAGCGGTAGTTGTACAGCTTCATGATGCGCGGCAGATAGCGGCCGACGGTATCGTTCAGCAGCTGCGCGGCCTTCAGGTTCTCGCCGGCCGCGATGTGGTCGCGGGCGCGCGTCACGTAGTCGACCATCGCGTCGTTCAGGAACGGCGAGAACGAGCAGATCGCCGCGCGCCGTACGCTCGGGCAGCCACGCGCAAGTGCGAACAGCGACGCGACGCCGCCCCACGACACCGACACGAGGTAGGCCGGCGCGAAGCGTTCGACCAGATGCTGCAGGATCGCGGCTTCGTCGTCCTTCGTCAGGATGAAGCAGCCCGGGTTGTGCTGGCGCGACTGCCCCGCATACGGCAGGTCGAAGCAGATCGTGTTCATCCGCTCGCCGAGATACTGGACGGTCTGCCCGAACGACGCGGTCGTCGCGAGCGCGCCGTTGACGAGCATCGCCGTGTCGAACGCCGGGTCGAACACGTTCCGTTCGACGTAGACCTTCAGACCATTCGGCAGCGGGACCACGTGTTTTTCGGTCAGCATCGTCGTTCTCCGGTGGATGCGGCGTCTCGACGTCGCGGCATGCTGCAGGTGCGCAATGACTGCGCCGGTTGTTTGCGCGCAATCCGAATCGCGCGATTGGCCAATGCACCGCGGCAATACCGGCGGCATCGATTCATTCCTCGTAGTGCGGCGCCATACTAATACGGACAATATTACTGACTCAAGTCATTCCAACGATACCCTCTACTCTGTTAGGAAATTCTGCAGATTCAAATTATTCCCGCATTTTTTATGGTAAGCGGAGTGCTTTGGAGCGCGACAGCAATCGTTTGCGAAACGCGACTGACATCCGCTCAATCAACATATATTTCTTTAAAATCAATGTCCTACTCCGTTTAATTCGCTTATTTGAAACGGATTTCCATGAATGAATCGTGACGCCGTTTCGCAGGCCGACATTCCTATTTCATCGAATATCACATAGCTCAATACTCTTTCATTCCGTAATCGCTTCGGCACCCGCAACGATTAACCAGATTGATCGCCCGCTTCAGAATGCGTTTTAAACAAACTCCAGCTTTTTTAATCATCTTCCAATTATTTTTCCGCACCCGCACAACGCGCGCCCAGGGGCCGCGCTCGCCTGCCGGACACATGCCCTCACCGTCAGACCCCGATTTTTTATTGATTGAACGATCAATAAAAAACCGCTAAGCTCTCGACTTCCATGGACGGCCCGTCCGGGCGAAGGGAGTCGCGATGCCGAAAGTCGGAATGCGGGAGATTCGCCGCGCACAGTTGATCGACGCCACGCTGCGCTCGATCGACGAGGCGGGCCTGCCCGGCACGACGCTCGCCTCGGTCGCGCAACGCGCGAACATCTCGACGGGCATCGTCAGCCACTACTTTGGCGACAAGGACGGCCTGCTCGAAGCGACCATGCGGCACGTGCTGCGCGACCTGTGGTCGGCCACCACGCGGCGCCGCGTGGCAGCACGCAAGGATCCGCGTTCGCGGCTGCGCGCAATCGCCGCCGCGAACTTCGACGACACGCAGGTCAGCGCGCCCGTGATGAAGACCTGGCTCGCGTTCTGGTCGCAGAGCATGCACGACCCGATGCTCAAGCGCCTGCAGCACGTCAACACGCGGCGCCTCCATTCGAACCTGTCGGCCGAATTCGCCAAGGCGCTGCCGCGCCTGCAAGCACGTGAAGCCGCCAGCGGCCTCGCCGCACTGATCGACGGCCTGTGGCTGCGCGGCGCGCTCGCCGGCGGCCCGATCGACACCCGGGCTGCATTGAAGCTCACCCACGACTACATCGACCTGCTGCTCGCGTCCGCCTGACGCGGCGCGCAGTCGCCCCCTAGGAGATCCTCATGTCCGTATTCGGTTTGCAGCGCCTCTACATCGGCGGCGGTTACGTCGACGCCACGAGCGGCAAGACTTTCGACACCTTCGATCCCGCCACCGGCGAACTGCTTGCGCAAGTGCAGCAGGCGAGCGCCGCCGACGTCGACCGCGCGGTCGCGTCCGCGCAGGAAGGCCAGCGTGAATGGGCCGCAATGACCGCAATGCAGCGCTCGCGCATCCTGCGCCGCGCGGTCGACCTGCTGCGCGAGCGCAACGACGAACTCGCCGCACTGGAAACGCGCGACACGGGCAAGCCGATCGGCGAGACGCTCGCGGTCGACATCGTCACCGGCGCGGACGTGATCGAGTACTACGCGGGCCTCGCGACCGCGATCGAAGGGCTGCAGGTGCCGCTGCGCGCCGAATCGTTCGTCTATACGCGCCGCGAGCCGCTCGGCGTGTGCGCGGGCATCGGCGCCTGGAACTACCCGATCCAGATCGCATGCTGGAAGACCGCCCCCGCGCTCGCCGCAGGCAACGCGATGGTGTTCAAGCCAAGCGAAGTCACGCCGCTCACCGCGCTCAAGCTCGCGGAAATCTATACGGAAGCCGGCGTGCCGGCCGGCGTGTTCAACGTCGTGCAGGGCGACGGCTCGGTCGGCGCGCTGCTGACGGGCCACCCGGACATCGCGAAGGTGTCGTTCACCGGCGGCGTCGAGACCGGCAAGAAGGTGATGTCGCTGGCCGGCGCGTCGTCGCTGAAGGAAGTGACGATGGAGCTCGGCGGCAAGTCGCCGCTGATCGTGTTCGACGATGCGGACCTCGACCGCGCGGCCGACATCGCGGTGACCGCCAACTTCTTCAGCTCGGGCCAGGTCTGCACGAACGGCACGCGCGTGTTCGTGCACCGCTCGGTCAAGGATGCGTTCACGCAGCGCGTGCTCGAACGCGTGAAGCGCATCCGCGTCGGCAAGCCGACCGATGCCGATACCAACTTCGGCCCGCTCGTGTCGGCCGCGCAGCTCGACAAGGTGCTCGGCTTCATCGAGAGCGGCAAGGCGGAAGGCGCGAAGCTGCTCGCAGGCGGCACGCGCCTGACCGACGGCCACTTCGGTAGCGGCCAGTACGTCGCGCCGACCGTGTTCGGCGATTGCCGCGACGACATGAAGATCGTCCGCGAGGAAATCTTCGGGCCGGTGATGAGCATCCTCGATTTCGAATCGGAGGACGAAGTAATTGCCCGCGCGAACGACACGCACTACGGCCTGGCGGCCGGCGTCGTGACCGAGAACCTGTCGCGCGCACACCGCACGATCCATCGCCTCGAAGCCGGCATCTGCTGGATCAACACGTGGGGCGAATCGCCGGCCGAGATGCCGGTTGGCGGATACAAGCAATCCGGTGTCGGACGCGAGAACGGCATCACGACGCTCGAGCACTACACTCGAATCAAGTCGGTGCAGGTCGAACTCGGCCGCTACAACCCGGTGTTTTAAGAAAGGAGATTGACCGTCATGACGACACGCGAATACGACTACATCATCTGCGGCGCAGGTTCCGCGGGCAACGTGCTCGCAACGCGCCTGACGGAAGATCCGGATGTGACGGTGCTGCTGCTCGAAGCCGGTGGCCCCGACTACCGCTTCGACTTCCGCACGCAGATGCCGGCCGCCCTCGCCTATCCGCTGCAAGGGCGCCGCTACAACTGGGCATACGAAACCGACCCCGAGCCGCACATGGACAACCGCCGGATGGAATGCGGGCGCGGCAAGGGGCTCGGCGGCTCGTCGCTGATCAACGGGATGTGCTACATCCGCGGCAACGCGCTCGACTACGACAACTGGTCGACCCACAAGGGCCTCGAGAACTGGACGTATCTCGACTGCCTGCCGTACTTCAAGAAAGCCGAGACGCGCGACGTCGGCCCGAACGATTATCACGGCGGCAACGGCCCCGTGTCGGTCACGACCAGCAAGCCGGGCGTGAACCCGCTGTTCGAGGCGATGGTCGACGCGGGCGTGCAGGCCGGCTATCCGCGCACCGACGACCTGAACGGCTATCAGCAGGAAGGCTTCGGCCCGATGGACCGTACCGTCACGCCGAAGGGCCGTCGCGCCAGCACCGCGCGCGGCTACCTCGACCAGGCGCGCGCGCGGCCGAACCTCGAGATCGTCACGCACGCGCTCGCCGACCGCATCCTGTTCGACGGCAAGCGCGCATCGGGCGTCACGTACCTGCGCGGCAGCGAGCGCGCGACCGCGCATGCGCGCCGCGAAGTGCTCGTGTGCAGCGGCGCGATTGCGTCGCCGCAACTGCTGCAGCGCTCGGGGGTCGGCCCCGGCGCATGGCTGAAGGAACTCGACATTCCGGTCGTGCTCGATCTGCCCGGTGTCGGCCAGAACCTGCAGGATCACCTGGAGATGTACATCCAGTACGAATGCAAGGAGCCGGTGTCGCTGTATCCGGCGCTCAAGTGGTGGAACCAGCCGAAGATCGGCCTCGAATGGATGCTGAACGGCACCGGCCTCGGCGCGAGCAACCACTTCGAGGCGGGCGGCTTCATCCGCACGCGCGACGACGATCTGTGGCCGAACATCCAGTATCACTTCCTGCCCGTTGCGATCAATTACAACGGCTCGAACGCGATCGAGATGCACGGCTTCCAGGCGCACGTCGGCTCGATGCGCTCGCCGAGCCGCGGCCGCGTGAAGCTGCGCTCGCGCGATCCGAACCAGCATCCGAGCATCCTGTTCAACTACATGGCCGAAGCGCTCGACTGGCGCGAGTTCCGCGATGCGATCCGCGCGACGCGCGAGATCATGCGGCAGCCCGCGCTCGACCGCTATCGCGGCCGCGAGCTGAACCCGGGTGCGGACTGCAAGTCCGACAAGGAACTCGACGCGTTCGTGCGAGCCCGCGCGGAGACCGCGTTCCATCCGTCGTGCTCGTGCAAGATGGGTTATGACGACATGGCCGTGGTCGATGAAGAAGGCCGCGTGCACGGGCTCGAGGGCCTGCGGGTCGTCGATGCGTCGATCATGCCGATCATCACGACCGGCAACCTCAATGCGCCGACGATCATGATCGCCGAGAAGATCGCGGACAAGATTCGCGGGCGCAAGGCGCTTGCGCGGGTGGAGGTGCCTTACTTTGTCGCGAATGGGGCGATGGCACGCAATATCGCGAAGGCCGTGCGGCAGCCGGAGACGGTCTGACGGCGGCGGGGAGATGACTACGACGGGCGTGGCTGGGAGACGCGGAAGTCCGCTGTATCCCGGCCCGCCCGCTTGATGACGCTCCTCTTCCCGGTCAGTAGCGCTGCGCTGCGTGCTTGCGGTAAATCACTTCGAGCACGCAGCGCATCGACATCCTTATCGACCCCGATCGTGCTTGTCGGTCGCAGGATGGGATCGTCCTGACATTTGTCCGTCGAAGTCGATCGACTCAGCGTCAGGAGACTGACGTGTAAATTGGTCGCCCCTTGGCATCGACCAACTCATAGCCACGCTCGCCAGCGTAGCGGTAGAAAACATCCGTGCGGGATTTGACTGGCGTCGTGTCGAATTCGCTCAGATCTGCATCCGGGGCGCACAAGCGTTCAACCTCTTCGGGCCAGCGATATTCGGCTCTCTTGCGTGTCACCCACCAGTCGATCAACGGTCCTGTCGCGCACCAGTAGAGCAGACGAACAAAGGGACGACCGACATACAAGTCCCACCAATCTGGATTGTGCGTACTGGCCGGAAAGCCGCTCGGCTTGTGTACATGGCCGAACCTTCGCAAATGGTCATCGGGTTGAATCGCTTCCAGGCCATGCTCCATGTAGCGGCGAATGAATTCTAGGCGATCCAGGTTGGCCCAAAAGGTCGCACCATCGCCCGAATCGAAGTGACCGTCCACATTGAATGGGCGGCTGTAATAGTCACGAATAAAGCCATTTGACACTTTTCCAAAAATCTGAATTGGATGAGGAAAATATAGGCGCAAATTGAAACTACCACTCAAGCTCTGCCCTGTTTCCGTAAACGGTCGCACGTCACGCCAGTTCAGATTCAAAACCTCTCCCCCTACCCCAACCATGTGAACGATCTGTGCCTGCCGATTGAATCGCGGAGGAGACGATATTGCCCCAATGAAGCAAAACCAAAAAAAATACCCCAGCAGCGCCAAAAAAAATATATAGAATAATGCGCCCGGCAGAAACGCCAAAAAATAATTCCCACTAGCAATATTTTTCGTTACCGAATCACCAAACAATCCATGGACAACCAAGGCAAAAACGAAATGGTGCATCAGTGCGCAAAGGTACAGAACCAGTGAACATCGCCCATGCCAATAATCCGGCTGCATATAGCGGTCGTTAAACATGCTCCGATCAGACAAGTCATCACTGAAATGCACACTAGGCGACCACATAGCCAGCGTGATGCCAGGCAGCGCAATGTGGTCGCTTTTTTCTCGCAACGCCTCAATCTGCTTTTCGAAACCAGCCGAATCTGTTGGTTGTAGAGTGGGATCGTCCTGAGTCGTGCTCATAGGTAGTTGCTCGGCTCTAGCGTCAGGAGATAGGCGTGTGAATCGGTCGCCCCTTGGCATCGACCAACTCATAGCCGCGCTCACCAGCATAGCGGTAGAAAACATCCGCCCGGGATTTGACCGGCGTCGTGTCAAATCCACTCAAATCTGCATCCGGCGCACACAAGCGCTCCACCTCTTCGGGCCAACGAAAGGCGGCTTTTTTGCGTGTCACCCACCAGTCGATCAACGGTCCTGTCGCACACCAATAGAGCAGACGCACGAAGGGACGACCAACATACAGGTCCCACCAATCTGGGGTAGGCGTATTGACCGGAAAGCCGTTCGGTTTGTGTACATGGCCGAGCCTACGCAGTTGATCATCGGGCTGAATGGCATCCAGGCCGTGCTCCATATAGCGACGAATGAATTCGAGGCGATCGAGGTTGGCCCAAAATGTAACACCATCGCGCGAAGTAAAATCTCCTTCCAAAGCGAATGGTTCACTGTAAAATTTACGAATAAAATTCGCCGACACTTTGCCGAATTTCAGGTGCGGCTGCGGAAAATAGAGCTGGAGACGAAATCGACCACTCAACGTTTGACCAATTTGTGTGAGCGGCCGCACCTTATTCCACTGTAAATGCAAGATCTGACGCCCCCAAAGCACGTGCACGAGTTGCGCCTGACGATTAAACCGCGGAGACGGCGATATTGCCCCCAAGGCCGCAAGTCGAAATACAAAGCCATAAACAAACAGAAGAAACGCGTATACAGCCCCCGCCTGCAAAGTGGCTGCGATCACGCCCCCCCCCTGATTCTTTAAAAATCCCATCAATATAATAAAAAGAGAAAAATTATGCATCAGCGCAAAGCAATACATAATTAACGAGCATTGCCCCCGGACGAAATCCGGCTCAATATATCGCCCATTAAACATGAGTGGATCCGACACGTCGTCGCTGAAATTTACGCTAGGTGGCCACATAGCCAGCGTGATGCCTGGCAGCCCAATGTGGTCTCTTTTTTCTCGCAGCGTCTCGATCTGCCTTTCGAAACCAGCCGCGTCCGTCGGCTGCAGCGTGGGATCGTCATGAATCGTGCTCATAGGTAGTTGCTCGGCTTTAAGGAGACAGGCGTGTGAATCGGTTGCCCCTTGGCATCGACCAACTCATAGCCACGCTCACCGGCATAGCGGTAAAAAACATCCGTACGGGATTTGACTGGCGTCGTGTCGAATTCACTCAGATCCGCATCCGGCGCACACAAGCGCTCCACCTCTTCGGGCCAGAGATAGGTTGCCTTTTTTCGTGTCACCCACCAGTCAATCAGTGGCCCTGTCGCACACCAGTAGAGCAAACGCATAAAGGGACCGCTGACATACAGGTCCCACCAATCCGGATTCGGCAGACTCCCAAGGAAGCCGCTCGGCTTGCGCACGCGCCCGAGCCTACGCATTTGCTCGTCAGGCTGAATCGCTTCCAGGCCGAACTCCATGTAGCGGCGGATGAATTCGAGGCGATCCAAATTTGCCCAAAATGTTGTACTGTCACCTGAAGCAAAATTACCACCCACATTGAATGGTCGACTGTAATATCTACGAATAAATTCCTTTGATACATTTAAAAACATTTGACGAGGCTGAGGAAAATATAGGCGCAACTGAAAATAACCATTCAAACTTTGCCCCGTCTCCGTAAAGGGACGCACGTCACGCCAATTCAGATGCAAAACCTCGCCTTTTATTCCAGGCACGTGGATAACCTGCGCCGTTCGATTGAATCGCAGTGTCGAAGCGGCTGCCCCGAGAAAACAGATCCAAAAAAAATATCCCAAAATCAGCAAGAAGAATGCATAGAACAGTGCACTAGGAAGTAGCGCAGCAAGATAGTTTCCCCGAGCAAGGTTCGCCGCTACTGAATCACCAAATAATCCATAGACGACCAAAGCAAGAATGAAGTTGTGCATCAGTGCGCAGAAGTACAAGACGAGTGAACATCGTCCGCGCCAGAAATCCGGCTCGATGTAGCGCTCGTTAAACATGCACGGATCAGACACGTCGTCGCGAAAACATATACTAGGCGGCCACATCGCCAGCGTAATACCGGGCAAACCTATATGGTCACTTTGAGCGCGTAATAACTCGATCTGCTTTTCGAAACCAGCCGCGTCCGTCGGCTGCAGTGCGGGATCGTTCTGAGGCGTAATCAAAGGTAGCTGCTCGACTCTAGCGTCAGGAGACAGACGCGTGAATCGGTCGCCCCTTGGCATCGACCAATTCATAGCCGCGCTCGCCGGCATAGCGGTAGAAGACATCCGTCCGGGATTTAACCGGTGTCGTGTCAAAGGCACTCAAATCCGCATCTGGCGCACACAAGCGCTCCACCTCTTCGGGCCAACGATAGGCGGCTTTCTTGCGTGTCACCCACCAGTCGATCAACGGTCCTGTCGCGCACCAGTAGAGCAGACGCACAAAGGGACGACCGACATACAAGTCCCACCAATCCGGATTCGGCGTACTGGTCGGAAAGCCGCTCGGTTTGTGTACATGGCCAAGCCTGCGCAGTTGATCATCGGGCTGTATGGCATCCAGCCCAGACTCCATGTAGCGGCGGATGAATTCGAGGCGATCTAAATTTGCCCAAAACGTTGTACTGTCACCTGATGCAAAATTACCACCCACGTTGAATGGCCGACTGTAATATTTACGAATAAATTCACTTGACACCTTAAAGAAAATTTGCCGAGGCTGCGGAAAATATAGACGCAATTGAAAATAACCATTCAAACTTTGCCCTATCTCCGTGAACGGCCGCACATCACGCCATTTCAAATGTAAAACTTCATCTCCGACCCCAAGAACATGAACGATCTGCGCCCTTCTATTGAATCGCAACGTCAAAGAGGTTGCTACGACGAAGCCAATCCAAAAAAAATACCCCAATAAAATTATAAATATCGTATAAAAAAATACACTTGGAAGGAAGGCCGCGAGATAACTTCCACGAGCAAGGTGTACCGCCACCGATTCATCGAATAATCCATAGATTACCAAAACAAGAATAAAATGATGCATCAGCGCGCAGAAGTATAGAATCAGCGAGCATCTCCCTCGCCAGAAATCCGGTTCAATATAGCGTTCGTTGAACATTTTCGGATCGGACACGTCGTCGCAGAAACCCACGCTGGGTGGCCACATGGCCAACGTGATACCAGGCAGCCCAATGTGATTGCTTTTTCCTCGCAACGCTTCAATTTGTTTTTCGAAACCGGCAGCGTCTGTCGGTTGCAGTGTGGGATCGTTCTGAGTCGTACTCATAGGTAATTTCTTGCAGGCAGCACGTGTCGCGGTTCAGTAAAATCGTTTGGCCAGTACTCGACTTCCGTTCGGCCAACCAATGTATCGCTCGACAACGTAAGGACGCCGATACCCGCTTGCTCCACCACCAGATTTGGATCGTTATACGTAGCCACACTCCCCAATGCGCCGTGAACCTGCGTCAACTCGTATTTACTGACCTGTGATTTCCACCCCGGAAAAGTGACCGTTATACGACGCAATTCTCCCAACCCCGGAATCGTCAATGTCCCGATGGTGTTGAGGACCTGCACATCAGTCGTAATGCTTGGCTTGAGGCACAATTCGTAAAACGCTTGCAGTTCCTCGAAATCATCTTTGTACGGCTCTAGCGGTTTGCGATCAAAGTAGCTGCTGTTGTGCCGATTACCCCAGACGCTGCGAGCGATCCATTCGGTCACCGTTTGTTCTGCGGCAACGCGATCATGCATAACACGAGCGGCCGAGTAGAGGCCATCAAGCGCAAGTAGCGTCCAGCCTAGCGGGCCAGATCCTATGCGCGCGACAGCGAGCGGAACACGGGCAACTGCAACGCCAGATCGAGTAAGGTTGACAAGCCTTTCTGGCTGTAGCGTCCCAAGTATGTAGAGGCCGCCTAGGCCGGCCGCTGTTCCTGCAACCGCACCACTGACAACGCTCCAAGCCGCGGCCCCACCTTTCTCCGAGCCATTGAACACTTCACGAAAATCCCTACCAGCTATGAGCAGCGCCGCAATTGCTGCCGTTCCAATGGCCCAAAGCTCCAACCTATCAGCCGATGCCTTCAGCAGCCTCGACTTCTCCTCCTGACCAACCTCCCTCGCAAGATTCGCCAACCGATTCTGATAAACCTGCGCCATGAACAAACCGCTCGACCCAAGCCCAAGCACCTTCGCGCCCGCATCCAACGCATTCGCCAGAGTCAACCCATCCTCTTTACCCAATGCATTGAAAGTCACCGCCGCGTTATAAGTGGACACCATGACAGCAAGCCCACCAATGCCCACACGCGTGTTGTGAGCGCGCCGAAGCTTGGCAGATACGTCGGCCCTCTGACTCAGCTCATGCTGCACGTCGCGCGTCTCGTACAGCGCGATCATCTCATTGGCCTTCTGGGCAACAGTGCTCGGTCGGAAACCTCCTCCCCCCTGGATCCCTAATTTATCGCGCACCCAAGCGCCCGCCTCCTTCAGCTTCACAGGTTTGGCGACGGCCAATTCGCCATCGAGCGCTTCCAACGCAGGACGGTACGCACTCGTCCAGAATTGCGCCGGGCTACGCAGTTTTCTCCTGGCAACCAGCGCACCGATCATCGCGCTCAACTGGTGTGACGACGCATCCGCCGGAATCGACTTCAACACAGCCTGCACACGCTCGATCACTGTGTCGTTGGCGAGACCACCAGCCACGGCTCCGCTGTTACGCCAATCCACCCAATCACCGATTAACGGATGGCCCAGAACAAGATCGCGCAACCAGCCCGTCAAACCGTCCTTCGTGACGCAAGTATTCAGATACGCTTCGCCTTTCGGATGATGGACCAGTCCGGTCAATGTGCAGGCACCAACTTGACGCCGATCGATGAATTGCTCGATATCCTTGCTTTCGTACAGAGTCAGCAGTGCCTGGTAAGCGCGCTCGACCGACTGAAAAACCTCCCACAAATCCGCTGCCGCGACATCCACGGCTTTTTGAAGACTGGCCAACCGCTTCGGATGTTGCTCGATGAACACGTTGTAAGCCCGGATGTTGGCAAAGCGCATACGGCTGGCGTAGGCGTCTTTACCGCGCTGAATGTGATAATCCGCATGCGTTCTGACGCCCCCGACCGTCACACTCCTCACCGCTTCGTCGATCGCATGCTGTCGTGCCGCCTCGGCAAGCGACTTGATCATTTCCCACACTCTCAGCTTGCGCGCAGCCTCGGTCACATACGGCATTTGATCCTGAAGCGCGGCGCCCACCAACTGGTTGAGGTCCATCAGCATGCCCACCGGATCGGGTAGCGCCACGGCAAGCAGGTCGACGTTCCTCTCGGGAAGCGCCGCAACGCACATGGCATCCGCGACGGCCTGCCCGGGCGCCTTCTTCGGCATGCTGACGCTCCAGGGATAAACCTTTCCGGAAAGCTCCGGCAGCGCCTGAGGCAGTTGATCCGCGCCAAAGCAGTGTGCTTGCTTGCCTCCGAGTGGTTGGATCTCGCGCATCAACAGTTTTCGCTTTGCGGCGTCACTTTCCAGGTCGTACAACGCGCGATGGCTGAGCATGCTATCGCTGACCATCAGCCATACCGATCCGCTTGCCTGCTTCTTGGGAATGAGTACATAGGGGCGGTCGCTGCCGCCATCGATTCGCGCATGGCGGCCTGGCACTTCATCCTGATAGTCCTTCTCCGTCCACCACAAAGCGATCAGGCGCCCATTCTTGAGCACCTGGTATTGCCGGGTCCACATCCGCCCGTTCTCGAAGTAGCGGAGATAGAGGAACCCGTTCGGACGCAACATGCGAAGGCCCTGTTGCTTCTCACCCGAGAGTGCCGGGTACGGGCTACTCAGCGCCGTGCTTGAGTGGCAAGGGGCTTCCGCCACACCGTATCGCAACGGATAAACGGGCAGCCCATGCTCACACGGTGGTGGCGAGATCGCTTTGCCATATTGCTTCTCGCTGGGATGGTCCGGACTTAGTGCCTTCTTGTACTGAATTGCCACGATCAGTTCCTTATGTCGATGCCCCGCGTTCCATCAATCGCGCTTCGGCATCAAACAGCCGATGCTTCCCGTTCACCTGCCGTTGGAGCAAAACGTCGCGTAGCGCGGCATCCTGGGCAAAGTATTCGTGTAGATACCGGAAACGCAGGCCCATGTAGTGCCGTACATCCCGCTCCGTGACGAGCGCCAGTTGATCAGTCGCCTCACCCGCAAAGTGGGCCAGATGCCGCCATAGCTTCGGTTCGTTGCCCGGGTGGTCGTAGGCTGGAAAGCGCCTGCGAAACTCGCGCGCACAGTCGCGCATGAACCACGCAAGGCTGGCGCGATCGAGTGCAACCTCTTCGTCCTGCGTTAGGGAGATGGGCTCGTCCATCACCGATTGCGGACGATCACCCGATGGCGCATCGGCAAACAGCCATTCCCCCGTCTGATCATCGCCCGCATGCCAGATGAAGCGCTGAATCGGACCAAACAGGTCGGACAACCGGCTCGCCGGCAATCCTTCGCAGAGTTCTTCGAGTTGCCGTGCGGCATGCAGGCTGAAACCAATCGGCAAGCCATCGGATGCCGTCAATACATGCAGGCGTTGGAGGTGATGAATCAAGACATCGCCATCGTCGGGGCCCACCAGGATCAATCCGGCCGACTGGCGTAGCCAGTGAGCGACGGCGTGACCATAAAGCGGCTCGTCGAGCGGTACTAGCAGCGGTCCATGCCGGTATCCTGGAACACCGTACTCCCTGACGGTGTTGCGCCAGACCCAGTGGTAATCGAACCGCTTGGTCACGGCCTGCACATCCTCTTCCAGCGCTTCACTGCAAGCGCCATTGAGGCAAAGCCAGGGACGCGGCCCGTCCTGCAGCACTGCCCAGCTTGCGCGAGGCAGCGCGCTTACGACCTGACGCGGCCAGCGCTGAGGTTCAAGCGCCGCACGCATCACGTACCTCCCTTCCCGCACGGACAGGGCCTGCGCGGACAGGAACCATCCGCACGCATCGCGCAGACCTGGTCCATGCCTTGCCCCGCTCGAGGCGCTGCCGGTAACGCGAGTGCATTTCGCTCTCCGCCACTGTTCTGGCTCATCGGCCCCTTCGTGCGAATTGCCACCGCATCCAGTGTGATGCCGCTGCTATCGATGCGTACGGTGCCACCGGGACCTTTGAGGACGACAGTTTCAGCCGCGTGGATTTCGTAGACCTTGGTGCGGTGCTGGATGGATTGCCCCGCTTCGACTTCCTGCCTGCCTTGTACGCCTTGCTTGTAATGCCCGCCAATATCCATCGTGTGGTTGGCAGCCGTCTTGTCGCGGCGGTT
>NZ_CAJNKE010000099.1 GCF_905232215.1 Burkholderia sp. LMG 13014
CCTTCGCCTTCGCCGTGCGTTTCACCGCCGCCCCCTGCCCGCGCTTCGAGCCGGCTTCAGGAGCGGCAGCCGCTACGTCGCGCTGCGCGTGCCATTGCTCGAGCAGCGTGCGCGTCTGTTCGGCGATCGTGTCGATCAGCAGTGCCGCGCGCTCGCCCTCGAATGCCTCCCATTCGAGCAACTGCAGCGCCGAACGCTGCGCGATGTGGAACACGGTGATCTGCCCGAACAGGCTCAGCGCGCGCAAGCGCGTGACCGGATCGTCGGCCGGCCGCCCCGAGATGCGGCCGATCAGTTCGGCGCTCACGTCGTTGAGCGGCTTGCGCATGCGCGTCATCAGGATTTCGCTCGCGCTCGCCGGCTCCTGGCCGCCTTGTTCGCGCGCGAAGAACATCCGCTGGTTCATCGTCTTCGGCGCCGTGAACATCCGGTCCGACAGCGCGCGCAGCAGCCCGACGAACGCGTCGATCAGCACGTCGACGTCCGCGTCCGCATCGAGCATCGCCCACGCATGGCCGACCGACGGTGCGAACACCTCCCAGCCGTGCTCCGCGATCGTCTCCACGCACGCGCGGTACACGCCTTCCTTGTTCTCGAAGTAGTACTGGAGCGCCGGCGCGTTCACGCCGGCCATCGCGGCGATCTCGCGTGTCGATGCACCCGCGAACCCGCGCTCGCCGAACAGTTCGATCGCCGCCTCGATGATCCGCTGGCGCGTTTCGTCGCCGCGGGCGTAGCCGCCCGCCGACGTACGGCGCAGCTTCTTCGCTTCGTTCATGCCTTCCTCGTCATTCGATCGACCGACATTCTACTTGACACAATTTTATCAACTGGAATAATTCTTCCACCTGGAATAAATTGGATGTCAGCATGTCGACGCTGCAAGACCCGCCACAGAAAGCAAATCGTCAGGAAACCGGAACAACTCCGCGCAACGGCAAGGTCGGATCGAAACGACGCATCCTGCTCGTCGCCGCCGTGCTCGCGGCCATCGGCGGCGCCGTCTGGCTCGGTCGCTGGTGGACGGTCGACCGCTTCATCGAAAGCACCAACGACGCGTACCTGCAGGCGGACAGCATGACCGCCGCGCCGAAGGTCGCCGGCTACGTGACGGACGTGTATGTGCGCGACAACCAGGCCGTGAAGGCCGGCGATCCGCTCGTGCGGCTCGACGTCCGCCAGTACCAGGTCGCGCTCGCGCAATCGCTGGCGACCGTCGACGCGCGACGCGCGGATATCACGCGCGCCGAGGCCGACATCAGCCAGCAGCACGCGAATCTCGACCAGGCCGACGCGCAGGCGAAGGTGTCGCGGATCAACGCGCAGCACGCCAGCGACGAATACACGCGCTATGCGCCGCTCGCGGCGACCGGTGCGGAAACGCACGAACGCGTGGCCGACCTGAAGAGCACCCGCGATCAGGCGGCCGCGACGCTCGCCGCGAACCAAGCGTCGATCGCTGCCGCGCGCACGCAGATCGCGTCGTTCACCGCGCAGCTCCAGCAGGCACGCGCGCAGCTCGAAGCCGCGCAGGCCAGCGCCGCGCAGGCGCAGCTCGATCTCGACAACACGATCGTGCGCAGCACCCTCGCCGGCCGCGTCGGCGATCGCACGGTGCGGGTCGGCCAATACGTGCAGCCCGGCACGCGCCTGCTGACCGTGGTGCCCGTCGACGCGATCTACCTCGTCGCGAACTTCAAGGAAACGCAGATCGGCAACATGCGCATCGGCCAACCCGTCGAACTGCACGTCGACGCATTGCCGGACGGCGCGTTGTCCGGCGTCGTCGACAGCTTCGCGCCCGGCACGGGCGCGCAGTTCGCGCTGCTGCCGCCCGAAAACGCAACCGGCAACTTCACGAAGATCGTCCAGCGCGTGCCGGTGCGCATCCGCCTCGCCGCGAACGCCCGCGCGCAGCGCATGCTGCTGCCGGGGCTGTCGGTGACGGTCGATGTCGATACCCGCTCGACCCGCGACGAGACGCACCATGGCTGAACCGTCCGCCACGATGCCGGTGCCGCCGCACGAAGGCCGCGCAAGCGTGACCGACTGGATCGCGGTCGCGGCCGGCGCGCTCGGCGCGCTGATGGCGACGCTCGACATCTCGATCACGAACTCCGCACTGCCGCAGATCCAGGGCGAAATCGGCGCGACCGGCACCGAAGGCACGTGGATCTCGACCGGCTACCTGATGTCGGAGATCGTGATGATCCCGCTCGCCGCATGGCTCACGCGCGTGTTCGGGCTGCGCAATTTCCTGCTGACGAACTCCGCGCTGTTCATCGCGTTCTCGATGATGTGCGGCTGGTCGCATTCGCTGCCGATGATGATCGCCGGCCGGATCGGCCAGGGCTTCACGGGCGGTGCGCTGATCCCGACCGCGCAGACCATCATCCGCACGCGGCTGCCGCTGTCGCAGTTGCCGGTCGGCATGACGCTGTTCGGCCTGATCGTGCTGCTCGGGCCGCTGTTCGGCCCCGTGCTCGGCGGCTGGCTTGCGGAGAACGTCAGCTGGAGCTGGTGCTTTTTCCTGAACCTGCCGGTGTGCCTGTTGCTGATGGCGCTGTTGATATTCGGGCTGCCGTCGGACCGCCCGCAATGGCACGCATTCTTGAACGCGGACTGGCTCGGGATCTTCGGCCTCGCAATCGGGCTGAGTTCGCTCACCGTCGTGCTCGAGGAAGGCCAGCGCGAACGCTGGTTCGAATCGCAGATGATCGTCATGCTGAGCCTGGTGTCGCTCGCCGGCATGATCCTGATCGCGTTGTCGCAGATCTTCGCGAAGCGGCCGATCATGCGGCTGTCGCTGATGCGCAACCCGCGCTATGCGAGCGTGATCGTGATCGTGTCCGCGGTCGGTGCCGGGCTGTACGGCGTGTCCTACCTGCTGCCGCAGTTCCTCGCGCTCGTCGCCGGCTACAACGCGGAACAGGCGGGCGCGATCATGCTGCTGTCGGGGCTGCCTGCCTTTCTCGTGATGCCGATCCTGCCGCGCCTGCTCGGCAAGGTCGATTTCCGCATCCTCGTGATTGCGGGGCTGCTCCTGTTCTGCCTGAGTTGCATGCTCGACATCAGCCTGACCGCGCAAAGTGTCGGCCACGACTTCGTCTGGTCGCAGCTGATCCGCGGCGTCGCGCAGATGCTCGCGATGATGCCGCTCAACCAGGCATCGATGGCGGCCGTCGCGCGCGAAGACTCGGGCGACGCGGCCGGGCTCTACAACATGGCGCGCAATCTCGGCGGCTCGATCGGGCTCGCGATCATCGGTACCGTGATCGACCGGCGCACGACCTTCCATACGGCCGCGCTCCGCGAATCGGTGACGGCCAACTCGCTGATCGGGCAGGACCGGCTGTCGGCCTATGCGGCCAACTGGTTCGCGCACACCGGCGACCTCGCGTATTCGAACATGCGCGCGCTCGGGCAACTGGCGCAGCAGATCCAGATCCAGGCCGTCGTGATGACCTATTCCGAAACCTTTTATCTGCTGGGCCTCGCACTGCTCGCCTGCGTACCGCTCGCGCTGCTGTTGAGAACGCCTCGCGGGCCGCAGCCGATGTCGTCCGGCCACTGAACCGTCTTACGCGATGAAACCCTTCTCCCTGCCCCGTCGCCCTGTGCTCACGCTGTGCGCGGCCGCGTGCCTGCTCGCCGGCTGCACGGTCGGCCCCGATTATCGCGGCGCGCCCGCCGCGCCCGATGCACCGACCTTCGTGCGCGCGCCGGCCTCCGGCGTCGACACCACTGCCCCCGCGCCGAGCGCGTGGTGGCATGCGCTCAACGATCGCCAGCTCGACGACCTGATCACCGCCGCACTCGTGTACAACCCCGACCTGCACGCTGCGCAGGCACGCTTGCGCGCATCGCGCGCGCAGCTCTCGCAACAGCGCGCGGCGCAGTTGCCGAAATCGTCGGCCACCGTTGCCGCGATCCGCATGCGCGAGCCGGACGTCAGCGCGCTCGGTTCGCTGCTGCCGTCGAACGGCTCGAACCAGGCGGGCGGCACGTCACCGTCGCTGGGCGGCTCGGGTCCGCTGCAGCTCTATTCGGCGGGCTTCGACGCAACCTGGGAAGTCGACCTGTTCGGCGGCACGCGCCGCGCGGTCGAGGCCGCGTCCGCGCAGGCGGAAGCAGTCGACGCCGATCTCGCCGATACGCAGGTGTCGATCGCGGCCGAAGTCGCGAACGCGTATGTCGACCTGCGCGACCAGCAGCAGCGGCTGGCGCTGTCGCGGCGCACCGCCGAGTTGCAGCAACAGATGCTCGAACTCACGCAGCAGCGTCGCGCGCGCGGCGTTGCCGCCGATGTCGACATCGAACGCCTGACGACGCAAGTCGAAAACACGCGCGCATCGCTGATCCCGCTCGACGCGCAGGTGACGGAATCGCTCGACCGGCTCGCGATCCTGACGGGCCGCGCGCCGGGTGCGCTCGACGCAACACTGTCGACACCGGAGGCACTGCTGCCAACGCTACCCGGCAGCATCGCGATCGGCGATCCGGCCACGCTGCTGAAACAGCGCCCCGACATTCGCGCGGCCGAGCGCCGGCTCGCGTCGAGCAATGCGCAGATCGGCGAGCACGTCGCCGATTATTTCCCGAAGGTGACGCTGCTCGGCGATCTCGGCTTCAGCGCGACGGATCCGGGCCACCTGTTCCGCAAGCAGAACTTCACCTGGGTCGGTGCGCCCTATCTGCAATGGAACATTCTCGACTTCGGGCGCACGCGCGGCGCGGTGCGCGCGGCCGAAGCATCGCGCGACGAAGCGGAAGCGAATTATCAGAAGTCGGTGCTCAGTGCCTTGCAGGATGCCAACACGGCATTGCAGCGCTACGGGCACCAGCGCGAGCACGTCGTTGCGCTCACCAAGGTGCAGACGTCGGCCGTGCATTCCCGATCGCTGATGGACGAGCGCTATCGCGCGGGCGTCGCATCGATGATCGACCTGCTCGATACGCAACGCGAAGCGCTGTCCGCGCAGCAGAACGTGATTGCCGGGCAAGCCGAACTGATCAAGGACTACGTGTCGCTGCAGAAGAGCCTCGGGCTCGGCTGGCAGGCAAGTGCGGGGTGACGGTGAGTTCGTGCCGACCGCCGACATCTCGAATTCGCCACGCTGTTCAATCGATTCGAACTGATCCCGCGCCTCGTCGCACATGGTGCGAATCCGAATGATGTCGACCGGCGCGGCAAGATGCTGCTGCAGCTCGCGCAGTCGCACGACAACACGGAAGCTGTTGACGCGCTACGGCATGCCGGCGCCGGACATTAAAAAGCAGGATTCCTGCTTATTTCAGGTAACGCGGGGGACAATGAAGCAATCTCTTGCACCATCCGCAACATCACGCGGACTCAGAAAAACTCGTCGAGCAGCCGGTAGAAAGCGATCCGATCCGGATCGGGATGTTCAATCCCGTATCGCGCGAAGAAAGGCGTGACCCATTCGCCACCGAGATCCGCTTCGATATCACGCGCCGCCAGCGCCAGATCCTGATAGCGATCGGACACGCCGAGGCGTCCGCAGTCGATGAAGCCCGAGAAGCGACCGTCTTCGACCATGAAGTTGGGCAGACACGCGTCACCGTGCGTCACGACCCTGTCCTCGCTCGACGGCCGGCTCGCCTGAAGCCTGGCGAACAGTTCGTCGAGCGGTACGCCCGTATTCGCATCGTCGAGGTTGCTCTCATCGACGCGCCCCGCGTGCATCCGCGCACGGGCACGCTCGATGCGAGACGCAGCGCCGTGATCGAACGGGCAGGTTGCCGGATCGAGCCGATGCAGCGCCCGCAGTACGTCGGCAATGATCGCGACCTTCGCCGCCGGCGCGAGCTGCGCGACTTCGAGATTTTCGCCGCGCACGGCACTCAGCAGCATCCACTCGCGCCCCGCCGCCGACGCCACGTCGAGCACCTGCGCACCCGGCAAGCCCGTCGTCGCCAGCCAGCGCAGTCGCGCCGCCTCGTCACGCAGTTCGCCCAGCGGCCCCGCCGGTTCGGTCTTGATGAACCGGCGCGATCCGTCGCGCGCATCGAGCCGGAACACCGCGGCATCCGACTGCCCTTCCGTCTGTCGCGTCCATCGGCCATCTGCCAGCGCGGCCTTCCAGGTCGCGGGCACTTCGATGCAAAACTTGTCGTTATCGATCACGTCAGGTTCGATCCTCGTTAAATGGGCCGACATGCGCAAGGTTAGACGCCTCGGCAATTCATGCCCCGCTTCCTGCTGCCCGCAAACTCGACTTTCGCCGCCGCGCCCCCGCGATTCGAGTCACGCCTCGAACACGATTGGCCCACTGCGCCCATTACGCGTCGAACCGGAAACGATCGGCAAATCGCATTCAGCATTACTTTCTTTGTCGACTCCGAATATTACAAATTACTGCCAATATTTTCAAAAACATTGCACTTATTCGCTTTAATTTAGTTTCATATAATCAAAAAAAGTTTGACACCTCGCTTTCGTTCTTGATACCGTCCGATGCAAGCAATCTGACGAATTGCTCACTACACAATCGCTTCCGCTCTACGTTTTTTCGCTTCCGCCGCACCGAAGTGCTCGCCGCCGGCTGTATCGTTCGCGCACCGGCACATGCAACATCCCGATGCATCTCATTGGACAACTGCCATCCGGCAGCAGGCCGAAGGATCGAACCAAATGAGCAGGACACCGAAACTGTTGCTCTAGCCATCCCGCCCGCGCCATTCCCGGCGCCGTTGCGCCGTTTCGCGGCGCAGCCTTCCCGTTACCGCGCTTTCCGTATTTCGCCTCCGGAGAAAAAACACCTTTCCGGATCGGGCGAAAGGCCCTGTCGCGTCCGCGCCATCCGCACGCGTGCGACAGAAATCGGCGGTGCATGATCCGCACCGCTGTCGACCGTTGTTGTTCGTGCCGTTCGATGTTCAACCGGAGGGGTAATTCAAATGAACCAGGTTGCAGACAAGAAACAAAAGCACAATCGCTTCGTCAAGCTCGCATTCGCCGCCGCAGCAGTTGCGTCGTTCGGCATCTCAACCGTCCACGCCGCGCCTGCGGCCGGCTGGACGGAAACGCGCACCAAGGGCTTCCTGCCGCTCGTGCAGCAGAGCGAAGCCGGCACGGCCGGCGCGCCTGCCGCGAGCACGGCCGCCGCTGCAGCGGCAGCTGTCGAGATGGCGCCGGGCGAATCGGTCGACATCGTGCTCGGTCTGAATTTGCGCAATGAAGCACAACTCGACCAATACCTGCACGACCTGCATACGCCTGGTTCATCGCATTACCGGCAGTTCCTCACGCCGGCGCAGTTCGCCGCGCAATATGCGCCGACCGACCAGCAGGTCGCTTCGGTCGTCGCGCATCTGCGCAAGGCGGGCTTCGTGAACATCGTGGTCGCGCCGAACCGCCTGCTGGTATCTGCGTCCGGCACCGCGGCGACCATCCAGTCCGCGTTCCGCACGACGCTCAAGCGTTTCACGCGTAACGGCCGCAGCGTCTATGCGAATACCGATGCCGCGCAAGTGCCGAACGCGATCGGCGGCGTCGTGGGCGCGGTGCTCGGCCTGCAGAACGTCGAGCTGATGCACACGGGCGCGGGCAGCCAGCCGCAAGGCAACACCAGCAACCTGACGATTCCGGCCGGTGCATCGGCGGTGCCGCACTACCCGACCGAATTCTCGTCGATCTACGGCGGCGACGGTACGCCGACGGCCTCGCAGACCACCGTCGGCATCATCTCCGAAGGCGACCTGTCGCAGACCGTGAGCGACCTCAATACGTTCGCCGCGAACAACAGCCTCGGCACGATCAGCAGCAGCATCGTGAAGACGGGTCCGTCCGGCAGCACTTACACCGACACCGACGGCACCGTCGAATGGAACCTCGACAGCCAGTCGATCGTCGGCGCGGCCGGCGGCAGCGTGAAGCAGGTCGTGTTCTACGTCGCACCGTCGATGACGCTCACGGCGATCACCGCCGCATACAACAAGGCCGTGACCGACAACGTCGCGAAGGTGATCAACGTGTCGCTCGGCGTGTGCGAATCGTCCGCGAACAGCACCGGCTCGCAGGCGACCGACGACACGATCTTCAAGCAGGCGATCGCGCAAGGGCAGACCTTCTCGGTATCCGCCGGCGACCACGGTGCGTACGAATGCGCGAGCGGCACGCCGTCACGCTCGACCTACACGGTGAGCGAGCCGGCAACGTCGCCGTACGTGATCGCGGTGGGCGGCACGACGCTGTTCACGAATACGTCGACCAATGCGTACAACAGCGAGATCGTCTGGAACGATCCGAGCTGGCAGCCGGGCACCGTGTGGTCGACGGGCGGCGGGTACAGCAAGTACGAAGCCGCGCCGTCGTGGCAATCGTCGAGCCTCACGGGATCGACCAAGCGCGCACTGCCTGACGTCGGCTTCGACGCGGACCTGCGCACCGGCGCGATTCTCGTCGTGAACGGCCAGACGTCCGACACGCTGTGGGGCTCGGGCTACCTGAACAACGAAGGCGGGACGAGCCTTGCCGCGCCGATCTTCACGGGCATCTGGGCGCGCTTGCAGTCCGCGAACAACAATGCGCTCGGGTTCCCCGCGTCGAGCATCTACAAGTACTTCCCGAGCAACGCGGCGCTGCTGCATGACGTCACGTCCGGCAACAACGGCAGCGGCACCTACGGCTACAAGGCGAAGGCCGGCTGGGACGCGACGACGGGCTTCGGCAGCGTGAACATCTCGAAGCTGAACGCGTTCATCCAGAGCACGCCGGATTTCGCACGCTGATGCACCGATGACCGCCCCGGTTCCGCGTGCGCGCCGTAGCGCACGCGGAACCGGATGTGATCGTTTGAACGACCCGCGAGCGCTGCCAAGCTCTCGCGGTTTTTTTGCGTTCCGCGCAATCTCGCGGCGCAGCATCCGGCGCGACGACGCACTCGCCGACCTTGCAATCGTTGCGCGAGCAACTTTCAGATCAATTACGCGGACAGTGCCAGCCCGCTTACGGACTGCAAGGTACACACTGTTACACAACACCCGGACAACTTCCGCGCGTGTCACGCGTTTAACTGGATATATCGATTCGTCGCGGGACAACACCATGCGAACACGACCTTGCCGCCTGCCCCGGCCAATGACCCCGGGGCATGCGCTGACGGTCGCGGCACAGTGCTCAAGCCGATCGCGCAGCCCGCGTGCCTGCCAACGCCGACACAACACCGAACAAACAACATGAACAACACACGTGCACACCGCCCTGTCAGAACGCTGATCGCGTCGTCCCTCGTCGTGTCGCTGCTCGGCCTCTCGGCCTGCAACAAGAACGGCGACAACACCACCGCAACACCGGCCAGCGACGCGAGCGCGGCCGCGGTGGCCCAGCCCGCTTCGACGCCGGTCGCCTACACGCCGCCGACCGCCGATCAGCTCTACCAGATGGTCGCGCCGGTCGCACTGTTCCCCGACAAGCTCGTCGCGCTGGTGCTGGCGGGTGCAACGTACCCGGACCAGGTCACGGCCGCCAATAACTGGGGCATGCAGAATCCGTCGTTGAAAGGACAGGCACTCGCAACCGCCGCCGATACGCAGCCGTGGGATCCGTCCGTCAAGGCCTTGACCGCGTTCCCCGCGGTGCTGTCGCAGATGGCGTCGAACCCGGCCTGGACCACGTCGCTCGGCCAGGCGTACTACAACGATCCGACCGACGTGATGAACGCGATCCAGGCGATGCGTCAGCGCGCGCAGACATCCGGCCATCTCCGCTCGGGCGGCCAGATGCGCGTCACGCAAGTCGCGCAGGCCGCACCGTCCGGCTATACGCCGGCCACCGACGCGCCCGTGGTCTACGCCGGGCCGGCCATCGTGCCGCCGCCCGCGCAGGCCATCGAGATCGAATCAACCCAGCCCGACGTCGTCTATGTCCCGTCTTACAACCCGACGGTCGTCTACGGCGAGCCGGTTTCGTCGTACCCCGGCTACGTGTATCGGCCGCCTTCATACAGCACGGATGAAGTCGTTGCCGCCAGCGTGATCACGTTCGGCGTCGGTATCGCCGTCGGCGCCGCGATCTTCGGCCACCACGACTGGGGCTGGCATGCATGGGGCATGAACTGGGGCGCGCCGCGTCCGGAAGGCCCCGGCTGGAACGGCGGCTGGCAGCGCCCGGCCGTGGTGTACAACCACACCACGTACGTGTCGAAGTCGACCACCGTGATCAACAACATCACCAATATCCGCAACACGCGGATCACGAACAACTACGGCGGCAACGTCACCAACAACACGACGAACACGACGATCGAACGCAACACGATGCAGCCGGGCGCGACGCCGATGCGTGGGCAGGTCATGGAGCAGCGCCCGGGTGCCGTGCCGATGACGATGCCGCACTTCGGCGCGAACGATACGCGCCCCGGCGCGCGGCCGTCGCCCGACGCATTCGCGCAGAACCGCGCGAACGAACCGCATGCCGAAACACCGGCGCCGCATGCGCCCGGCGCGATGCGTGACGAGCGCCAGCAGGCGCTGCAGCAGGAGCGCGCCGCGCAGGAAAATCGCGCAGCCGCGCAGCAACAGCAATTGCAGCAACAGCAGCGCAACGAGGCACTGCAGCAACGCGAGGAACTGCAACAGCGCAACGCGGCACAACAGCAGCAACGCGCGGAAATGCAGCAACACAACGCAGCGGAGCAACAGCAGCGCGAGGAGATGCAGCAACACAATGCGGCGCAGCAGCAGGAGCGCGAAGCCATGCAACAACGTAACGAGGCTCAGCAGCAACTGCACAAGGAGACGCCGCCGCACAACGAAGCGCATCCTCAGGAACACGCGGCACCGCCGCCGCGGCAACCGGCCGCCGAGCACGCGCCCGCACCGCATCCGCGCCCTGCGGAATCGCAACCGCCGCACGAGACGCATGAGCATCGCACCGAGTGAAACGCCCCCCGTCACGACGGCGCGACATTCGCGCTGTCGGCCGGCGAAGGTCGCGTCTCATTGCCATGCGAAAGCAACACGGCTCAAGACGCCGCGCGCGGCCGCTTTCCGCAAAACCGCGCGGCCTTGTCGCGCAACTCACTCGACCCAGTTGCGGACGTAGTCCGGCACCGGCATGTTGCCGTCGGCATGAACCGGTGCGCCGCGCGTCGTCTTCAGCGGCAGGATCCCCGTCCAGACAGCGAGCGCGAGATCTTCGTCCTTGTCGGACGGCATTGAATCACTGACTTTCACGGCAGCTTCCTCGAGCGCAATCCGCAGCACGCTGGTCGCATTGAGTTCGTTCTCGTTGCCGGGCCGCGCGTCATGCTTGCGACCGGGCGCAATCTTGTCCATCAATGCATCCAGCGCCAGCAGCTTGTCCGCACTCCCCTCCACCCTCTCGAACTGCCCGTAGATCACCGCGGATCGGTAATTCATCGAATGGTTGAAGGCCGACCTGGCCAACACGAGACCGTCCAGCAACGTAATCGCGACGGAGGCCTGTGCACCCGCCGACAGCGCCTTGATCATCCGGCTGCCGTTGGACCCGTGAATATAGAGGTAATCGCCCCGTCTCCAGTGCGCGGTCGGGATGCAATGCGTGTCCTCGCCTGCACCGAACGCGATATGGCAGACGTAGGCCTCGTCCACGATGCGATGAAGCATCGTGCGATCGCGGTTCGCCAGTTCCGGCAGACGGCGAATGGTGGTGCGGGACGTGGGAGAGATGACGGTCTGGTCTTGCATGTTTCGTGTTCCTGTTCGCGTGCCCTTGCACGCATCGAGTGGCCCGCGTTCCGACACCGCGCGGGCATCCACCCTGAATATATTTGTACTCCGAAGTTGATCGAATCGGATGCGTGCGACTTCCACGGCTGAGCCGACCTGTCGATCGGCCCATCGACAGTCGCTTGCCAAATCGATCAAAATACGCGCGTGCCGCTATCCTGGACGATCGCCGGAAAACCCCCACGCCGGCCGGCACCGCGAGAACGTGAACGATACGATGCGCGTCGAATCTTCAAAAGAACCAGCTCAACGAAAAATTCTGGAACCAGCCCATGGATCTCGCGCTGCTCATCTCATCGCTTTCCAGACAGGACGGCACGACCCGACACAGCCAGCAGGAAGCGCTCTACCGGAGCCTGCGCAACATGCTGCTCGACGGACACATTCCGTCCGGCACACGGCTCGTGTCGACGCGCGTGCTCGCGGCGGAGCTGGGCATCGCGCGCAATTCGGCCGTCTATGCGTACGAGCGCCTTGCCGAGGAGGGTTTCGTCGCGGCCACGCGCAACGGTACGATCACGCTATGGGATGGATGCGGCCGCTCGAGCGCCGGGCTCGCAAGCGGCCCGGCCCCGGTTCAATTGTCCGAGCGTGTGCACGGGCTGGAGAACGCCGATCCCGAACCCGAACGCATGCTGCCGTTCGTGCCCGGCCTTCCGTCGCTCGATGAATTCCCCGTTACCCGATGGCGGCGTTGCATCGAGCGCGCATGGAAAGTCATCAAGCCCGCGCAGCTCGCATACGGCCCGGTCGAAGGGCTATCCGAATTGCGGCGCGCCGTGGCCGCCTACATCCGGGTCTCGCGAGGCGTGCGCTGCGAAACAGGCCAGGTATTCATCACCGACGGTACGCAAAGCAGCCTCGAACTGTGCGCGCGCATGCTGGCGAATCCCGGTGAATTCGGCTGGCTCGAGAACCCCTGCTACAACGGCGCCCGAACCGCATTCCGGTCGACCGGCCTGGATCTCGTGCCGATCGAGGTCGACCACGAAGGGATGGCGCCGACCGATGAACAGTGGCGCACCCGGCCGCCCCGGCTGATCTATACGACGCCATCGCATCAGTACCCGCTTGGCGCGCTGATGAGCCCCCGGCGGCGCGCGGCGCTCGTCGAGCATGCACGTACATGCGGCGCGTGGATCATCGAGGACGATTACGACAGCGAGTTCCGCCACGGCGGCCAACCGCTGCCCGCGATCCAGGGCCTGCATGCCGACGCACCGGTCTGCTATCTCGGCACCTTCAGCAAGACGATGTTTCCCGCTCTGCGGCTCGGCTTCATGGTGGTTCCGCCGGTTTTGGTCGAGCGCTTCACCCGAACGCTGCGCGAACTCGTCCATCGCGGCCACTCGGCCGACCAACTGGCGATGGCCGAATTCATCGACACCGGCCTTTTTGCGCGGCACCTGCGCAAGATGAGGATGCTGTACGCCGAGCGGCGGAGCAGCCTCGAAGCGGCACTCGCCCGCCACCTCGGCACTGCGCTGAGCGTTCGGGACAGTCCGGGCGGCATGCATCTGTCGGCGGATCTCGCGATGCCGCTGCACGATACCGACGTCGCCCGCGCCGCAGCCGCGCGTGGCCTGCTGCTTCAGCCGCTGAGCAGCTATCGGGTCGGCGACGGCCGGCCGTACAACGGCTTCGTGCTGGGATACGCCGGCCTGAACGATACGACGATCGAGACCGCGACGATGCAGCTCGCGGCCGTCATCGAGCAGCACGGCCACACGCGTTGCTGAGCGTCGCGCGCGGCGTCGCCGCTCACAGTTGCGATTCGATCGGGAGCAGCCCGAGAAACCAGATTTCCATCCGCCGCGCGGCCGACACTTCCGGCTCGTGATCGAGCTCCGTGACCTTCCCGTCCGAATCGGTCTGAATCCACTTGAGCCGCCCTTTGCCCGCCGGATCGGTCCGCGGCTCGACCCGCCACGCAATTCGATCGAGCCGTGCTTCCAGATCGTTGGCCACCTGCGACGCAATCGCCGGACTCTCGCAGTAAACGCCGATTTCCGTATTGAGGTTCAGCGAGCGCGGATCGAGATTCATCGATCCGATGAAAATGCTCTTGTGGTCGAACACGTAGGTCTTCGCATGCAGCGATGCGCGCGACGACCCGATGATCACCTGCTTCGAAATGCTCTTGTCGCCCGACGGCCGCCGTTCGTACAGCCGCACGCCGGCCGCCACGAGATCGCTGCGGTATTGCCGGTAGCCCGCATGCACGGCCGCCACGTCGGTCGACGCGAGCGAGTTGGTCAGCACGGTTACGCGCACGCCGCGGGCCGTCAGCGCGCGCAACCGCTCGACGACCTCCCTGCCCGGCACGAAATACGGCGACACGATCAGCAGGTCATGCTCAGGCTGCAATGCGAGCGCCCGCAACTGCGGCATCAGGTGCCCGTCGCTGTCCTTCGGCGCGTGCGCGATCTTCGACGGATCGTCGTACAGCACCGTCGCGTGGCCCCACGACAGTTCCGTGCCAGCCCCGTGAACAATCTGGTCGAGCCGTTGCCTCGCCTCGAGTACGTACGGATTGTCCTCCATGGTCCTCAGGTAGTCGCGCAACCGTTCACGCTCGCGGTCCAGCCCGCCCGGCGCCGCATCGTGTCCGACCAGCGCATCGATCGGATACGCGTACGGGGAATTCCAGAACGTGTCGAATTCGGTCGAGATGTTCTTCACGACCGGGCCGTGGACGACGACATCGAGGTCGCCGAATTCCAGCATCGACGATGCGCCGAAATACTCGTCGCCGATATTGCGGCCGCCGATGATCGCTGCCTGGTTGTCCGCGATCATCGCCTTGTTGTGCATGCGCCGGTTGACGCGCGAGAACTCGAACACCGTGCCGATCTTCTTGAACCGGCGTGTGGCGACCGGATTGAACAAGCGGATCTCGATGTTCGGATGCGAACTGATCTCGAGCAGCTTGCGGTCGTCCGCGTTCGTGCCGAGATCGTCGAGCAGCGCACGGACGCGCACGCCGCGATCGGCCGCGCGAATGATCGCATCGGCCAGTTCGTGCCCGGTCAGGTCGTCGTGCCAGATGTAGTACTGAAGGTCGAGCGAGCGGTCCGCGCGATCGGCAAGCAACACGCGCGCATCCAGCGCGTCGACCGGATCGGTCAGCAGATGAAACGCGTCCTGCCCTGGATGCGTACTGGCCTGCTTCTGGAACGCGGCACCCAGCCGCGTGTTGTCGGTATCGGTGTACGCATGTGTCGGCGCGCGATCGGCCTGCGGCGGCAGGCTCGCGCATGCAACGAGCGCCAGCAACGAAAGAATCGCACCCCACGAACGCAGCATGGTCATGATTGCCGCCCCACTCCCGGCCGAAGTCTGTTTGTTCTCGCCGCCGGATGGATCGCGGGGCTGTCTGGTTTTCCTTCGGCCGCAACCGGTGTTGCGTGCGAAACGGCCGCGCTACAGCATACTTCGATTGCCAGCGGAGCGGCACCGTCTCGG